>VGOB01000095.1 GCA_016865935.1 Chloroflexota bacterium | reverse complement strand
ACGCCAAATTGCAACCATGGCGCTCAAGTTGCGCGAGACGTACGTTATCCCAACACTGGCTCAGACGGTCCGGTCCACCGCCTGATTTTCTTGCCCAATGTGCAAGGATTCTGTTGGAAAGGTACTATCAAGCGCGCGACGAGCGCAATTTTGGGGTTCATTGGGAATTGCCGTGATAGGTGGCATATATAGGGATGCGTCGCGCAAACAGGCGATAGCCCTCCAAATCTAGAAAATTGCGTTGGAACAGATGCCCCAGGTTGAGCAGACCATAGCAACGGCGTTTGAGAACAGTAGGTGCAAAACTCTCGTCCCGGACCTTAAAACCGTTTCACACTGAATAAGCTGCGGACACTCGGGTCATTGCGCTAATTTCTCCCAGTCGGCTTCCAGCTCTTTGAGAAACTTGGCTCGATGATACCGGAAGCGATGGGCCTTGTGCAATGGAGCTTCGTTCTCACGCCAAGCTTGCCGGGCACTCTGAAACTCGGTGTCGCTGACTTGGCGTAGACGTTCCAGTACCTGCTCGAAGGTCTCACGCGGATCAATATAGGCGGCGTACACACCATAGCGCATCACAAACTCATGCACCGATTTGCGCCCACAGATCCGCCGTTGATTGTGCTTGAGTTGATTGAAGAAAGTCTCCTGGTCGTTGTTGGTGGGTGGCAAGCCCGGCACGCGATAACACGTGAACAAGCCCCACCAACGGTTCCGGATAGTTCGGATCAAGTGCTGGACGACGCGCGTATCTTGAGTATCCAGTGTCGTGTCTTGCTCTAACCGCACCAGGAAAGCTTTGACCTCACGTTTGACTTGGCGAGCGCGGCGTGGTTGACCATCTTCATCCTGTATCCGCAACAAATGCGCTAATTCGATGAGCCACTTCAATTGACGGCGCGAGCGCCGGTCGGCGACCATATAGTTTCGATACACCGTCGCCGCAATTAACAAATCACGCAGTAGGAGATGCGGTTGTTTTTTTCGCAGCGACGCAGGGAGGCAGTCACCGCACGGAGATCCTCCATGATTCGCACGCCGCCCAGTTGAAAAGGCGCTACGCCACTGATCCGTAAGCAGCTCCGCAACGCTTCGGCATAGTCCAGCAACACGGCGCGTGTGGGGTCGGTCTCGTCCAACGCTTGAATCGCTCGCCGCACGGGACTCAATTTCAAGCGTAAATCGTGCTTGATTTTGACCATCTGGCTCTGGTCGGCTTCGTAGATGGGCTTGCCCGCATCGCGCAGCGCATGAAAGTGACAGGCGTGATGCGGACGCCCAGGCCAGACTTTCTGGCACGCGCGGTGGATCGCGTCTTCGGCATCGCTCACAATTCCGCGTACTGGAAAGCCCAACGCCTGGACCGGTTTCAACACGCGCACGCGGATCGTCTCCGCGCCCTGGGAGGATACTTTCACGGCTTGCAGCGTCAGTCCCGTACGCAGTTCCCGCACCATATACAAGACATCATTTCCTTTTTCGGGTTGCATGGCATCCAGACTCAAAAGTAATCCGCGCCGCGCATAGAAAGACCGATGGTTTTCGATCCGAGCAGGTTGGGCTGCTTTCAACAGACAAAGAAAATCAACGATCAAGTACATCACCTGCCGTCGCGAGATCGGAAAACGCGAGCGTGCCAGCGTCCAGATTTCGTCCAAGGTGCGATGTTCCCAGAAGCGCCACCATCCGATCTGAACGATGACATCAAAACCGAAACTGAGCCCTTTCAAACTCAAGCGCGCTGGCTCTGGTGAGACCCATAGCGCACGTGCGTTTGGGCAACGCCGCCGGCTGCAACCATAGCCCCGGCTGATCAGGCGGAAGCGTCCCGCTAATGTGATCAGGATTTTGTCTTGGGCCGTCACACGGCGTTTGCGCTTTGCTCCACAGAGAGGACAGCGTTCCAAGTCCGGGCGGAAATAACGGGTCGGCACATGGGTATTGTCTTTGGCTTTGCGCACGGGATTTCTCCTGACTGAGGTTCAAACATACCGAATTGTACATCAGCTGGAGAAACTTGCAAGCCAATTTCAGTTGTTAAGGTCCGGGGACGAGAGTTTTGCACCTACTGATTAGAAATCGTCTCGCGTGAGCCGTTGGCTGATCGCCCGCCTGCGCGGCGTGAACCGCGTCCGTGCAGACGGACGCCCGGCGGTACGCCTCTATGCGGCGATTTCAATCGCCCGTCCGCGTCCCAAGTCTACGTCACCCGCATCGTCAAGAACATTCCGGCGGCGATCAAACCCATCAAGACCCAGGTGAGCCAGGTCACACTCAGCGTGACGCTAAAGTACAAGCCGATGGGTGGAAGCATCATCAGCGCGAACGCGAGAACTTGCAGCCAGAATTTGCGTTGCGCCTTGGATTTATTTTGACTCATCGCATCACTCCGATCAGAACCCAGGTCGCCAGACTGACTCCGGCGATCAGGATCGCGATGTACAACAGCAACGAACGCAGAATCAAACCTTCCTTGCCGCTCAAGCCCGCGGTACTCGCGCCGACGATGATCTTGGTCGGCGCGATCACGGAGCCGATTGCCGCGCCGGAGGTTTGCGCCGCGAGAATGATCGCCGCGCTGTAACCGAGCAAATCGGCGGTTCGTTTTTGCAGCACGGTGAACACGACGTTGGAGTTCGTGTTCGAGCCGGTCATAAACGCGCCCAGCACGCCGATCCAGGGCGACGCGAGTGGAAAGAGCGCGCCCATTCCTTGCGCCAAGCCGCGCGCCAAAATTTCCGTCATCCCCGCGTGTGACATCACCGTCGCCATTCCCACCATCGCGGCGATGCCGATGGACGACGTGATCACTTGCTTGAGCGTACCATTCGCGATGCGACCCAGCGCGCCGGGTTGGTACAAGCCCGCGCGGCGATAAACCAGGTATGCGATCACTGCGGCGTACATCAACACCGCGCTCGCGTGAACGAGCAGATTGATCCGGCGACCGAACTCGGCGGGCGTAACGTAGCCAAGCGCCGTCCGCATCTCCGGAAACTTTAATTGAATCACGACGATCTGACTCAAGAACGCGTTCAGCGGCGCGACAAACGAAATGAGCATCGTCATCGCGATCAGCGCAAAGTACGCCGAAAACGCGAGTACGACTGCGTCGCGCTTGATTGGTTGCGTTTGATCGGCAGACTGATTGCCGCGATACCACCGAACGAGAATGAATCCAGCCGCCAAGCCCGCCATTCCGCCGCCGAATCCGCCGATGCTCCACATCCCATTTGTCGCCAGCCAGTATTGCGTCAGTCCCATCAACACGCTCATCACGAACCAGGGAACGAGCAAGCGTCGAATTGCCGACCAGCCATCGGCGACGTGCAGCACCATCAAGCCGCAGCCAAAGCCCGCCAAACCGAGAATGAGCGCGGCAGGCGCGGCAAGAACGTATCCCGAAATTCCACTCGCCGCGACCATTGCCTGAAACGATGTGCCGAGCGAGCCAAACGTCACCGACCAACCGTGTCCCAGCGATGGCGCGACCACCGCGACGAGCGGCGTAAATCCCAAGCCGATCATTAGCGGCGCGGTGACTGCAACCGGCACGCCGAATCCACCAACACCTTGCAGGAACGATGCGAAGGGCCAACTGATCAACAACGCTTGCATTCCGCGATCGGCGGTCAATTGCGGCAGCGCGCGTCCCAGCGTTTTGATCGCGCCCGCTTCGTCCGCGACTTGGAAAAGGAAAAACGCCGCCCAGATGATCAGCAGCACGTCGAGCGAAAGAAACAGCGCTTTGGTTTGCGCGAGCGCGAGCAGATCGATCTCCGCGCCAAAGCGCGTCGCGGCGATCAAGATCGCGGCAAGCCAGCCCGCCGCCCCGGCTTTTGCGCCGCCCCATCGAAACACGACCATCAGAACGAGAATCACCAAGATCGGAGTGAGCGCGAGGAACCAATCAATGATCAAACTCATCGAGACCTCTTCAGTGTAAATTCAACGATGCTTTTCTGCGTTGTCAGTTTCTTTCCCGATTATAGCCATAACCCTGAATCCGTCAATCGTTTGTGAACGGATTGAACTTGGCGTATAATCAAGTTATCGAATTGAGGGGATGGAGAATGTCAATTGACTTGATCGTTCATTCCGCCAACCAGGTTCTCACGCTCGCGGGCGATGCGCCCAAGCGCGGCGCGACGCAAGGCGATCTTGCGATCCTGCGCGATGGCGCGCTCGCGATTCGCGGTGAGCGGATCATCGCGGTCGGCGACACGCGCGAGTTGCTCGCGCGCGCAGACGCGCAGACGCGCACGATTGACGCGCGCGGTAAAATCGTCCTGCCCGGCTTTGTGGACGCGCACACGCACGCGGTTTTTGCCGGCGATCGCGCGCACGAATTCGAAATGCGCTTGCAAGGCGCGTCGTATCTCGACATCCAAAAAGCGGGCGGGGGGATTATGAGCACCGTCCGCGCGACGCGCGCCGCGACTGTAGACGCTCTCGTCGCGCAATCGCGCGCGCGCCTGGACGCGCTGCTCGCGCACGGTACGACGACCGCCGAAGTGAAAACCGGCTACGGCTTGGACACCGCGACCGAACTCAAAATGCTCGATGCGATTGCCGCGCTCGACGCGGAACACGCGCTCGATCTCGTTCCGACTTTTCTCGGCGCGCACGTCGTGCCGGAGGAATTCAAGGGGCGGGAGGAAGAGTACGTTGCGCTTGTTGTCGAAGAGATGCTGCCTGGGATTGACCGAAGACCGAAGACCGAAGACCGAAAGCATCCGTCGTCGGTCGTCGGTCGTCCGTCGTTCTGTGACGTTTTTTGCGACGACGGCGCGTTCACATTGGCGCAGACGCGGAAAATCTTGACGCGCGCGAAAGAACTTGGATTTGGATTGCGCGTTCACGCCGACGAATTTGCGAATCTCGGCGCGGCGACGTTGGCGGCGGAACTCGGCGCGGCATCGGCGGATCATTTGATGGTGACGCGGCGCGAGGAGATGCGCGCGATGGCGCAGGCGAACGTCGTCGCGGTGTTGTTGCCGGGGACGACCTTCGGGTTAGGTAAGACGAATTTTGCCGACGGGCGCGCGTTCGTTGAAGAAAATGTGCCGGTCGCGCTGGCAAGCGATCTCAATCCGGGGACGTGTTGGTGCGAGTCAATGCCGTTCGTCATCGCGCTGGCGTGTCGCTACGAAAAACTGACTCCGGCAGAAGCGATCGTCGCGGCGACGATCAACGCGGCGTACTCGTTGCGGATCGCGGATCGCGTCGGCTCGCTCGCGCCGGGCAAACTGGCGGACGCGCTGATCGCCGATGTGCCGGACTATCGGCATTTGGCGTACCGCTTTGGCGCGAATCCAATCGCGACGGTGATCAAGCGCGGGAAAATTATACTTGATCCGCCAAAATGATCGCTTCGGCGATGGCGCGCATTGTCTTGCGTGACGTGCGCGCTTGTTGTTGGATGCGCGCAAAGGCATCCGGCTCGGCGATGTGATGGCGCGTCATCAAAATCCCTTTCGCGCGCTCGACGAGCTTGCGCGTCTCGAGCGCTTCTTTCAGCCCGCCGATTTCGTCGTACAGCAGCGCCTTGTCCAATTCGCTCGCCGCGATGTCCGCGATCACGGACAACAACTCGATCTCGTCCGGCGCGTACTCGCGGTTCGCGCGCGTCTGCACGTTGATCGCGCCGATCACCTTGTTGCGCGCGATCAGCGGCGCGGCGAGAAGCGATTGGAAGATCGTCTCCTTCGTTTCGGGCAAGTACTTGAACCGCGGATCGCGCGCGGCATTGCTCGCCGCCACCGGCTTGCCGGTTTTTGCCGCGTGCCCGGTCAGCCCCTCGCCCAATTTCAGACGCGCGTGTCCGATCGCGTCGGCGTCCAGTCCGGTCGTCGCTTGCAGCACGAGGTACTGTTGATCGTCCAGCAAATAGATCGAGCACGAGTCCACGTCCATCACGCGCGCGGTTTTGCGCGTGATCAGCGCGAGGATTTGATCGAGCGACCACGCCGCGCTGATCGCGCGCGTGATTTCGCGCAAGGCGGCGAGCTGGGATTGCAATTTTTTGGCGAGGGTATCGGCAGGCGTCATTGGTGACGATTATAAAAGAGAGCGGGGGATTTGGCAAGTAGCGAATGGCAGATGGCGTATGGCATATCGCGTATAGCAATTCGCAATTCGCCATTTGCCAATTTGTCGTACCGCGGGATTGTGGTATAATCCGCGTCGTAATCATTTTGGAGGAAGGCAATGTCGCGCAGAGTAAAAAGCAAAGTGCAAAAAAAGGATTGGCGCCGCTATGTTTGGATTGTTCTTGCCGGGTCGGTTGTGCTTAGTATGATCTTGGGTAGTTTGCTTCCGTTCATCGCGCCCAATCCGGCGTATTCCGTGCCAACACCTACGCCGCAGTCGCCTGTGCCTGCCACGCCAACGCCCAGAGCCGGTCTGGATATTTTGGCGCTG
The DNA here is from genome assembly GCA_016865935.1 of Chloroflexota bacterium. Classification (GTDB taxonomy): domain Bacteria; phylum Chloroflexota; class Anaerolineae; order UBA4142; family UBA4142; genus VGOB01. Next base: position 13,639 of record VGOB01000095.1, on the reverse strand, counting down.
GGGCAAGCGGATTGGCTGACGATCGAAAGCTGACTGCAAAAGCAAAACCCGCAGGAGCGACTCCTGCGGGTTGCTTTTTTACGCGCTCTTGACTTTGATCACTTTGGGTTTGATCTCTTCCGCTTTCGGGATCGTCAGCGTCAAGACGCCGTTCTCGAATTTCGCTTCGGCTTTGTCCGCTTGCACCGGCAGCGCAAGTTCAATCGAGCGCGCGAAGGGACCGTAGCGTTGTTCCTGCAACAAAAAGGCGCCTTCCTCTTGCGGCGGTTTGATTTCGCCGCGCAAGGTGACCGCGTCGCCTTCAATCGTGATTTCCATTTCGTCCGGCTTGACGCCCGGCACCGACGCGCGAATCACCACCGCGTCTTTCGTCGTGTAAATGTCGAGCGGCAAGTACGCGCCGGTGCCTTGGCGCATCACGCGGCTGGGTCGCACGAACGAATCTTCGAACAGTCGATCCATCGCCTCGCGTAGGGTCATCATTTCTTTGAATGGTTCCCAGCGTGAAATACTCATCGTGTCCTCCTATTCGAGCTCGTGGTTCAAAGTTCAAAGTTCAAAGTTCAGAGGCGCTGAACGTCCAACTTTGAACATCGAACCTTGAACTTTGCTTCCTACTTTGCTTTGACCTTGATCGTTTTCGGTTTGGCTTCTTCGGTCTTTGGAATCTTGAGCGTCAGCACGCCGTCCTCGAACGTCGCTTCCGCTTTGTCCGCTTTGAGTCCGGCGGGCAGGGTGACGGTTCGCGCAAACGATCCGAAATGGCGTTCCTTGCACAAGTAATTCTCCGCCGTGGATTCTTTTTCCTCTTGCGATTCACCGCGAATCGTCAGCGTGTTGCCGGTGATCGTCACTTCGGCTTGCTCGGGCTTGATGCCGGGCAGCGCGGCTTTGATCGTCACCTCGTCTTTCGTTTCGTACATATCCAGCGCCAGTCCGATCGCGCCGACCGGCGCGATCCAACCCAGGCGCGGCGTCACGAACGAATCTTCGAACAACCGATCCATCGCGTTGCGTAAAGACAATCCATCGCGAAACGGATCCCATCGCATCAAACTACTCATCGTTCCTCCTATTTCCCGGCGGACGACATCGCATCGGCGATGCTTTCGCGCGGTAATTTTTCGATTTGGATTATAGCGCTATGTTCTTGATTTGTCAATAGGTCTTATAATGATTTTATCAACTTTTTACATTAGAATTCTTTAACCATATTGACATATTTACTGTATGATGATATAATCTGGGCGTGGAATACAAAGATTACTATCGAATTTTGGGTGTGGACAAGCGCGCAGACGAAAAAGAGATCAAGCAAGCCTACCGCAAACTCGCGCGCAAGTATCACCCGGACGTCAATCCGAATAACAAACCGGCGCAGGAAACATTCAAAGAGATCAACGAAGCGTACGACGTCCTGTCGGACGCGGACAAGCGGCGCAAGTACGACGCGCTCGGCGCGAACTGGAAACAGTACGAGCAGTTTCAGCGCGCGGGTAGTCAAGGTCCGTTCCAGTGGGGCGGCGGCGCGCAGTATCGCACGGTGACACCCGAAGAGCTGGAAAGCATTTTGGGTGGACTCGGCGGGCTGGGTGGCTTGGGCGGCGAAGCGGGCGGCTTTTCCGATTTCTTCCGTACGTTCTTTGGCGGCGGGTTCGATTCGCCACGCGCACAATCGCGCGCGCGCCGCGGTCACGACATCGAACAGCCGGTTGAAATCTCGTTGGACGAAGCGTATCGCGGGACGACGCGCATTTTGCAAAAAGAGGGCCGCCGGTTGGAAATCAAAATTCCCGCCGGGGTCAAAACCGGAGCGAAGATCCGATACGCGGGCGAAGGCGCGCCCGGCGCATCCGGCGCATCGTCCGGCGATTTGTTCGTGCGCGTACAAATCGCGCCGCATCCGATCTTCGAACGCGAGGGCGATGATTTGCGCTGCGAGATTCCGGTCGAGTTGTACACCGCGCTGCTGGGTGGCGAAGTGAACGTGCCGACACTCAAGGGGCAACTCGCGCTGAAGATTCCGGCGGAGACGCAAACCGGCAAAACGTTTCGCTTGGCGGGGCAGGGGATGCCCAGGTTGAACGAACCGAACGTGTTTGGTGATTTGTACGCGCAAGTGCGCGTCGTTCTGCCGGAACGTTTGACCGCCGCCGAGCGCGACTTGGTGAAACAACTTGCGCGAATGCGGAGACGATCAGATGGAACAGCACGATCAGGATGAACCGATTTTTGTGATCAGCGTCGCGGCGCGCCTTGTCGAGATGCATCCGCAGACGTTGCGCTACTATGAGCGCGCAGGGCTATTGAAACCGACGCGTTCTTCTGGTAAAATTCGATTGTACTCGCAACGCGAAATCGATCATTTGCGGAGAATCGCGCGTCTGACGAACGAACTGGGCGTGAACCTGGCGGGCGTCGAGATCATCATCGATCTGACCGAACGCTTGGAAAATGTACAAACCGAGGCGCGCGAACGCGAGGCGGCGTTGCGCGCGGAAATCGATCGCTTGCGGCGAGCGCTGACGATGGCACGATCGGGTTAATCAGTCACGGCGAAAAGGAACCGAGCAATGAAAGAATTGAAATCCGAAGCGCAAGAACGCATCACCCAAAAAATCGATCAAGTCAAGGCGACGTTAGGCAACGACATCGTGACCCTGCTCGAGCAGGTCAACGCGACGCGTCTGGCGGGCAAGGGCAAGGTTACGCCCACGCCCGTCGCCGATCGCGCGAGTCTGCGGTGGGTGCTGGAATGGAAGCAGGGTAAAATTTCATACGACTTGAACGTGGTCGTGCGTTTTGATGACAATGGGCAGACCGCGCGCGTGGCGGGCGTGTGGGTGCATCGCCACGCCTCCACGCCGATGGAATACGAGGGACACACGCCGACGACGCGGATGCATCGCTTGACCGGGCTTTCGATCAAGGAAATCAAAGAGGCGATTGACGCGGAGTGGGCGTGACAACGGATGGGAAGCGGATAAACGAATCACACAAAGGAGTATCGCAATGTCATCTCGCCACACCATCACTTTGTTGGTAGCAATCATTGGCGCGGCGGGCGTGATTATCGCCGCGCTAATCACAGGCATTTTTGCGCTGCTCGTGGAGCAGACGAAAACAAGTGCAGGTGCCACGAGCGTTGCTGCGACTTTTGTGGCGCAACGGACGGTTGACGCGCCATTGTTGCAGCAGCCTTATGCCCCACAGCCAACGTTCACTCGATTGCCAACACAGCAGCCATATACGCTAATTCCAACACCCAAGCCGAATGTGATAGTTGTAACGCCCAAGCCGGAAATTGTTACTGCGACGACGGGCACTGATCAGCAGAACCCACCGCCCGGATCAATCATACTTGCAGGGCAAGGGTACACAAGAAATGGTATAACCATTACGCTCAGAAAATCAATTACGATTGATGTGAACAAGTATTTTGGATTTGACATCATTATTGAGAATCGGAGCGGGCAGCAGCTTGTAGTTCTATGGAAAAATTCCTTTATCCACCTTCGCGATGATAAAGGCAAGGTGTATTTCCAACGCAATCAAAATGAATCCGATTGGGATAGAAACAAACAATTTGTAATTCCAAATGGGGAAACACAGCAACTGTCAGGACAAAGATTCAATCGCGATAGCTATACATGGGATAGTACGCTTGATTATTTCAATGGCACAATTGACTCTGCAACGAAGTATTTTATCTTCACGATTGACATGCTTGTGGGAATGACCAACATGGGTTGGAGATATGATATACAATAGTGAGAAGTGAACGATGCCTTTCAACATGAATAAACTAACTGAAAAAGCACAAGAAGCGGTGCTGGGATAGGACAACGGACAAAATCGGATTGAGCGGACACGCTTGGAGGTTTTGTCCGTTTAATTCGCACTTGTCCGTTGTCATCCTGTACGCAACATACCAAAAATAATGGGAAGTGAACTATGCCTTTCAACATGAACAAACTAACCGAAAAAGCGCAAGAAGCGGTGCTGGCGGCGCAGGAACTCGCGCAGAACAGCCAGCACGCGCAAATAGAACCGGAACATTTGATCGCCGCGTTGCTCACGCAGAGTGACGGTGTCGTGCCGCAGATCGTTAGCGCGCTGGGCGCGAACGCGGAAGCACTCGCGCAGCAATTCAACGCGGAACTCGCGCGGCTGCCGAAGGTGTACGGCGCGGCGCAGCAAGTCGGCGCGTCGCCGCGATTAGGACGCGTGCTCGAAAACTCGACGCAGCAAGCGAACAACTTGAAAGACGAGTACGTTTCGACGGAGCATTTGTTTCTCGCGTTGCTCGATCACGCCGACGGCGCGACTGCGCGTATTTTGCGCGGTGCGAACATCACGCGCGACGCGGTGCTGCGCGCGCTGACGCAGATTCGTGGCAATCAGCGCGTCACGTCGCAAAATCCAGAGACGACGTACCAGGCATTGCAAAAGTACGGACGCGATCTGACCGATCTCGCGCGGCGCGGCAAACTCGATCCGGTGATCGGACGCGACGAGGAGATTCGCCGCGTGATGCAGATTTTGTCGCGGCGCACGAAAAACAATCCGGTGCTGATCGGCGAGCCAGGCGTCGGCAAGACCGCGATCGCGGAAGGACTCGCGCAGCGGATCGTGCGCGGCGACGTGCCCGAGCCGCTCAAGAACAAGCGCGTCGTGCAATTGGATATGGGCGCGCTCGTCGCGGGCGCGAAATATCGCGGCGAATTCGAAGAGCGACTCAAAGCGGTGCTGAAAGAAATCACCTCCGCCGAAGGACAAATCATTTTGTTCATTGACGAAATTCACACCGTCGTCGGCGCGGGCGCGGCGGAAGGCGCGATGGACGCGAGCAATATGTTGAAGCCGATGCTCGCGCGCGGCGAATTGCACACCGTCGGCGCGACGACGCTGGACGAGTACCGCAAGCACATCGAAAAAGATGCCGCGCTCGAACGCCGCTTTCAGCCCGTACTCGTCGGCGAGCCAAGCGTCGAGGACACAATCAGTATTTTGCGCGGGCTGAAAGAGCGGTACGAAGTGCATCACGGCGTCAAGATCAAAGACAGCGCGCTCGTCGCCGCGGCGGTTTTGTCGAAACGTTACATCGCGGATCGTTTTCTGCCGGACAAGGCGATTGACCTGATGGACGAAGCCGCGTCGCGTTTGCGAATGGAAATTGACTCGATGCCCGCCGAACTCGACGAGATCACGCGGCGGATCAAGCAACTCGAAATCGAACGCGTCGCGCTGCAAAAAGAAAAAGACGATGCTTCGCGCGAACGCTTGCGCGCGCTCGACAAAGAACTTGCCGAACTGAAAGAAAAATCGGACGCGCTGACAGCAAAGTGGAAACAAGAGAAAGAAGTGATCGCGCAATCGCGCGCGTTGAAAGAGGAACGCGAGAACACTCAGCGCGCGCTCGAACGCGCGGAACGCGAATCGAACTTGGAAGAAGCCGCGCGGCTCAAGTACGGCGCGCTCGCCGAGATTGACAAGAAGCTCAAAGCGACTGAAGCGCGCCTCGCTGAAATTCAAAAGAGTGGATCGTTGCTCAAAGAAGAAGTTGGCGAAGAGGACATCGCAGAAGTGGTGGCGAAGTGGACCGGCATTCCGGTTTCGCGTTTGCTGGAAGGCGAAATTCAGAAACTGCTCAAGATGGAAGATCGGTTACATAAGCGCGTGATCGGGCAAGACGACGCGATTCGCGCGGTGGCGAACGCGGTGCGCCGCGCGCGCGCGGGCTTGCAGGATCCCAACCGTCCAATCGGCTCGTTCATTTTCCTGGGGCCAACCGGCGTCGGCAAAACGGAGTTGGCGCGCGCGCTCGCGGAATTTCTGTTCGATGACGAAGCCGCGCTGATTCGGATTGATATGAGTGAGTATCAGGAAAAACACGCCGTCGCGCGCTTGATCGGCGCGCCGCCGGGGTATGTCGGTTACGACGAAGGCGGTCAGCTGACTGAGGCGGTGCGACGACGCGCGTACGCTGTCGTGCTGTTCGACGAGATCGAAAAGGCGCACGCGGACGTATTCAACACGCTGTTGCAAATTCTCGACGATGGACGTCTGACTGATGGACAGGGACGCACGGTAGATTTCAAGAACACGGTGATCATTATGACTTCGAATGTTGGCACCGAGTTCTTGTTGAACGGCGACACGGAGAAATCGCGCGAAGCGGTCCTGAACGCGTTGCGCGCGCGCTTTCGTCCCGAGTTCTTGAATCGCATTGACGAAATCGTATTGTTCCATTCGCTCACGCGCGAGCACTTGAAGTATATCGTTGATATTCAGATGCAAGCCGTGCGCGCGCGGATGGCGGAGCGCAAAATCGAAATCGAACTGACGGACGCGGCAAAGGAATTTCTGGTGCGTGAAGGATTCGACGCGACGTACGGCGCGCGCCCGCTCAAGCGGACGATTCAACGCGCGATTCTCGATCCGCTCGCGCGGCAAGTGCTAGAGGGCAAATTTGCGGAAGGCGATACCGTCGTCGTGGATGTCGAGAAAAATCAAATCGTGTTTTACAAGGAAGAGAAACGCGCGAAGAAGAAATAAAGCCGCGCGGCTTGTCGCGATTCGCTGATCGTAGTATAATCGTTTCCAGTGAGGTGCAAAATGGCGATGCAAGAAATGGTGGTGCGATTCCCGCTGCAAGTATTGCGCGGAATCGATCAGATCGCGCTGGAGAAGAAAATCAAGCGCGAACAAGTTGTCGTGGGGTTGGTGCAAGAGAGTCTGCGGCGTGAGCGAGTTCGCGCTCAAGTTTTCGCTGCATTTGAACGCAAGCGCAAGAGCCCCGAGTGGCAAAAGGCAACCAAACAGTTAGCGGAATTCCGCAAACACGTCAAACGCGTACCCGAAGCAGAACTCGAAGCAGATATTAACGAGGCGATTACCGCTGTGCGCGCGCGACAATCCCAACGGGGCTAACGCGTGAGTGCCAATCAAGTCGTTGCAGTTTTTGACACCAACATCTTGGTTCGACTTGCGTTGGGCAAGACAATCGCCAGCAGGCGAATGTGGCACGCTTTCACAGAAGGACAATTTATCTTGCTTGTTTCTGGTTCGATATTGTCCGAACTAGATCGGGTGCTCCATTACGCGCGGATTGCCGTCAAACAAGGATTGCCAGAAGAACAAATCCAAAATTTCGTTAGTGTGTTGCGAACGCAGACGGTTATGACGCACGATCTCTACCAGGTCTCTCGCGTTGAAGCGGATGCGACGGACGATGTTTTTCTTGCGTGCGCGCTGGAAGGCGGCGCAGATTATCTTGTCAGCGAAGACCCGCACTTGCGCGATCTTGGGGAATATCACGGCGTGCAGATCGTCGGACTCGATCAATTTCAGAAAATCATCGGATTGTGATCAAATCAAAATAATTCGGCGGACGCACTCGCGTCCGCCGAATTTCATTTCTGTATCGTCCACTCCGCAATATTCCACGTCAGGAAACTGGGATCGACGCTGGGCTTGACGCCGCTCACTCCTTTGTTGACGCCGACGAAAACATTCGGCGCGAACAGAAAGATGCTTGGCAGTTCGTCGTTGAGCAGCGCGCTCGCGTCCCAGTACGCTTTTTGGCGATCCTCATTTCTGTTGACCGCGTTTCCTTTCGTCATCGCATCGTCGAACCTGGGGTTGCAGTAGCCCATCACTAATTCCGCCCAGCCCGCTTTGCAGGTGTAGTACAACGCGCTCACGCTCGGATCCGCGCCCAGCCGCGTGCCGACGCCGCGAATCAAATCGCCTTCGCCGTCAATCGCGGCTTGCAGGAACACTTCGTACGGCACCAGTTTGATGTCGACGCGGATGCCGACTTTGATCAACTGATTCTGGATCGCTTCGCCGAGTTTGCGCGCGTCCTCGCTCGTGCTGGCGAGATACACGAGCGCGATTGGGCGATTCTCGAACAGCGCGGTGCCTGCCGCATCGAACGCGATTCCGGCTTCGCGCATCAACGCGCGCGCGCGATCCAGGTTGGTGTCGTACTTGATCAAGTTGGGATTGATCGTCCAATCGGGCGCGAACAATGGGCTGACGATGGGCGCGCCTTCGCCGTTGACGACGCTTTGCACGATCGCTTTGCGGTCGAGCGCGTAACTCAACGCCTGGCGAAAACGTTTGTCTGCGAGGTACGGCTTGGGCGCGCGCGCGATCGCGTACCCGCGCCCACCTTGATCTCTGGGACGATTCAACGCGGCGAGCTGATCTTTGGTGCGCGCGTCAACGTGCAACGCGTACGCGTTCGTCCCGCGCGCGGTCAGCATATCGAGATGAGGCAATTTGCGGAGACGCGCGCTCTCGTCCAGCGAAATCGCCGCGAGGTGCGCGTCGCCCGCTTCGAGCGCGGCAAACGACGCGGCGGGTGAATCGAACATTCGGATCGTGATCTCGTCAACGCTGACAGGTTTGCCCCAGTGGTTCGATTTCTTTTTCAGTTGAATGAATTTTCCCAGTTCGTACTTGACGAACTCGTACGGACCCGATGTGACGGTCGGCGCGTCAATGTAGGGTTGCTTTTCGATTTCGCGCGCATCGGCTTTTCCAAGAATGTGTGACGGCAAAATGCCAAGGTACGTGTTGAACAGAAACGTGCCGTTCGATTCGCGCAACTCGAAGCGGATCGTCTGATCGTCTATGACTTTGATCCCCTCGACATCTTTCGCCGCGTTGTGCTGATACTCGAACGCGCCTTTGACACTGGCGAGATTCGTGCCCCAGAGCGAAGAATTGATCGCCGGATCGAGCGCGAGTTTGTACGTGAACGCGACATCTTTCGTCGTCAAGCGCGTGCCGTCGCTCCAGGTCGCGTTGGCTGGCAGCGTGAACGTGTACGCGTTCGCGCTCGGCGCAATTTCGATCTTGGTCGCGAGATCGGGAATCGGCTGCGCCTTGTCGTCGAACCAGGTGAGCGCGGGCAGAATCAACGGGAACGCGAGAAACTGCGGCGCGCTGTTCAGCCAGATCGGATTGAAATGTTTGGCGTTCATTATGCCCGCGCCGATGACGATGCCGCCGCTCATTTTGATCGGCAGCGCGGTTGGCGTGGGCGTGATGACGACGCGCACGGTTTCTTTCACCATCACCGTTTCCTTGACGATGACGGTTTCTTTCATCGGGGTTGGCACAGGCGCGCAGGCGATCACTGCGGCGAACAATCCGATCAAATTCAAGAGAATCGCAAAGCGTTGAATCATTCTTTGTCCTCGTTCTGCTTCCCGTCATTTCGAGGAGCCGCGAAGCGTTGGCGACGAGAAATCTCGCCCTGCTGAAAACGAGATTTCTCGCTGCGCTCGAAATGACAAGGACTGATTCGTTCCAAAACTCGCGCTATTATAGCGTAACTAGTCAATTGGTCAACTAGTGATTGGGCAATCAGTCAGCTGTTCGCAGTCAGCTGTTCGCCTAGTCACCGATTGACTAGTCACCAATTGACTTGACTGCCAATCGTTGCGCGAGCCGCGTGTTTCTCTGCGCGACCTTGTTGTTTCGCACCGCGATGGAAATTGCTTTGGGCGTGCCAACCAAGACGACGAGTTCTTTGGCGCGCGTGACGGCAGTGTAGAGCAAATTGCGCTGCAGCAGCAAGTAATGTTGCGTCAACAACGGAATGACGACCGCGCGATATTCGCTCCCTTGCGATTTGTGCACGCTCATCGCAAACGCGTGCACGAGTTCGTCCGCCTCACCAAATTCGTACTCGACGCGCGCGCCGTCAAAGTTGATCGCGAGGCGTTGCTCCTCCGCATCAATCTCGACGACGCGACCCAGGTCGCCGTTGAACACTTGCTTGTCGTAGTTGTTGCGCGTCTGCATCACCTTGTCGCCAACGCGAAAGACGCGACTGCCGTGCTGCCATTCGGGCTTGCGTTCCATTGGCGGATTGAGCGCGTCTTGCAACGCGCGATTCAGTTCGCCCACGCCGACGATCCCGCGATGCATCGGCGCGAGCACCTGAATGTCCTCGACCGCGTCCAGTCCGAATTTGCGCGGAATGCGATGCTTGACCAACTCGATCACGCGCGTCGCGGCTTGCTCGGGTTCGGTTTCGGTGAACAAGAAAAAATCGCGCGCGGTTTGGATGAACTCAGGCATTTGTCCGCGATTGATCCGATACGCGTTTTCGATGATCAAACTTTCTTCCGCTTGGCGAAAGATCACATCGAGCGCGACGACGGCAAGCGTTTGCGATGCGATCAAATCTTTCAGCACGTTTCCCGCGCCAACGGAAGGCAACTGATCGGGATCGCCGATCAAAAGCAAGTGACTCGCCGCGTTCACGGCTTTGAGGAGCGCGTTCATCAGCAACAGATCGATCATCGAAAGTTCGTCCACGATGATCAGATCCGCGTCGAGTGGATTGTCGCGGTCGCGCAGAAATTTGTAGCCCTCGAACGGTTTGAATTCGAGCAAGCGGTGGAGCGTCTGCGCGTTTTCACCCGTCGCTTCGCTCAAGCGTTTTGCCGCGCGTCCGGTCGGCGCGGCAAGTTTGAACGTGCGGCGTTTCGCTTTGAGCAGTTGAATCAGCGCGCGCACCGTCGTCGTTTTGCCTGTCCCAGGTCCGCCCGTGAGGATCGAAATTTTTTCGGTGAGCGCGGTCTGAATCGCGCGCTGTTGTTTTTCGGTCAGCGCGATTTTACTTTTGCTCGCGATCCAATCGAACGCGGCGCGCCAATCTGTCGCGCGAAATTCTTGGAGCCGACTTTCCGCGCTGGTCTTGATCTGCTTGACGCGATTCGCGACACCGACTTCGGCGTAGTAGAACGGCGCGAGGTAGATCGCGTCGTCGGGGCGCGGTGTCATTGCGAGGAGCGATCCCGAGCGGAGCGAAGCGGAGTCGAAGGATCGCGACGAAGCAATCTCCGAATCGCGAATTGGTGATTGCTTCGTCGCTTCGCTCCTCGCAATGACAGATGGCGGTGGGGATTGCCGCGTCGCTTCGCTCCTCGCAACCCTGGCACCGCCCGCCAGGGCAGGTGTGACACTGGCGGGCTCGACGATAATTTCTTCCGCCGCGCGCAACATCACGAGCGCTTGTTCGACGAGTGGCGCAGGCGCGTTCAATATTTCGCACGCGCGCGGAATCAGATCGGCGCGCGGCGCAAAGCAATGCCCATCGTCGCTGAACTGACCCAGGACGTACCGCACGCCCGCCTCGATCCGCGCGGGATCGTCCTCCTTGATCCCAATCGCGCGCGCGATTTTATCGGCGGTGAGAAAACCGATCCCGTAAATATCGCGCGCCAGGCGATACGGCTCGTGTTGCACGACGTTCAGCGCGCCGTCGCCGTACTCTTTGTAAATTTTCACGGCGAGCGCGGTGCTGACGCCGTGACTCGACAGAAACATCATCACTTGTTTGATCTGTTTCTGTTCCGCCCACCCGCGCCGAATGATTTCGATCCGCTTGGGTCCCACCCCTTCGACCTGGCTCAAGCGTCCGACATCTTTTTCGATCACGTCGAGTGTGTTCATTCTGAAATGTTTGACGATGCGTTCGGCGGTGACGGGACCGATCCCTTTGATCAAACCCGAGCCGAGATATTTTTTCAGCCCTTGGATCGTCGCGGGAAGTTGCAGCGCGAATTTTTTGATTTCGAATTGGCGACCGTATTCGGGATGGCTGATCCAGATGCCGTCGAGCGTGTACGATTCGCCGACGCTCGCGCCCATCAGATTGCCGACAATCGTGACGGGGAGCGTTTTGCCTTCTGGCACAAAACGCGCGACGAGATAGCCGTTCTCTTCGTTGTAGAACGTGACGCGCTCGATGGTGCCGCGCAAAGTTTCGAGAGGCGAAGCGGATGGAATCACGAGGGGATTATAGCGCAGAGGAGAGCAATCAGCAAACAGCGGTCAGCGTTCAGCAATCAGCAATTAGCCATCAACGATCAGCGCGGATCGGGGATTGCGAAAAATCGGTGAACGTGGTAAAATTGTGACGGTGGACAGTGAACGGTGGTCAGTGTTTGCGATTGCTGATTGCTGACGGCTGATTGCTGACGGCTGATTGCTGACGGCTGATCGCTGACGGCTGATCGCTGATGGCTGATCGCTGACGGCTGATCGCTGATCGCTAACAACAAAGGAGGAACAATGGAACACAAACTACCCGAATTGCCGTACGCCAAAGACGCGCTCTTGCCGCACATCTCGGCGGAGACGATTGATTTTCACTACGGCAAACATCACGCGACGTACGTCGCGAATCTCAACAAGTTGATCGTCGGCACCGAGTTCGAGAACTTGCCGCTCGAAGAGATCGTCAAGCGCGCGAGCGGCGGCGTTTTCAACAACGCGGCGCAGGTGTGGAATCACACCTTCTACTGGAACTGCCTCGCGCCCAAGGCGGGCGGCGAACCGACGGGCGCGCTCGCGGACGCGATCAATCTCGCGTTCGGCTCGATCGCGGCGTTCAAAGAAAAATTCACCGCGACCGCGATCGGCACGTTTGGCTCGGGCTGGGCGTGGCTGGTGAAAAATCCCGACGGCTCGCTCGCGCTGGAAAGCACGAGCAACGCGGCTTGTCCGCTGACGGCGGGCAAAAAGCCGCTACTCACGTGCGACGTGTGGGAGCACGCGTACTATGTGGACTATCGCAACGCGCGTCCCAAGTACGTGGAAGCGTTCTGGAATTTGGTGAACTGGAAGTTCGTGGAGACAAAGTATACACAATAATTGGCGCATTTTGCCTATAGCCGAAATCGCGGCAATTGTGGAAAAAGCGTTTCGCAACACGCCGACCGATGCGCCGACCCCGGCGCCAACCGCGCGCGCGCCGGTGCCGGTCTTGGCGTGACGCAGAGCGTACCACATCATCGGCAGAGCGACAAGGCGCGCGGTTTGTCCGCGCGTCCTGTCTTTCTCCAGCGATTGCCAAAATCCGCCAGCGCGCATATAATCGAAATGGAAAACCTCGCAGCGTTTGACCGCCGCGGGGCTTGTATCCAAGGTGCCAGTGCGGGCACCCCAGACGATCGGGACGTTATGCGTAGCGCGACCGCCCGCCCAACTTTCAACCTGGGCGGGCATTTGTTTTTTCAGTCTTTCAACTTTCGAGGTGGGCTATGGACATTGCAACTCTGGCTAAAGAACTGACGGCGTTCCTCGCGCCTTTCTTGCCGTACCTGCTCAAAGCCGGTGACAAGGCGGCGGAGAAACTGGGCGAGCAACTGGGTGAGAAACTGGTGCCCGGCTTGGGCAAGCGCGCGTGGGAACAGGCGCAAACGCTGTGGAGGAAATTGCGTCCAAAGGTGGAAACCAAGCCCGCCGCGCAAGACGCCGCGCAAGACGCGGCACAACATCCTGAAGACGCAGACGCCCAAGCTGCGCTGCGCCGACAATTGGTGAAACTGCTCGAAGACGCGACTCTGGCGCAAGACCTCGCGCGCGCATGGGAACAAGCGCAAGCCGCGCGCGTGACCGTTTTCGTCACCGGCAACCAGAGCATCGGCATTGGCGGGGGTGTCACGCAGAGCATCATCAACACAGGCATCCTGTTGCTCGCGCCCGAATTCGCCAATCTCCCCGTCAGCAAAATCCCTGCCGACGAACTGACGCGCGCCTACCTGCGCGCGCTCGCCAGCGAATGTTGCCAACTGCCCCTCGGCGTGCTCGCTCCGCGCTTTCTGGA
>VGOB01000094.1 GCA_016865935.1 Chloroflexota bacterium | reverse complement strand
CCGGCGCGCTCGGCGGACGCGCGAATCACTGGCTGCATCTGCGCTTTTCAGGAATCAGCGACGCGGAACTGATCGGCGCGCGGGTGGAGGCGCGCGATGCGAACGGCAAATTACTGGGGCTGCGCGTCATCGCGAGCAATCACAGTTACAAATCCGGCGGCGCGCTCGACGCGCATTTTGGCTTGGGGAAAAACGCGCGCGTGAATTTTACTATCATCTTGCCGAATAGAAAAACGTACGCATTTCAAAACGTGCCGCTGGATCGCTTTTTGGAAATTGATTTGGTGAACAACGTCATCAAGCCCGTGAAGACGAACTGACCGCGCGATAAACCTCCAACGTCTCCCGCGCGGCGCGCTCCCACGAAAACTGCGCCGCGCGCGCCAACGATTTTGCGCGCAGTTCATCGCGCAGCGCGGCATCGTCCAGCACACGCGCGATCGCGCGCGTCATCTCCTCCGCATCGCACGGATTCACCATCAACGCCGCGTCTCCCACCACTTCCGGCAACGACGACGCGTGCGAGCAAATCACCGGCGCGCCGCACGCCATCGCCTCTAGCGGCGGCAAGCCAAAGCCCTCGTACAGCGATGGCATCACGAAAACTGCCGCGCCCGCGTACAGCGCGGGCAGTTCCGCGTCGTCAATGTCGTGAATGAATCTGACCGCTGACCGCCGACCGCTGACCGCTGCTCCCCCGCTCCCCTGCTCCCCTGCGTACCTCTCATCCCACGCTCCCGCAATCACCAACATCGCGTCGCGTTCCACGCGCGCCCACGCGTCGATCAACGTCGCTAGATTTTTGTGCGGTTTGTTGATGCCGACGTACAAGATATATCGCGCCGGCAACGCGTATTTTTCGCGCACGCGCGCGATTGCCGCGTCGGATTGCGGCGCGAAACGCGCGTCCGCCGCGAGCGGGATCGCCGCGATTTTTTCGCGCGGCACGCGTAAACGCGCGATCAAATCGTCGCGCGTCGCAACTGACGGAACGATCACGCGCGCGGAGGTTTTCGCCGCGAGCCAGACCGCCCAGCGAAAAAAGAAGCGTGTGCGCGCGCTGGGCACATCATTCGGAAAGAGCAACGGAATCAAATCAAAAATCGTGACGACGGAGGCAATACGGAGCAAGTACGGTTTGATGAAATAGGGAGAATGTAGAAGCTGGAAGTTGGAGATTGGAAGTTGGAACTGTTCATACCAAGAGAAAGTTAGAACATTTACCTGGCAAAGTTCAACGTTGGGATAGCGCGCGAGCGCGGCGATGTTATAGCGCGTGTTTCTCAGCGCGGGATTGTGCAGCACCGCAAACCCGGAATCAGGCGCAACGCGCGCGAGCGCGTCAATCAGGTTGTACGTGTACCGCCCGATGCCGGGGAAATGATCCTGGATGTAGCGACCGTCAATTGCATAGCGCATAGTTTAAGTTTCAGGTTCAAAGTTCAAGGTTCAAAGTTGAACCTCGAACCTTGAACTTTGAACGCGTTCGTAGACCGCCAACGTTTCCCACGCAGCGCGTTCCCATGAGAATTTTGCCGCGCGCGCCAAACCCTTCGCGCGCAACGCGTCGCGCAACGCGCGATCGGTGATGACGCGCTCGATCGCGTGCGCGATTGCGCCGGCATCGCGCGGATCGATCAGCAGCGCGGCATCGCCGACCACTTCGGGCAAACTCGACACGTGCGAGCAGATGACCGGCGCGCCGCACGCCATCGCCTCCAGCGGCGGCAGACCGAAACCTTCGTACAGCGACGGAAACACAAACGCGTCGCACGCCGCGAAGAGCGCAGGCAAATCCGCGTCGGGCACGTGATCGAGAAAATTCACCTGGCTTTCCATTCCCGTTCGCTTGACGTGATCGAATGTGTCTTGGTACAGCCAGCCCTTGCGCCCCGCAACCAACAGACGATGCGGATAACCGCGCTCGCGCAAGACGCGCAGCGCATCCACAAGCGCGCAAACATTTTTGCGCGGCTCGATCACGCTGACGAAAAAGAGGAACGGTTGATTGCGTGCGTACCGCGCGCGTACTTCAGCGATGCGTTCCGGGTTGGTCTCGGGACGCAGCGCGGGAGCGGCGGCTTCATAGATCACGGTGATTTTTTCGGGCGGCACGTCGTAGAAACGGATCGCGTCGCGCTTGGTGCACTCCGAGATCGCGATGATCGCGTCGGCGCGGCGCAAAAAATGCGGCATCGCGTTTTGGAGAAACCAGCGATTGAGCGGCAAGTGATACTCGGGAAAGAATTGGAAAATCAAGTCGTGGAGTGTAAAGACCGTGCGCGCGTTCTTCAGCGGTGGCAAGAGATGTTCGGTCGCGTGAAATATGTCCGCGCGCGGCACGCCGAGCGCGCGATCCATCGGCGCGCGCAAGACGTGCGCCAGCCACACCAGCATTCGCCACGGTCGCGCGTCGAGCGGGACATTCGCGCGCGGCAACGCGCGCAGCGCAGGCGAGAGCGCGTCGTCCGCGAATTTGCCGTGCATGAACGCGATGTACGCGCTCGTTTCGTCTTGTGTAACCAAGTGCTCGGTCAACATCCGCGCGTAACGACCCAGCCCGGCTTTGTGGTGAACGACGGGGGAGAGATCAATCGCGATCTGCATTTTCGATTTTCAATTTCTGATTTTCGATTGCGCGGTCAGACGATAGAAATGTTCTATCCGCCGCGCCATTTGATCGAGCGTGTATTCGGCTTCGGCGCGGGCGCGCGCGGCATCAGCAATTCGCGCGCGCAATTCGGAATCGGTGAGCAAATGAACAAGCGCATCGGCGAGTGCGTTCGCGTCGCCGGGCGGCGTGAGCAATCCGGTTCCCGGCGTGACGATTTCCGGCAACGCGCCGGAGTTTGCCGCGACGACCGGACACCCCGCGATCATCGCTTCGATCACCGTGCGCCCGAACGGCTCCGGCGCAGTACTCGTGTGCGCGATCACATCGGCGGCGGCGTAGACGATCCCAGGATCGCGCAGAAATCCGGTGAACGTAATCGGCGCGCGCAATTGCTCGGCGAGCGCGCGCAACTCACGCGCATACGATTGCCCCCCGCCGAGCGGTCCGTGTTTTTCGTCCTCCGCGTGCCACGCGCCGACGATCAAGCCACGCGCGTTCGGAATCGTTGGCGCGACGCGCGCGAGCGCGCGAATGAAAACGTCCTGCCCTTTCCAACGCACCAAGCGTCCCAGATGTGCGACAACAAGTTCGTCGTCGCGCAGACCCAGTTCCGCGCGCGCGGCAGCGCGCGAAATCGCGCTGGGTGGACGCGCGCCGTCCGGCGCGAAACCATCAAAGCGCAGATTCGGATAGTACGCCGCGATGTAGCGCGAGACTGTGACGATGACGCGCGGCACGCGCCCGAACAACGTACCAGCCCAGCGTGGCAGCGTGTCGTCGCACACGCGCCACAACAGCGGCACGCCGGACATTTGCGCCGCGACCGCGCCGATCAAGTGTGTTCGCACGGTGAATGAATGCATCAAATCGGCACGCGTCGTGCGCGCAAGCTGCGCCAAGCGCGCACCTGCATAAAACAATCGCCACAGAAAAATCGGGCTGCGATTGATTTGCGGCAGCGGCGTCGTCAGCACCGGCACACCGCTCGCGCGGAATCGTTCCAGCACCGGGCTGCGCGGATCGGCGACGATGCTTGGCGTGAATTCAGCGCGGTCGAGCGCGCTGATGAGATCGAGCAAGAACGCTTCCGCACCACCAAAAAACGGCGCGTGGCCAACGAGGAGAACGTTCATCTGTGCGCCAACAATTCTTGATAGATCGCGTAGGTTTGCTCCGCGATGCACTCGTGAGTGTAGTTCGCTAACACACGCGCGCGCCCTTTCGCGCTTAACTCGGCGCGCAATTCTGGAGCGTGGCGCAAACGGATGAGACAATCGCGCAACGCGTTCACATCGCCTTCGGGGAAAATCAAACCGGCGTTGCCAATTACTTCGGGGATCGCGCCCGAGTCCGATCCGACGGCTGAAACGCCACACGCCATTGCCTGCGCCAGTACCAGTCCAAATTGCTCACGCCATCCACCAGGTATTGTTCTAGATGGAAGCACAAGGCAATCCATACAATTGAGATACTCAGCCACTTGCGTATGCGGCACAGTCGGCTGAAAGGTGACGCGCCGAGAAATGTCCAGCCGTTGTGCGGATTCAGCAAGTTCGTCGCGCAGCGCTCCATTCCCAACGAACAGTAGATGGCAGTCGGCAGGCAATTGAGAAAAGGCGCGGAGCAGGTCGGCGCAACCCTTTTCCGGCACTAGACGGCCGGCAAATCCAACGACGAACTGATCGTCTAGCCCAAGCTGCCGCCGCAAGTCCAACGACTGGCGCGGCGCAAATCGCTCCGGGTCAACGCCCACATTCGGGAGCACTGCCACCGGTCCCCGATAACCTTTCGCTCGAAAGACTTTAGCCGAAGCGGAATTGCCCACGAGCAAATAGTTCAGCCAAGACAACTCGGTTCTTTCCAGATAATGCCGGATGCCGGGCTGGCGATAGTTCAAGTTCTCCCAAGTGAAAGCAATCAGTTTCGCGCGCTGCAGACACGCTAGCACGCCCAGCTCCAACAGCGCAAGACTTCCCGGTTCCTGCTCGACCTGAACAATATCCGGTTGGATTCGACACACTGCTTGCCAGAGCGGCTGGAGCGCGTACGAAAACGCGAACGTGCGTCCGTTGTTGTGAATCGGAATCGGAAAAGTCGCGATGCGTTCGTCAATCGCGTCGTGACGAAACTCATAGCGACCAAACGATTCGTGTTCCCAGGTTTGCGGCACGATGAGCGACACGGCAAGGTCGGAACGTTCGGCAAGGCACGCAAGTTTCCGGCGACTCTCAGCGACGATATACGATTGACCGACAAACAAAACCCGCGTCATTGCAAACCCTGCCACGCGGCACGTGCTTGTTCGATTTGAGCGAGCCACCTCGCGCGCGAAAACGAAAACAACGGCAAACGCAAACCGGCACCGATCAAATGCAACAACGCTAATACGCGGCGGCTCGCGCGCCCAAAATGTTTTTCGTGAAAATACAAATTCGCACGGAGGACTTGGGCTTGACGACTAGAGCCAAACACAGATTGACCTGACGCGTTTTCACGATGAATGATTGGAGCGGCAGGCACCAGGTAAATCTCCCAACCCGCTTGACGCGCGCGATAGCCAATGTCCCAATCTTCGCCATACATGAACTGGGTCTCGTCAAATCCTTTGATCGCGTCAAGGCACGCGCGGCGAAAAAGCAAGGCGGCACCCATCAACCAATCGACGCGCTTGGGCGTGCGCGGTTTTTGCCATGCGCCGATGCGTAAGCGCGCGGCGATGCTGTCGCGAAAAAATAGCAGGCGCGCCGTTTCTGCACTGAGGGTCGGATCTCCAAAGCCCGATGCAATCATCGGTGACGTTGCGTCGTCGGGATCATCCGCGAACTGACACGGACCCAGGATGCCGGCGCGCGGCAATTGTTCCAGCAACGCGACAAGTCCAGGGAGCGTGTTCGGACATAGTTCGGTGTCGGCATTCAACGCCAGAATCGCCGTTCCCGTCGCTCGGCGCAACCCCCAATTCAGCGCGCGCGCAAAACCGACGTTGGCTGGGCTGACCATCAATTCGAAACGCGGAAATTGGACGCGCACCATTTCAACTGAACCGTCGGCAGAAGCATTGTCCACGACAATCGTTTCGGCATCCGGCGCAAATTGCTCGATGGAACGCAAGCAAGCACCAAGCAGCGCGCGCGTGTTGTAATTAAGCACGACGATTGACACGCGCGCGATCATCGCGATCCGGTCTCCGCGTATCGGATCAACGCGTCCACATCCGGCGACAACAAGAGTGGAAGGTTTCTTTCGATCTCGGCGTCGCTCCATTCCCACCATTTGATCTTGATCAGTTGGGCGATCACGTCATCGGCGAAACGTTTGCGAATGATCCGCGCAGGATTGCCACCGACAATCGTGTATGGCTCGACATTTTTTGTGATGACAGCACGCGCCGCAATTACCGCGCCATCGCCAATCGTCACGCCGGAAAGAATCAACGCGTCTTGTCCAATCCACACGTCGTTACCGATGATCACATCACCCTTGGTTTTCGGGTGGCCCGGAATAGCGCGCGCGGCGCGCCACAAGGCGGGAAACGGAAAAGTCGTGATCCACTCGGTGTGATGTTCGCCGCCAAGCAAAACGGTCACACCCTTGGCAATCGAACAGAACGCGCCAATCTTTAAGGTTGCGCCTTCGCCGGCATCAATCACGCGCAGCCACCCATACGTCCATCGTCCAATTTCATAGCGCGGGTAACGCGCGCGCAACCATGTGCCGTCGCCGGCGACGAGGTGTTCGACTTTTTCAAGCAACGCGAAAATGGTTTTACGAATGAAAGCAGACATCAGGCCACCGATGAAAGGTTCATCAAGAATTGCGTCGCGAACAACGTCGGCGGGAGCAATTTCTTCAAAGCCGGCGCGCGTTGCAAACGGCGTCCGAAATCTGGACCGACGGTGAAATCGAAAGCATTTTGCCGCCACCCGCAACGCGTGAGGAGTCGGTCTAGACTTGCGCGCGTGAACCAATGCAAGTGCGTCTCATCCATGATGCCTTCGGGGGTGTACTCCCAGCGTCCGCGCAACAACATCCAGCGGATGCGAAACTGGGCGACGTTCGGAACGGAAATGAGCAAGCGCCCCTGGGGCGCGAGGAGACGATGGAAGGCGCGCAGTGGAATTTCCGGGTCGCGCAAATGCTCCAGCACATCCCCGCAAACAATCACGTCAAATTTTTCGCCGAGATTGTTATACAACTGATCGTCCTCCGCGCAGCCAAGGATGACGCGCGCGTAGCCAACACATTCACGCGCAAGTTCCGGATCGATCTCGATGCCGGTCACCGTGCAACCGAATTGTTCGTGGAGAATGCGCCCCAGTTGCCCGCGCCCACATCCCACATCAAGCACACGCTGATTGCGTCCGGTCCATCGAACCAACGTTGCCCACGACGAATTGGAATTAGCGAGATCAATCGCGAACGCATACCGATTCATTTGCCCACCCATTGACCATGACACGTAATCAATCCGTCTGCCAGTTTGATGAACGCGAGCCGCCTGTCTGACATTCGCGCCAGATCGAGTGGCAAATCAGCCAAACGTCGTGCCGCGCGCAACGCGATTTTCAAACGGCTGGGATAGCCGCGACCATTCTTGCTCTCGAAATAATTCCGACCGACGCCGCGCACGTAACATTGTCGGCGAAAACGCTGCCACGAATATTCCTGGAGATGAATCATCCACGTCGGCACATAGAGCAAGCGATGACCACGCCGACAAATGTGCATTTTGAGATCGGCATCTTCGCCCGCCGGGACTGGAAATCGCTCATCGAATCCGTGCATTTGCTCCAACACCGCCCGCCGATAGGACATATTCGCGGTTCCGCCAGCGGGGCATTCAAACCCGCCCAAAGATTCTTGCTCGCCGACGTGGTACACAACTGAACCGATGTACCGCTCGTAACGCGCAAAGATATTCGTCGCCAGCAATTCTGCCGGCGCAATCAATCCACCGCCGACTCCAGCAATTTGCGGATAACGCGCGTAGCCATCCGCCAAACGCGTGAGCCAGTCGCGCGGCGGCAGGCAATCGTCGTCGGTGAACGCGACGATTTCGCCGCTGGCGCTGGCGATGCCGCGATTGCGCGCGGCGGCAGGTCCGCGATTTTGCTGATACAAGTAGCGCGCGCGCGGAAATTCTTGCGCGATCATTGCGCGCGTGCCGTCGTTCGAACCATCATCCACGACGATGCTTTCATAATCGGCGTAATCCTGCGCGACGAGCGCGGCGAGCGTTTGGCGCAAAGTATTTTGGCGATTGTACGTTGGGATGACAACGGAGAATTTCATATTGCTCTCTGATGCATCACACGCGCGATGTACGCGAGCCGCGCGAAAAACGCGCCGCGCTCACACAGCAACATCAGCGCGCCATAAAAGCCCGTTGCCAGCAGACCCTTGACGATCACGCGTGCGAACAATGGCAGCGCATTCAAATCGAACGCGCGCATGACAAGCAGATACAATGCCACGCTTCCGATGCTTGCAAACACAGCAGGCGCGAACACGCGCGCCAAGTCGATCGGCAACGCGCGCGCGACAAAGCGATACGTCAGCGCGATGCCGACGACGAACGCGATGCCGACGGCAATCGCCGCACCCATCGCGCCCCATCCCATCGTCAACGGCGTGCCGATCACGATCAACGCAAGCGCTTGGACGACGAGCACTGTGGTGATGCGTTCGGGTTTGCCGATGGCGGTAAAGAGCGCGCCCGTATCGTCGAGCAAGGGACGCAAGACCGCATAGCCAACCAAAAAGCGCAACAGGATCGCGCTGGGCAACCATTTTTCGCCGTAGAGCAAGATCAAAAAATCGGGCGCGGCGACGAACAGCGCGAGCGCGAGCGGCAGCGCGACGGTAAGGATGAGCCACAAACTCATCTCGAACGCTTTGGCTAGACGCGCGCGGTCGTCTTGCAATTTGGCGTATGTCGGCAGTGAGACGCGCGCGACAATATGCGTGACCAAGCCGGTGGGCCATTGCGCGACCTTGTACGCGAGCGCGTAAAATCCCAACGCGGTCGCGCCGACGAACGTGCCGACGAGAAAATTATCGAATTGCAAAAGCAACACGGTGGCGATTGCGCCGAGCGACATCACTGCGCCGTAACGTAACATCCACCGCGCGAGCGCGCGGTCGAAACGAAAACGCAAGCGTGCGCCGCGCGTCATCCGCCGATATGCCCACCCAAAACCGAGCGCGCCGATGAGCGCGTTCACGATCACTTGACCGAACAGCGCCCAGTAAGTGAGTCCTGCCAATGCCAGCACAAGCGCGGCGACGTACGAAAGAAACAGCGCGCTCGTCACCACAACAGTCGAGCGCGCGAACGCCAGTTCTTTTTCGAGCGCGGCGCGCGCACTGGTGCCAACCGCTTCGATGATCAACGCGCCTGCCAGCGCGATCATCAACGGCGCGATCACGGCCGGATAGTTCAACTGCGAAACGACTGCCGCAACGAGTATCATCAACGCGAGGGTTATCGCCGAGGCGGCGATTTGCAAGGTGAAATGCGTGGTGAACAGTTCGTCCGTCGTCGGCTGGCGATGGATGAACGCGTACTCCAAACCGAGTTTGCCGCGCACATCGAACAAGGTGAAGAAGAACAGGGCGAGCGCAAAGATGCCAAAATGTTCGGGGTCGAGGATGCGCGCGATGAGAATGCCGTACACGATTCCCAGCGCCATATTGGTGTAGGAACTGACGAGGACGAAGGCGGTGCCGCGCAGCGCGCGATAAGCAATTGTCATTTTCAAATCTTACGCGCAATAACCAGCAAGTCCGCGCCACGCCCGAACAAATTGATCAGTGCGTTGAGCGGGGTCATTGCAAAATACGTCAACCGAATCAACCAACGACGAACGAGTGATGGCGCACGGCGTGTAGGATCGTTCAACGCGGTGGCGGGCTTTGGTTTTCCGCGACGCACAAGCCAGCGACCGCCCCAACGCAACAAATTGCTGGCGAGACTCATCACGGGCGCGCGCGCGCCGAGCAATTGAATTTGAAAACCACACAACGCCAACTGGCGGCGCATGGTAGCAGGCGCAAAATGGTAGAAATGACGCGGCGCGTCGAACGCGATCCACTCGGCGCCAAAAATTCGGCGTTCAATGCTGTCCCAGTTGGGCAAACTGATCGCGAGGTAGCCGCGTGAAATCAGCAACCTGTGTGCGCGCAAAAGAACTGCGCGCGGCGAAGGGGTGTGTTCCAGCACATCCCAAAACGTAATCAAGTCGAACGCTTGCGCCACATCAACATCGAAGATCGTTCCTTGCCGCACATCGAGTTGCAAATGCGTTCGCGCAAATTCGCTCGCGCGCGGACTCGGCTCGACGCCGACGCACCCCCAGCCCTCCGCGCGCATCGCCTGCAAAAACAATCCTGTACCACACCCCACATCGAGAACGCGACCCGTGCCGATCATTTGGGTGAGTCGGCGCGCGCGTGTGCATTGCGTCACATTCGATCGCGCTTTGTGCTCCAGTGCGCGAAACGGATCGTACGTGGCTTCGGGATAAATCTCCAAATAACGCGACGACTCGGGACGTGGATTCAAGTACACCAGTTGGCACACATTGCACTGCACGATGTTGAATTCGCCAGAAGTACCGTAATTCGTATCGCGCACGCGGTAAACAAGTCGCGCCTCCGTGCTTTCGCAAAGGTCACACGCGACGCGTTCCATCGCGCACCTCAAGTTCTGGATGACGCGCGACCAAGTCGGCAAAACGCGCGCGAAAACGTACAACATCGAATTGACGAATCGCTTCGGCAGCGTAGGTGGTGACTTGTTGGTAAAAGTTTGAATCGCGCAATAGTTTTTCGCACAGATCGTACGCGCCTTGGACATCCCAACTATCCGCCAGCGTGGTGAAAGGAAACAGGCGCGCCTGCATATCGGTTCGCGCAGCGGCAACGCACGGAATTCCCAGCGCAGCGCAATCCATCGCGTTGCGTCCGACCGTTTCGCGGTTGTTCAGGTCAACCAATATCCGCGCGGGCGCAAGTTGTGCCAGATACGGGAGCCAGCCCGCCCGCCGATAGAAAAATAGATTATCTACGCGAGTTGCGGCGCAGCTTGGCGCGGGCGGGTGATGCTGAACGAGTTCGGTCTTTAGTTGCAACCAAGCACGATAATCCACACGCCATTTGAGCAACCAGCGCCGCCACGGAATTCGACGTCGAAGTCTGGGGCTCGGCTTGGTGAAGAGCGCGGCAATGGCACGGGCATCTTCGTCAAACGAATCGGGTTCAAGCCAGCAAGCCATTTGTTGGACAAGCCCTGCATCAAGCAATCGTTGCGCAACTGTGAGCGAGGCAAGCCCATTGCGAGTCCCACCCACCAAACCGCTCGACACCGCGACCAGCGACGATTTTTGTGTGAGCGGGATGAACCAACGACGCGCGTGATCCAGCAGATAGGGGTACGGCAAATATTCAACGGGACGCGAGGTGAGAGCGCAGTAGAATGGCACATACTTTTCCCAATACACAAAATTCATCGCAGCAGCGCGAAGAATCTGGACGAAGGTAATTTGGTTGGATGGCGCCAACTGTTGGTAATCGCCAACGTGCCCTTCGCTATAAGTTGCCGCGCGCCCATCGCTGGCTTCGATCACACGCTGCGTCAGATCGAGTGCGGTAATCCCGAGCTCAGTAATGACCAGATCGTACGGTTGTAACAATTGGCGCAATTGGCGCAACGATTGTTGCTTGAACGTGTAGAAACTATAGTACGTGCCATCCAGCGCATAGGCGATGTTGGCGGGGTCGCTTTCCAGAAACGGCTGCTGCGCGCGTCCGTCGGGGAATGTGCGGAAAGACGCAAAGCACTTGTTCATTGCACTATTAGATTCCCACCATCGCGTTGATCCGCGCGACGATCATCTCAATCGCAATCGTGTTAAAGCCACCTTCCGGGATGATCACGTCGGCGTACCGTTTGCTCGGCTCGACGAATTCCAGGTGCATCGGGCGCACGGTGTCGAGATACTGCGCGATGACCGATTCGACGGTACGTCCGCGTTCCGCGACGTCGCGCTGCAGCCGCCGCAAGACGCGCAGGTCGGAATCGGTGTCCACGAAAATCTTGATGTCGAACAGCTCGCGCAGCGCGCGATCCGCAAAGATCAAAATGCCTTCGACCAGAATGACCGCGTGCGGCGCGACGCGGCGCGTTTCGGTTTTGCGAACGTGCTGGGCGAAATCGTACAGCGGCACATTGACCGCGCGTCCGGCGCGCAACACCTTGAGCTGCTCGATCAGCAGATCGGTTTCGAGCGAATCGGGATGATCGTAGTTGATCCGGGCGCGTTCGACCAACGGCAACGCGCTGCGATCGCGATAATACGCGTCGTGTTGCAGATACGCAATGCGATCGCGCCCCACGCGCTCGAGAATCGAGTGGGAGACGGTCGTTTTGCCGGAGCCAGACCCCCCGGCGACTCCAATCAAGAGAGGGGACATAGCCGCATTATACAACAATCTCGCCAAAACGGCACACGCGCGACAAACGAAAAACGCGAACGGAGAGAACAAAAAAATGCCTTTGACAAAGCGCGCCGAAAGGTTATAATCGAACCACGCCGGACATATCTACGCGATTGGTCTGGCAGAGGAGAAAAAATCAATGGACAATCCGCTGGATAAAGTCCTGCGCCTCAAGCGCGCCAATCCAACGCGCAAATTCGATTCCAAGGCGGGACGCATACCGCCGGGGCAGTATCTGACCGATAAATTTCCGGTGCTGCATTATGGTAGTGTGCCGCGCTTTGATCCCAAGACCTGGGATTTCAAAATCTGGGGCTTGGTCCAAAATCCGATCCGGTTGACCTGGGAGGATTTTTTGAAACTGCCGACGCGCCGCGTCGTCACCGACATTCATTGCGTCACGCGTTGGAGCAAACTCGATACGGCGTGGGAGGGCGTGCCGTGGTCGTGGGTCATGGAAAACGCGCGACCGAAACCGGAAGCGAAATTCATCATGGCGCACTGCGAGTACGATTTTACCGCGAACGTCCCGCTGGACGAAATGTCAAAAGACGAAAACGCGCTACTCGCGTACCAGTACGACGACAAGCCGCTCGAACCGGAGCACGGTTATCCGTTGCGTCTGTTCGTGCCGCATTTGTATTTTTGGAAATCCGCCAAGTGGCTGCGCGGCATCGAGTTTATGGCGGAGGATCGCGCCGGATTCTGGGAAGGATACGGGTATCATATGCGCGGCGACCCCAAACTCGAACAAAGGTTTCAATAGAACGATCGTATCCATAGAACAAAGGGGCGAAACGACTTTCGCTTCGTCCCTTTTCTATTTTCAAGCAGGAAGCATCCACAATCTCCCACGCATACGGCTGGTGCAAAGTCTCTTGACTTGCCAACCAACCTAACCCCCAGCCCCTTCCCTGCGAGGGAAGGGGGGCAACTTTCCCCCTCGTAGGAAAGGGGGCGGGATAGGTCGGCGCGATTTTGCACCAGCCCTGCTCCCACGCATTTTGGATCTTGACTCCCTGTCAATAATCATTACAACAAGACTTTATGACTACGCGACTTGGCGTTCAGTAGGCGGCGTACTACTTTTCGACGGTTTGGCGGTATACTCATGCGCGACATTTATCCGAAAAAGAGGTTACCCTGAGAAAGATCGCGCAACATCCATCAACCCAGGAACCGCCCGCCAGTGGTCACCCGCCATCCGTGCGTTTGACGCAGGCAGACCACAATGCGATTCGGGCGTTGCAACAATTCATGACCTGAATTTTGCCCAAATCAACCCTGTTGAGCATGATTGGATTCGTTTTGACCGCATGACGCGGAACACAATTCCCCAAATTCTATTCTGTTAACCAACTATGACTGTAGCAACCACAACTCAAAAACCCAAACCGCTTTCGCTCCCCGCGCGTCCTGACGAGGACAGCATCATCGGCAAGGCGTACGATCCCAAACTCGCGCGGCGGCTCGCGCGCTATTTGCTGCCGTACAAATGGCAGGTGCTCTCCGCACTGCTGTGGATGTTTTTCGCGATGAGCGCGTACATCGCGGGACCATACCTCATCAAAGTCGCGCTCGACAGCGGCATCGCGGCGGGGAACGTCGGCGTGCTGCAGCAGGCGGTCGCGCTCTACTTGCTCGCGTCCGTCGCGTTCTGGATCGGCACGTTCTTTCGCGTGCGAACGATGGCAGTCACGGGGCAGAGCATCATCTACGATCTGCGCCGCGAATTGTTCGATCACATCCAAAATCTTTCGCTCGGCTTTTTCAGCCGTTACGCGGTCGGTCGCCTCATCTCGCGCGTGATGAACGATGTCGGCGTGCTGCGCGAACTGATCACGTGGGCGGTCGTCGCGGTCGTGCGCGATTTTTTCGATCTCTTTGGTACGCTCGCGGCGATGTTCTTTCTCAATTGGCAATTGACCTTGCTCTCGTTGATCGTCTTGCCGCTGATGACGATTGCGACCGAAATTTTTCGGCGGCGCGCGCGCGAAAATTATCGCAAGGTGCGCTCGGCGGTTGGCTGGGTCAACGCGGTGCTGAACGAAAACATCGTCGGCGTGCGCGTCGTGCAATCGTTCTCGCGCGAAGATTACAACTACGAGGTGTTCGCGCGCGAAGTGAACGGCAATCATTTGCGCGCGACGAATCGCGCCGCGCTGATCGTTTCGATTTTCTTTCCGACGGTGGATTTCATCGGCAACGTCGCGCTCGGTCTAGTGATCTACGTCGGCGGACTCGCGGTGCTTGGTGCGTTCGGCATCAGCGCCGAGTTCACGGCGGGCACGCTCGTCGCGTTCGCGCTGTACATCGATCGCTTCTTCAACCCGATTCGCGATCTCGCGCAACGCTACAACAATTTCCAAGCCGCGATGGCTTCGTCTGAACGCATCTTTGAATTGCTCGACACGCCGATTGAAGTCAAGGACGCGCCGAACGCGCGCGAAATGCCGACGATTCGCGGCGAAGTGATTTTCGATCACGTTGGCTTTCACTACTCAGACGATCCGACACCCGTGTTGCAAGAGATCAACTTGCGCGTCGAACCAGGTCAGACGATCGCGCTCGTCGGCGAGACGGGCGCGGGCAAATCCACGTTCGCGCGCCTCGTCAGTCGTTTTTACGATGTGACGGAAGGCGCGGTGCTGATTGATGGGATTGACATTCGCACCGTCACGCAAAATTCGCTGCGCCGCCAAATGGGCATCGTGTTGCAAGACCCGTTTTTGTTTTCGGGAACGATTCGCGACAACATCGGCTACGGCGCGTTAGATGAAAAAGACGATGCGATCATCGAAGCCGCGCGCGCCGTTGGCGCGCACGATTTCATTATGAATCTCGAAAAAGGATACGACACCTTGGTCGGCGAAGGCGGCGCGATTTTGTCGGGCGGACAGCGGCAGTTGATTTCGTTCGCGCGCGCGCTCCTCGCCGATCCGCGCATCTTGATTCTCGACGAAGCGACGTCGTCGGTGGACACGCAAACCGAGCGCGTGATCCAAGCCGCGCTCGAACGTTTGTTGAAAGATCGCACGTCGTTCGTCATCGCGCATCGCTTGTCCACGATCACGCGCGCGGACAAGATCATCGTGATTGACAAGGGGCAAATCACGGAAGCAGGGACGCACGCAGAATTGCTGCAAAAGCGCGGACAGTATTTCGATTTGTACACGATGGCGTTCGCGGTGAAAGTATGAAGGCGGAAGGATGAAGGATGAAGGATGAAGGATGAAAGATGAAAGATGAAAGATGAAAGATGAAAGAATGTTCCTTCACCCTTGTTTTTCGTACCTGATTGACAAGGCACTGACGATGCATTAGAATCGTGCCATCATTCGCAAACGCGGATGAATTCGCGGCGGTCGGCGGTCATCGGTCGGCGGTCGTACACGGCGGTCATCGGCCGGTGGTCGTACACGGCGGTCGCAAAGGAGGTTCGAATGAACAAAAAAATAATTCGCATTGGCATCGCCGTCGTCATCGTCGGCGCGGCGTTGTTTTTGCTGATCCAATTTTTGCCGATTGGACCGCAACGCACCAACCCGCCCATCGTCGCGGAACCCAAGTGGGACAGTCCGCAGACGCGCGCGCTGGCAAAACGCGCCTGTTTCGATTGCCACAGCAACGAAACGCAGTGGCTGTGGTACAGTTACATCGCGCCCGTGTCCTGGATTTTGGCGAACGACGCGCTGGTGGCGCGACGCGCGTTCAACTTCTCCGAGTGGCGCGCGGGCGATCTGACTGCCGCCGCGATGGAACGCTCGATCAAGAACGGGAGTATGCCGCTTCCGCAATATCTGCTCGTGCATCCCGAAGCGCGTTTGACCGACGCGGAAAAGCAACAACTGATCAAGGGCTTGTACGCCACGCTGGGCTCGCCAGCCGCACAACCGCCCACGACCGCGCCCGCGAGCGATGGCGCCGCGCTCGTGCAAGCGCGTTGCACCAGCTGTCACGGCTTGGAGCGCACAACCAGCGCGAAAAAGACGCGCGAGCAATGGGCGCAAACCGTGACGCGGATGGTGAACAAAGGCGCGCAGTTGAACGCGGCGGAGCAGACGACGGTGATCGAGTATTTGAGCAAGATGTACGGACCGTAGTTCTGGATGTGAGCGTGACGATTCGACGCGAACGCGTTTGATCGTCACGCTTGCTTTTGGCAACGAGACTGAGGAGTGAAAATATGCGCAAGATTTTTCTCAGTTCGACCGCGCGAGATTTGCAGGAGTACCGCAGCGCGGTTTTTGAGGCGATTCAAAAGTGCGACGATTTGCGCGTTGTGCGGATGGAGGATTTTGGCGCACGCGCAGAAATGACAGACGAGTTTTGCCGCGCGCGCGTTGCCGAATGTGATTTGTTTGTCGGCGTCGTCGGACACTATTTTGGAAGCAGTCCCAAAGGGTCAAAGAAATCATACACGCAACAAGAGTACGACGCGGCGATTGAGACGCGCAGACCGCGCTTGATGTTTGTAGCATCTGACGATTTCAAGTTGCCCGCGAATTTGATTG
The DNA here is from genome assembly GCA_016865935.1 of Chloroflexota bacterium. GTDB lineage: Bacteria > Chloroflexota > Anaerolineae > UBA4142 > UBA4142 > VGOB01. Next base: position 3,617 of record VGOB01000094.1, on the reverse strand, counting down.
AGAACGCCTCCAAACGGAAACGCCAGCGCGATTTCCGTGAGTGCGTTTTGAAAGACGCGCAACAGCCCTGCGCCTTTTTCTCCGATCCCAAAGACCTTGCGACGAAAGTTGTGACAGCGATCCGCAACTATGAAGTCGCGCCTGATTATTCCGCCGATGAAAAACGTTACCTCGAACAAATCATTGCCAAGACGGAACTGCTTGAATTTGTTGGCATCCCCGACCCGCGCCAAAACGCAGCAATCAAACTTGAAGACATTTTCATTCCGTTGGGTGCGGAACAGCAAATTGAAATTGACGAATTGAACATGGAGGTGCCGAAAATTGAAAGCGTTCGCCCAGTCGTCAATTCATCGGAAGGGTTTGTTACGGTTCGTGAATACCTCACATCGCGCAAGATAATCCACCGCGTCACACTGGACGACGCGTTGCGCGCCAACACGCGTTTGATGGTGTTGGGTGATCCTGGCGCGGGCAAGTCCACGTTGTTGCGGTATCTTGCGTTGATGGCGGCGCAAAACATCGGAGGGGCGACGGGCCCGTCGCCCCTACCAGAATCGCGTCTGCCAATCCTGATTCCCCTCCGCCGTTTTGCCGCGTCGAGTCAGTCGCTTGTAGATTTCTTTTACACCTACGCCAAGCAAGCATATCAACTCGAATTGGCGTGCGGATTTTTTGAGCGCGCGCTGGACGATGGACGCTGTCTCGTGCTGTTCGACGGCTTGGACGAAGTCGTCGTGTCAGATCAACGCGTGGAGGTGCGCGATGCAGTCGCCGCGCTCGCGACGCGCTATCCGAAAAATCGTTTTGTTGTGACTTCGCGCATCGTCGGGTACGAAAGCGCGCCGTTGGATCGTCGAGCGTTCGCGCATCATACCGTGATGCCGTTCACCGAATCGGAAATCGAAACGTTCGTGCAAAAATGGTACGCCGCGCGCGAACGCGATGTCAATCTGGCAAAATCGCAAGCGGAACAGTTGATCGGCACGATCAAGGGAAGTGATCGCCTGAAAAAACTGGCGGAGAATCCGCTGATGCTCACGATCATCGCGCTCGTGCATCGCATCGAGGCAGAGTTGCCGAACGAGCGCGTGAAACTGTACGACAAATGCACCGAGGCGCTGATTTCGACTTGGGAAGGCGTCAAAGGCGTGCCGCACGAGCGCGAACAACCGCACTATAAACATCGGCGGCGATTGCTGGAGCGGCTGGCGTTTTGGATGCACACGCTAGAGCAAGCCGATGGACGACAGGCAGAGGTCAAGCGCGGCGATCTGGAAATGAAACTGACCGAGATTTTGTGCGCCGACGATAAACTGGGTCTGTCGCAGGATGCCGCGCGCGAACAAGCGCAAGCGTTCATCGAACTTGCCAAGAGCCGCACGGGAATTCTCGTCGAGCGCGGCGATGGCGTGTTCAGTTTCGTTCATCTGACGTTTCAAGAATACTTTGCCGCGTGCGATCTGGAAAAACGGTGGGTGACCGATTTGGAAGAATTGTGGAAGGAAATACAACCGCGTTTGTACCACCCGCGCTGGCGCGAAGTCATTCTGCTTTTGCTTGGACGCTTAAACGAATACGACGAACCGCCAAGTTTTATCGTCGCCAAGATTTTGCGCGAGCACGACAAGTTTGATGAGGTGATTCATCGCAACCTGTTCCTTGCCGCCGTGTGCTTAGCAGACCGCGTGAACATGCGCGAGCCACTACGGAATGAAATTGTGGATGTGTTGCTCAGGTTTGCAAGTGCCGAGCATCCACAGTATTATTCCTTGTGCGATGATTCAATTCGGGCGCTTGGCACTTTGCGAGGGAACACACGCGCAGGTGATGGTCTCTTGGCGTTGGCGCAAGACGAAAAAGTAGATGAGTTCGTGCAAATCACCGCCACTGAAGCGTTGGGTCAGTTGGGACGCGCCGACGACGCGGTACGTGTACTCTTGGCATTGGCGCAAGATGAAGAAGTATCTGAATCAGGGCGATATTTTGCCACGCGGTATTTGGTAGAGTTGGAGCATGCCGACGATGCGGTTCAACTGCTCTTGGCGTTGGCGCAAGACCCAAAAGTAAGCAGGAGCGTGCGAAGCGACTCCACGCGATCGATAGGCACGCTGTACACATTGGGACAGTTGTGGCACACCGACGATGCTGTGATGCAAGGTCTCTCGGCATTGGCGCAAGGCGAAAAAGTTGATGCAGATGTGCGACGCACCACCGCGCAAGCGCTGGGGCAATTGGGGCGCACCGACGATGCGGTGCGATTACTCTTGGCATTGGCGCAAGATGAAAAAGTCGAACGGCACGTGCGATGCGCAGCCGCCCAAGCACTGGGGCAATTGGGGCGCACCGACGATGCGGTGCGATTACTCTTGGCGTTGGCGCAAGACGAAAAAGCGGAAGGACGGGTGCTAAGCGACGCCGCGGAAGCGCTGGGACAATTGGGGCGCACCGATGACGCTGTGCGATTCCTTCTGGCATTGGCGCAAGATGAAAAAATCGATGAGGGCGTGCGATGTGACGCCGCGCAAGCACTGGGTGAGTTGGGGCGCATTGACGACGCGGTGCAATTCCTCTTGACGTTGGCGCAAGACGAAAAGGCTGACGAAGATGCGCGATGCGCCGCCGCGCAAGTGCTAGGTGAGTTGGGGCGCACCGACGACGCGGTGCAATTCCTCTTGACGTTGACGCGAGACGAAAAGGCTGACGAAGATACGCGAAGCAACGTCGCCCAAGCGCTGGGTGAGTTGGGGCGCACCGACGACGCGGTGCGATTGCTCTTGGTGTTGGCGCAAGACGAACAAGTTGCAGAATACGTGCGAAGCGATGCCGCGCAAGCGCTAGGGCAATTGGGCAAGAAGAAGCCGCACGTCGCGCTTGCGTTGCTTGAATTGGCAAGTGATAAAGAAGACATTGTTCGGGATGCCGCATATCGCGCACTCAAAGAAGTGGTGGGGAATCTGAGGTACGCGGAGGTGGACAACGGACAAAAACGGATTGAACGGACAAGGCGGAAGGGAGTACAACGGACAAAAGCGAAACAAACGGACAGACGCGCGCGGCGGAGATGACAACGGACATAATTGGATTGAACGGACAGTTGCCCAAGCCGCGCGTTTTTGTCCGTTTAATCCGCACTTGTCCGTTGTTCCGTGTCAAATCAAATGATAATGTTACCGGAGCGGTTCTTGCGCTTCGGCTTCGATTCAGTTATACTTGTCACTGGTGCTCTCCTTCGGGTGGACTGGATCGGATACAATCCAATCATACCAAAGGAAGCGCCATTGTTCAATCCGGGGCTGGCACATCGCCGGTCAAGCACATAATTTTGAGACTATGTCGGAAAACCCGCGGGTTCCCGGCGATCGGCGCCGCGGGTGGGAGGGTCAAGGCGGCGGTGGCTTTCGGACGTTGGTGGGCTTCCCGTTCGGCTTTCTGGCGCGCGGCTTTCTCGGCGGCCAGTTCACGCTTGAGTTCCTGGGTTTGCTTTTTCCTGATTCTAACGGATTCTGTGGTTTTTGACTTCAGACACGCGCGAGTTGGATTCTGGACGGATTTCTGGTAGGATTGACGCACCGAATATCGCGATGGAGTCAATATGCCCAAGTCAACTCATTCAA
>VGOB01000093.1 GCA_016865935.1 Chloroflexota bacterium | reverse complement strand
ACATCGGCGTCGGTTTCGGATGCACACGCGCTCAGTCAAACAATCCACTGCTCAACTCAAAGACATGGTGCGGCGTTGGAAAATGCTCCCAGCGGACAATGTGCCCAAGTGACTTTTGCGCTATTGCCTTTCTTGCTATGGCAATTCGGGGTATGCCGCGATCGGCGCGTACGCCACGCCGACCAGACTCGGTCCGGTGTGCGCGCCGAGCACCGGCGCGATCGAACTCGTCGGCAGCCAGGCGCATTTGAACAATTGATCCACGCGCGCGCGCAACATCGCCGCGCCATCAGGATTGTCGCCGTGCATCACCTGGACGCGCAGCGCGGTGCCGGGTTTGTGCTGCGCCGCGATGTGATCGCCGATTTTCGCGATCGCTTGTTCGAGCGTGCGTCCGTTGCTGTAACTGGCGTACTTGCCGTGCTCTTTTTCGACGCCGATCACCGGTTTCAAGTTCAGCACCGAACCGAGCAAGCCCTTCAGATGACTGATGCGCCCGCCGTGAATGAGATACTTGAGCGTGGTCAAGGTAAAGATCGTGTCCGTCGCCGCGCTGACGCGCGCGACGAGGTCCAAGATTTTTTCTTTCGACCAGCCCGCTTTCAGCGCGCGCGCCGCCGCTTCCACTTGCCAGCCCTCTGCGCCGGACAAGGTCTTGGTGTCCACGAACGTCACGCGCGCTTCCGGCACCAGATCGGCTCCGGCTTTCGCCGCGTTCAGCGTGCCGCTCAACCCGGACGAAATGTGAATCGAGAGAATCTCCGGATCAGTTGCCGCGAGGCGGCGGTACACTTCCGCAAAATCTCCCGGCGATGGCTGCGAGGTCGTCGGAAAACTTTCGGTCGCAGACAACAGCCGATAAAATTCCGCGGGCTGAATGTCTACGCCACTGCGATACGATTTGCCGTCAAGCGTGAGTGTGAGCGGGACGAGATGAATGTCCAAGCCCTCCAACTGCTCCGGCGCGAGATCCATCCCGCGATCACTTACGATTTGCACTCTGTTTCTCCTTCCAAAATTTATTGGCGCGCGCGCGCGATCTGATTGAGCGCGCGGCGCGCTTGCGCGAAATAATCCGCGTCAATTTCAAAGCCGATAAAGTCTACACCCAGTTCAACTGCTGCCAACGCGCTGTGTCCGATGCCGAGAAACGGGTCAACGACGAGGCGCGTCTTTTTCAGCCCGTGCAAGCGAACGCACATCTCCGGAATTTTTACCGGGAACGTTGCCGGGTGCGGGCGTTGTGCGGCGCGATCGCGAATCGTTTTGTACGGCACGAACCACGCGTTGCCGCGACAGCGTTTGTCGCCGCGCGTGTTCCAGCGCGCGACGTTCGTCTTGTCCTGATACGCGACGCCAATCGCGAGTCGGTCCAATTTCACATCGCCGCGCTTGGTCAGGTGAAAAATGTATTCGTGGCAATCGTTGATATAGCGCGCGCTGTTGATCGGTTTGTAATGTCCGATGGCAACATCGCGCGTGATGCCACGCGCCGCGTCATCGCCTGCGTCCGCTTTCTCGATGGCGATGGATTTGATCCAATGGATCACATTTTGTAACACGAAATGCTTTTGCATTTCGGCGACGACTTGGAACGGCACCGCCGGATCGGTCGGCTTGGAGCCGAGATTGAGAAAGAGCGAACCGTCGTCGCGCAGCACCTCGCGCACGGCTTGCGCCCACTCGCCGAGCCACGCGATGTACGCGTCGCGCGCAATCGTATCGTCGTACTTTTTGTACTTGATCCCCAAGTTGTACGGCGGCGACGTGACGATCACATCCACGGAGCGCGGCGCAAGTCGTTCATTCATCCCGGCAATACAATCTTCATTGAAAATCGCGCAAGTATGCGGACGACCTGAAACCTGAAACTTGAAACTTGCAACGCGCAGCATTTCGTTATCTCTCCACGCGCACGCGCGTCAAAATAATTTGCCCGTCCGCCGTAACGAATTCGCTTTTCGGCGCGGACAACATTTCGTTCGTCAGCGGATTGTACAGCGCGACGCGCAAAACGTAATCGCCCGGCGCGATCTTTTCCGGAACGATCAGCCGCACCGGCTGGCGCAGAATTTCGCCGGGGGGCCAGCGCGATGTGCCGAGCGCGTGGCCGATAAGTGTTTCGTCGGACGATGCGACGACCGCGCCATCCGCCGCGAACAAACCGCTGTACAGTCGTGCGTCCACGTTCGTCGGTTCGCGCGCTTGCCAATACAAATCCACGTCGAGCGGCGCGCCGGCGCGCACGGCGATCGCGGCTGGTTCAAATCCCAGTAACGCGATCCGGTTGCCGAGCAGAATCTCGCGCCGTGTCGCGGCGGTGGGCAGCGCGGTGAATGAATCGCGTCGAGTGATATAACCCTGAACACGCGCGTACGATTCGCCCGCAAAACCTTCGTCGTCAATGATGCGCCCGCGCGTCGCAAGATAATCGCGGACGACGCCATCGGGGTCAACCACCGTATCGTACAGCCGGAGCATCCAAACGCGCGGGTGCGCGGCAAAGAGGCGCGCGAGCGCGGCGCGCGTTTCGTCGGCGGTCGTCGCGTAAAAATCGGATTCCGGATTGCCCCAACCCAGGTTCGCCGCGCCGCCGATAGAGCCGGTTTGCAGGACGATAGCATCGTGATACGTGATACGTCCTGAGCGGAGCGCAGCGGAGTCGAAGGATGCGTAATCTGTCAATCGTCCGCGCCACGCGATCGGTTGATCGAAATAGTACACGAACGCGGGATAGGTATAGCCGGCGTTGATCAAGATCGCGTCGCCGGGTCGCCAACGTTCCGCGACGTAATGGACCGCGCCGCGCAAATCGTCTTTGGCGTAGCGCGGGTTGAACCAAAAGTTGTAGGCGGAAACAGTAGACAGTAGACCGTAGACAGTCAACAGTAAAATGCGAATTGCGAATTGCGAATTGCGAATTTTTTCCAACCCGAGCGCGAGCAAAATGTAAAACGCGGGCGAGTAGGTGAAGATATAGCGGACGTGATAGAGCGGTTTCCACAGCGAGAGCGCGTAAATGATGAGCAATGGAACGAGCGTGTAACCCAGAAGAAAGATCGGTGTGAATAATGTGCGGCGGTCGCCCGTCGGCGGTCGGCGGTCAGCGCGAAACGCGAACGCGATCACAACTGCGACGATCACCAACATCGGCGCGACGAAAATCGGATCAACCGATTGTCCGAACGCAAGCGCGGAAAATGATTCGAGCAGAACCTCCGGCAGCGCGGTGAACGACCGCCACGGCGGCACGGGGGGATCGAGGGCTTGGCGGAACGCGATGGGGAGCCAAGGTGAAAAGAGTGCGAGGATGGTGAGTTGAGCCCCCAAAAAAATTCGCAATTCGCAATTCGTAATTCGTAATTCAAGATTGCGAATTGCGAATTGCGAATTGCGAAAGACCCAAATTAGTGCAACGAGATTCTCAAAAACGAGGAGGAACGCAAAATAATAGAGCGTGTACAACCCGAGCGCGCTGACGATGACGTAGGCAATGAAATCGCGTGAAACGTGGCGCGTGATGCGTAATGCGTGATGCGTGAAACGGGTTGACTGCCGACTGCCGACTGGCGACTGGCGACTGCCCAGCATCCGCGCGAACAAGTACACTGACGCGAGCCCCAGCAACGCGCCCAGCGTGTACATTCGCGCTTCTTGCGCGTACCACAAATTGTACGGGGAGAGCGCGACGAGCAACGCGGCGGTGAGTGCGACCTCTCCCCTCGCCCCGCTCCTATTAGGAGAGGGGATAGGGGTGAGGTCGCGCGCCGCGCGATAAACCAGCGCGATCAGGAGGATGCCAAAGAAAAGCGATAGAAACGCGGCGGAAAATTCCGACCAACCCGCGAGGCGTCCCCAGAAATGCAGCGCGTAATAGTACAACGGCGGATGAATGTCGCCCGCCGTGTGACGCGTCAGCGCGAGCAAATCTTTTTGCGCGAGGATCACGCTCACCGTCTCGTCGTACCACAGACCGGCAACGCCGAGCCGATACAGTCGCAGTGCGAACGCGGCGAGGAGAATTGCGAACAGCCAAAAGCGAGAGGATTTGAATACGCGCACGGTGGTTATTCGGGGGGTTTGAGTCGGCGCACTAGTTTTGTCGCCAGCGGTTCAAAAAAAGCGCGTAGTTCTTCCGCCGTCAACGGCTGGATCATTCGCGGCAGCGTGGTGATCCGACGATTCTCGCGCAACATTCCGGCGAAATAGAATTCGGTGAATCCCAGATCTTTTTCTTTCGCCAAACGCATCAGTTCGTCGAGATCGTATCCTTTGTTGAGCAGAAAGTAGAGGTCAACGAAATCTTTGGACGTAATTCGTCCGAAGATGGCAGTTACCTTGTTGACGGCGATGTTCAATTCCGAATCTACGACAACGCTTCCATACCGCCGATGTTCGCCAAATTGCGCGCCAACATCACGAACGAAATCAATCTTGAGTTCTTCTGAGCCCAGCCGGAGGAACGCCTGACGAAAACTGATCGTGCGGAAACGATCCTCGACGGTCGCATTCAAATGCGCGGCGATGGCTGGCAGACTGTTGGAGACATCTTGCAACGCGGCGTCATTCAACGTAAATAGGTCAATGTCTTCACTGTAGCGATGCCGCAAGTAGAACTCGGCAAGCGCAGTGCCGCCCGTGAGAAAAAATTCTTGCCCGACAGGTTGCCTAAAAAATTCCTCCAGAAACGCGCGTTGCAATCGCGTCAGCAAACTAGGTTGCGCCACGCGCCCACTCCTCTAACGCCCACGCCCACACATCGCGTACCTCGCGCCGCATCCGGCGGTACAGTTGAGGCCAATAACGCATCACCTCGGCGAGCGTCAGGTAACGCCAAATATCCGACCAGCGCGCGGATTCCAAAATCCGCACCATCATTTGGATTTTCTCGTACTCGTTGTCGCCGCGCAAAATCGCGCGTACGTCTTCTTCCGTGAGATCGTAATCCCAGATGAAATACGGACGTTTGCGTTCGGTTTGAGTAGGTTCATCCATCGAATCCTCGTTCGGCTCGCCAGTCCACCGATGAATTTCGTTCTGCGTCGTCAGAAGCAACGCAAGGGCTCACCGCGCGCAGTATAGATGAGAGTGCCGATCTTGTCAACGCGCGTTGCGCGCGTCATCGTTTTTCAAACACCACCGCTTGCCGATCGGCGTACACGCTTTGCCATTCCGGATCGCGCGCCAGTTGCGCCGCCAACGGCGCGCCGGGTTCGATCAGGACGACGCGCACGGCGTACTGCTCCAACGGCGCACGCCAATCCGCGCCGCCGCGGTACGCTTTCAAGTACACGTCCTCGATGAACGCATCGCCGTAGACATCCGCGCGTCCGTCAATGAAGACGCGCGTCGCGGGATACAACCGCCAAATGACATAACCGCCCCAACCGTACTCGTTGTACAGCGCGCCGCGCGGCGCGCGCGTGTGCAAAAATTCAACTGCCGCCGCCGGATATTTCGCGCGCTCGACGGCGGATTGATTCAAAACGATCATCCCGACGCGCGCCGCGCTTGCCGCGATGACGAGCGCAAGGATCAGCCAGTTGACGATTGCCATTCCGCGCGTCACGCGCCGATTTTCCGGCGGCATCCGCGCCGCGATCAGATGCCACAGTTGTTCCGCCAGAATCGGCGCGGCGATGATCGCAAAGATCGGAATGTTGCGCGCGGAACGCAACGCCGCCAAAGTGAATCCCGCGAGCAAAATCGTCTGCGTCAACGTGATGCGCTTGCCCGCGAACGCCATCGCCGCAAGGGTGCCGATGAGCAACCACGCGAACGGCTGAAACTCGATCTGGTGAAAGTCGGGCGAGAACCACTCTTGAATGTACGCCTGCATCGCGCGACTCGTCAGCGTTTCGAATGGATAAACGTACATCGCCGCGCCATTCGGATTGAACAGCACCGCGCCCAAACACAGCGCGAAAATAATCCCAAGTTGTCTTGGGCTGACCGCTGACCGCTGACCGCTGACCGCCGCGACGATTTCGCCAAAGAGATACACCGCCACGATCACCAGCCCGAGCGCGTAACCGCTGTGCAAGTTGACCCAGAGAATCGTCAACGGCGGCAACAGCCACAATAAATCGCGCCGCTTGTCGAGCACGTACAGAAATATGCTTCCCAGGAGCAGGGTCAACATTTGCGGACGCGCGCCAAACGTCGGCGCGGCGGCAAGCGCGGCAAGCAGCACCGCGAACGCGGCGATGTACGGTTTGCCCGGCGTGCGCGCATACACGAACGCGAACGTCAGCGCGATGATCGCGGCGAACGTAAGCATCAACGCGGGAAACGATCCGAGCGCGTACAGCGCGTAGATCACAACTTCGGACAGCCACTCGTGCGTAACCCAGGGGCGACCTTCATTCGTGAACGAAAAAATATCGGTGTGTGGAATCGCGCGCGTTTCGAAGATGAATTGCCCGGTGCGAAGATGCCACCAGAAATCGGGATCGCTGATTTCGCGCGCGGCGATCACGCACAAGGCGAGGAACAGAATCGCGGTGAACAGGCGGCGAGTGGAAAGAAACATTTCAGATTTCAGATTTCAATTAGTCAATCAGCAATCAGCAATCAGCAATCGGTGATTGGGTGATTGGGTGATTTGTCATTTCGAGCGAAGCGAGAAATCTCCAACTCACTTTGAAAGATTTCTTTGCGCGCGCGGCAGCATCTTGGCGAGTTTGCGGCGATAGGCGATGTTGTCAGGCGGTTTGTTGTCGTGCAGAACAGTCCAGATCATTTTGGCGACCTCGTTCCCGATTTCGTGAATGACGTCGTGGCGCGGAATGTTGCGGGAGGTCTTGTATTCGACCACCGCCCGCGCTTCGGGCGGGTCGTTCTGCGCGATTTGATTCTCGACGGTCGCGTGGATCATCGCGTGCACGAACGGGTCCACACTGTCGGCTGGAATCGCTTCGCCGAGCAACTCGTTCGCGTGCGCCCAGGTGTCGTAGTATTCGGGATGCTCGCGCATCACTTGGATAAGCAGCGCGTCCTCGCCCTCTGTAGGCGCTTGCCCCGTTTTGGCGAGTTGCCAGAGATTGTAAAAGCGCTGGCGCGATTGTTCGCGCAGCGCGCCGTAAAGATCAGATCTGTTTTGGTCTAGCATTAGAGACTCCTTGCTCACTGGGGACTGGGCGCGTGATCGCGCTCAGCGCCTCCGTCTGGCTGGGCGGCTTGATCGCGTTGCCGACTTGCGCTTGGCGCGTAGGTCGGACTTGAACAGCCGATAGTGACGCTTCAGGCGTTCCACGTATGCCTGATCTTGCAAGACCCATTTGAACAATGCGAGCAACACGGGAGAGTACTCGGTCTGTGGGTTGAGCATATCCAGTGTTGCGCCGCAAGATTCGCGCGCCGACTCTTTGTTCCCCATCCATTTTTCGTAGAACTCGAGACTCTCCCAACCGTAATTGATCGTCGCCCAGATTTTTGATCCTGTCGTCGGCGTCACCACATCAATCAGAACTCGCCGACAATCACACTTGGGATCGTCGCAGTAGAGTTCGAGGAAACCGTATTCGCCATCAGGCAGATTGCGCTCGCCGCGAATCGTCACGGAGCGCATTTCACGAAAAGCCAACTCGCGAAAGCGCGTGTAGAAAGGAACCATTGCCGTCATCAATCACTCCAGCGGCCATTGCGGAATCGCCGCGTCAATCGCGTTCATCACGCGAATTGTTTCGCGCAGCGCGACGACGATTCTCTGGTAATGCGTGAGGTCGTCGTACGCGAGTGCGCGCCCTTTGCGATCCTTGAGCCATTTGTCTAGCACCTGGTAACCGCCGACGTGAAAATTCCACAGGTCGGGCGCGATGCCTGCAAAGTACTGCGGTTCTGTCATTGCGAGCGATTTGTGCGAAGCAATCTCCAAGCCGCGACGCGGAGATTGCTTCGTCGCTCCGCTCCTCGCAATGACAGGGGGATTGTTGATGAACACGCAACCGCGCTGCGTTTTGCCGCTCGCGTCGCGCCATTCTTCTGCGTAGACGATCTTCTCGACTTCGTTCGAGCCCGCGACGGGAAAGCGCGTGATCAGTTTATCCAGCGCGGGCGATTCGAGCAGGTGCAGCGCGACGAGTTCCGCGCCGAACGCGCACAGCGCGCGGAACAATTTTACGTCGCGCGTGAGCGGGACGCGCGGAAAATCAATCTTCAAAAATTCCGCGTAGCGTTCGCGGTACGTCGGCGCGTGCAAGATGGCGTAGATGTAGTGGAAGATGTCTTCGGGGGTGAATGTAGGGGCGTTTAATAAAACGCCCGTTCGGGCGTTTAATAAAACGCCCCTACCATCCGCCGCGAATTTCAACCCCAGCCGCGTTTCCATTTCCGCGATGAACGCGGGCGCAAAGTTGACGCGCCGCGCGCCGAGATTCAGCGCGGTTTGGTGCGCGGCGGGCGTGTCGTAGAGGTAGAGGGGGAACAGGGAATAGTTTCCGCGTGGGAGTGAACCTTTTTCAATGATATTGCGAACTGCCACGGACACAAAGTCATTTCCGCCTCCATTGATTCTCAGTGTGACAAGTCCCAGATTCTCTCCCGCGATCATGTGCCGCATGGTGGATTCACGCGCTCGCCCAAGCACCGCTGGATCAAAATATATCCAACGAATGTCAAAAGGACGGTAAAAGATGGGCACCAATGCTTTGGGAGTAAAGCGGAGTCCACGCAGTTTGGAGACTTGCCAGCCAGAAGAATCCTGGAGATTATATTTTCGTTTCAGGTACTCCAAGTCGGCAGAATGAACGGAAATATCCTTGAATCGCTCAATAAGAATTTCTTGTTCAAACGCAATGAAAAGTTCATCGCGTTTAGTTTGTATGCCTGTATTCTGATTGCCAAAGCATTCTGTGATGCTCCATCCTTCTTTGTATTCTTCCTCTGCGGCAAAACTTTTCGGAACGAAGAAGAAATATGGAAGAGCAGGTGTCAAGTCCGTCCAGCGCGTCGTCGCGATGTCGCTTTCCGCGAGCGCGGCGTATTTGGTTTCGCGTGTGCCCCAGAGTTCCGCGTGATGGACGCGCGCGGTTGTGCGGGCGTATGTGGGGGCGTATGTGGGGGCGTATGTGGGGGCGTATGTGGGGGCGTTTAATAAAACGCCCCTACGCACAAACAACGCAATCGCCACACCCTGCTGGATGTCAAATACGTTTTCGTCTTTGGAACCGTCGGGGCATTTTTCTTTCTTTTTGGAACTGCCGTGCAAATCTAAAATGTAAATGTCGTCGAACGTTTCGAGCAGCGATTGGCGCATCCGCCGATGCGTGATGCCGTCAATGTAGGTGTTGTTCGTGATGAACGCGAGAATGCCCGCGCCGCTCTTTTCGATACGCCACTGACCAAAGCGCAGGAATTTGATAAAGTCGTCGTCGAGGTTCAGTTTCTTTTCGTTCAAGCCGCGCTTGTAATCGTCGAGCAAATCGCCAATCCATTCACCTTTGTTCATCATTCCGAAATTCGCGTACGGCGGATTGCCGATGACAACCATAATCGGCTTGTCGCGCTTGACCGATGCCGCCGCGTCCGATTCGTCGCTGATGAATTTCGCGAGCAACCGTTCCGATTTTTTCGCGGCTTGCTCCAGCGTGTTCGTCAGATAAATGCCGAGCCGCTCGTCGCTCGCAAAATCGTAACCCAAGTCTTTCAACTCGATGCCGAGTTTGAGATGCGCGACGGTGTACGGCGCCATCAGAATTTCAAAACCGAACAGGCGCGGCAACAATTTCTCTGCGACGTAACTTGCCCACGCGCCCTGCTGTCCTTGCGCGCTCAGCGTCTCGTGAATCTGCTGGATGACGAAATACAAAAACGTCGCCGTGCCAACGGCGGGATCGAGCAGCAACACACTCGGATCGGCGAGTCCGTTCGCTTTGCCAAACTCTTTTCGCAGCAATGTATCCACCGAACGCACGATGTACGAGACGGCGGGTTCGGGCGTGTAGTAGACGCCGCGCGCTTTGCGGAGCCGCGCGTCATACGCGGCGAGAAACGTTTCGTAGAAATGGACGACGGGGTCTTCGCGGCGCGTCCGCTTGCCGAAATCTTTCAGCACGCGCTCCATATCCGCGCGTGCGAGCAGGTTGGCGAGATCGTCCGCGATCCACGCGACGCGCGGGTCGAGATCGGGTCCCGCGATTTCGTGGAACAGTTTTCGCAAGAACGGATTCGTCTTGGGCAGGACGAATGCGGCTTCCATCCGCGAAAAATCTTTCGGCGTCGGATCGTTCGCGCGCGCGGCGAACATTCCGTACGCGATTGTCTGCGCGAACATATCCGCGAATTGCGCGGGCGTGAGATCAGGGATGAGCGTTTCCTGGAACGCGGTCAGCCATTCGTGCAGATTGCCGCGTTCGCTTTCGCGCGCGAACGATTTTTCGATCACGTCGCGCATCAATTGTGCGAGCGCGGCGATGCGTTCCGCGAGGTCTTTGGGTTTGGAAATGCTGGGCGCGCTGTGCGCGATGAATTGTTGCAAGAGCGCGGTGACAGGTGCCAGTGCGCCCTCTGTCATTGCGAGGCGCGGTTTTCGCGCCGAAGCAATCCCCAACTCGCAGCGTGGAGATTGCTTCGTCGCCGCTGCGCGGCTCCTCGCAATGACACCGCCGCGCCATTCGCCCAAGCGCACAGCGTCGCGACGTTCGCCGTCCACGTACCAGCGAAATTCCAAATAATCGGTGAGCAACAAATTGCGAAACGCGGCGCGATAGCGTTGCAGTTGTTCCGACTCTTCGATCTTGTCGAGATTCGCGCCGACCTCTTTCGTTTCGACGTAGCCGAGCGGCGTCTTGCCGCGCTCGACGATGAAATCGGGCGCGCCGACATCAACGATGTGCTGCGGCTCATTCGTCGCGGTAATGTTCGCGTCGAACGATTCGAGCAACGCTTTGAGCGCGGGGCGATGCGTGTGTTCGGTCGCGTTCCCGCGCGCGAGATTTTTGGTGATGGCTTGTAAATAGATCGAAAGTGGATCAGTCGGCATCATTGCCTTTCAGACCTGTCAGGTTTTTGGAAACCTGACAGGTCTAATGCGTCACATCTTTTCCTGAATCGGCAAGATTCGCACTCTGGCTTTGGCTTCGTCAACCGCGATCAACTCAATCAACACTTTCATGCGGCAACCAACGGCAGTTCGATTTCTTCGGCGCGCCACGCGGCGTACGTCAGCGCTTCACGGATGTCTTCTTCTTCCAAGTAGGGGTATGCTTTGAGAATGTCCGCGGTAGAATATCCTGAAGCAAGCAATCCCACGATGGTTCCCACCGTGACGCGCAAGCCACGAATACAGGGCTTGCCACCCATCACATCCAGATTAAAAGTGATCCGGTTTAGGTTTTGCATTTTCCTATTCCTCCCTCACATCTTCTCAATCACGCCCGGCACTTCCGCCAGCGTCTTCACCACCGCATCCGCGCGCAGCGCGGGATCGTTCGCGCGGTCGTCGGGAATTTTTTGCCACGAAAAATTCTCGCTATGATCGATCAAAACCGCGCGCATCCCCGCGCGATGCGCGCCCAGAATGTCGTACTGCGGCGCGTCGCCGACCATCATGATTTCGCGCGGCGCGATCTGCCACGCGTCCGCAATCAGATGCAGCGCGCGCGGATCGGGCTTGCGGAGGCGATGCGGCATCGCGCTGCTGAGCGCGGGGTTCAGGTACGGCGCAAAGCCAAGTCGCGCGACGCAATTCTGCACGAGCCCATCGTCGTCCGCGTTGGAAAACAACCCGACGCGCAAACCGCGCCGCGTCAATTCGCGCAAAGTTTCCAGCGCGTCACTGTACGCGAGCCATTGCCGCGCCAGTTCGTCGAACACCACCGCGTTGGCGCGCGCGAGCAAACCATCGGGACGTGGATAGCCCAACTCGGTAAATGTTTCCGCGAGCGCTTCAATGCCAAAGCGTTCGACGCCGGTCTCGTCCGCCAACTTCCAACCGCGCGCGCGTGCCGCGTGCAGGGTTGGAATAAAATTCCCGCCGGTGGCGATTCCATTCGCGTTCAAAAACATCGCGAGCGATTGGTAAGCGCGATCACGCGTTTGTTCCACATCGGCATTCAAGTACATCAGGGTCCAGCCCAGGTCGAAAATAATTCCGCGAATCATAAATTCCTCAGAATGACAACCGGTAAAATCTATTTGATATTATAGCGGAAAAGAGACGATTCGGCAATTAAAAACTTCCAAAGTTACAAACTTTGGAAGTCGGATCACTTTAACCATCGCGCCAACCACGCGAACGCTTTGCGTCCGCCGACGCGATGTTCACCCGAAAAAAAATCCGCGTCCAGATGATCGGAACGATGCAATACCGCGTACACGCGCGCGAGTTCGTCGTATGCTTGCTTGACTCCCGCGATTGGAAAAATGTGATCCTGGGTTCCGCTTTCGATTAGCACCGGACGCGGCGCGATCAAACCGGCAATGTCCGACGCTTCGGCATAGCGCAAAATTCCGGGAATGTAATTATCGGCGCAGTGTTCGATGGATAAGATCGACGCGCGATACGTGCAGAACGCGCTTTCCAACACAACCGCGCTGATCCGTTCATCGAGCGCGGACGCGTACAGCGTCGTCGTGCCGCCGCCCGACCAACCCATACAGCCGATTTTTTCCGCAATCGGTTCAGCGCGCGTGCGAAGGTAATCAATCGTCCGCATCACGTCCCACACGCGCATCCCTGCCATTGTGCGTCCCAGCATAAAACTGGCGAGCGTCGTGATCGTGCACGATTTTTTGTTGCGTCCTGATTTGGCTTGATACGCGCGATTTTTTTCGACGCGTTCGCCGAGCGCGCGCTGGGCCGGCGCAAAGACAATAAAACCGCGCCGCGCGAGTTGCCGCGCGAAATCCCACTTGCCCGCGCGCATCGACGCGCGCTCTTTGGCGTTCCGCGCCAAACCGAGCATCAAGCGCGTGCCATCCGTCCCATGTCCGTGCAGCGCGATCACCGCGCGGTACGGCAACGCGACCTTGCGCGGGATCAAGACGTAACACGGGATTGCGACCTCGGGTTCGGAATAGAAAATCACTTTTTCGCGGCGATACTCTTTTTCTTCGACCACCTCGACGACGCGCGGCGCGAGATCGCATCGCTCACTTGGAAATCCGCCCAGCAACTCGATTAGTTTGCCGCGTAACGCGTCGCGCCACGCGCGAAATTCATTCGGCGTCCGCGCGCGAAACGCGAGCGCGCGCGGCGCGCGTGCGTACTCGCGCCAGAGATAGGACATTGTGGAGAGATGTTCTTGGGGAATGATGTTCCGTTTCATTATCGTGTGGCTCTCAATTGTCCGATGAACGCGCGCACATGCCGTTCGATTTCCGCTAACGCTTGCTCAGCGGGTGCGTAGTCCAGATCACCCACATGCCAGTATTCCACACGCTCAGCCCAGGCGGGAAATTGTTTTTTCAGGTACGGATGATGCTCCACGCGATTCAAGGCAATAACGCGATGTGCGCGCGTCAAGTCTTCCTCACGCAACGCGCGCGGACGGCGTGGCGGTTCGTCGAGCGCGATTCCCCGTTCTGTCAAGCCCTGACGCGCAAAGGGAGAGAGCGCGCCGCCGTCCGGCGGAACCAGCTCGATTGCCAACCCACACGAATCGGCGAGCCAATCTATAGCGCTTTGACGAGCCAGCGCGTTAAAGAGAATCTCGGCAAACCGGCTCCGGTAGTAATTGCCGGTGCAAAGAAACAAAACGCGGTTTGCCACTTATAGCGCTTGCTCCGCACGTTCTCCCAAGAAGCGGTACATCAAGAACAACGGCACGAACGTCGCGGCGATCAGAATCATCGCGAGCGCGGACGCGTTGCCAAAGTCGTTGGAGAAAACGTTGCTGAAAATTTTGACCGTCATCGTCGCATAGGGTCCAGAGTATAGCAGGATCGTCGAGCTCAATTCGCTGATCGTCGTGACCCACGTCATAATCCCGCCTGCGAGGATGGCAGGCGCCATCAGCGGCACGACAACGCGCGCGAACGTGCGCATCGGCGGCACACCCAGATTGACGGACGCTTCCTCGATGCTCGCGTCAATCTGCTGCAACATCGCGACGCAGGCGCGCACCCCGTATGGCAAACGCCGGATGACGTACGAGACCACCAGAATCATCCACGTGCCGGTGATCAAGAACGGCGGCTGATTGAAGATGATGATAAAGCCGACCGCGATCACGGTGCCAGGAATCGCGTTCGGCAGCGCGACGAGCGAATCGAGCACGCCGCGCCAGCGCGTCTTGCCGCGCACCAAGACGTAGGCGATGAACATCGCGAGCACAATGCCAATGGACGCCGAGAGTGTCGCGAGGAAGAAGGTGTTCGTGATCGCCGTGGGCACGTTGTAGAGGATGCGCTCATAGTTTTCCAGCGAAAAGTTCGACGTAACAATTGAGCCGCGCCCTATGGAGAACGAGGAAAAAAAGATGACCACTATGGGCAGGAGCGATACAAGGATCACCAGGTCTGCGAAAGCGATCATCAGTGCGCCAGCCACGCCGTGCGGCTGGCGCGTCTCGAGCGGGCGCACACACTGGACGTTGTAACTTGTCTTGAACGAATAGTACCGCTGCAATGCCAGCGCGAGCAAACAGATCGCGATCAGGATAACGCTCATTGCGCTCGCCATCATCGGGTTGCCGCCCATCTCGTTGATGAACTCACTGTAAATGTGCGTCGGCAGGACGCGGAAACTCTCGCCGATAATCATCGGCGTACCAAAATCGGCGACAATCGTCATAAACGACAGGAGGACGCCCGCGGTGATCGAAGGCAGCAAGATTGGCAAGAGGACGGTGAAAAGCGTTTTGACTTCGCCCGAACCCAGGTTGCGCGCGGCATCTTCGATGGATTGATCAATCGAGCGAATCGCAGAGGAGACGATCAAGAAAACAAACGGATAGTGCGTGATCGTAAAGACGAAGATCAAACCGACGGGACCATAAATCGAAGGAACTTGGATGCCAAAGTTTTCCAGGAACCTGTTCAGCAACCCCGCGCGTCCCAACATCACGACCCACGCATACGCGCCGATGAACGGCGGCGAAAGCAGCGTGATGACGACCGCCGCGCGGATGAGCGCGCGACCTGGGATCGTATAGCGCGTGACGATGTACGCGAGCGGCACGCCGATCACCAGCGAGCCAATCGTCGCGGGAATCGAAACGAGCAAACTATTCGTCAGACTGTTCGAATAGTATGGTTGCGAGAAAAATTTGCGGTATCCCTCGAACAAGTCGCCGGTCTTGGAGGTCAGACTTTGCCCAAAAACGGCAAGCAGTGGATAAACGAGGAAAAACAACAACAGCGCGAACGCGCCGAGCGTGACGATGTTCCAGAATCCAAAGTTCTGCCAATACCGCGACCAGGCGGCGCGGCGCAAAGGAATCACATTAACTGCCATGCGCGCCTCCTTCGAAGACGAGGACGCGCGCCGGATCGCACACGAGCTGCACCCGCTCGCCCAATTGTCGAATCGCGGACTGCTCTGGGTTGTGGTCGTGAACCTGGAGCGTTTGATCGTTTTCGAGACGCACTTGATAACGAATCGTCGAGCCGCCGTACGTCGCGTCGGCAATCTGACCGTTGACGCGATTGACCGCCTCGCTCGCGGCGCTGGCAAACGACAACACTTCGGGGCGCACTGCGAGCACACATTGATCGCCGCGCGGCGCGACAGCGAGCGGCACCTGCCACTGGGAACCCGTGCCCAGGTCAAACCACGCGCGGCGCGCGTCCGATTCGTACTTGACGAGGCGCGCGATCAGCATATTCGTCGCACCGACAAAATCGGCGACGAATTGATTGACGGGATGCACGTACACCTCGGCGGGCTTGCCGATTTGCTGGACGAGTCCCGCGTCCATTACCGCGATCCGATCCGAAATCGCGAGCGCCTCTTCCTGATCGTGCGTCACGTAAATTGTCGTGATGCCGACCTTGCGCTGCAGCGCGCGAATGTCGCCGCGCATCGCCACGCGCAATTTCGCGTCGAGGTTCGAGAGCGGCTCGTCCATCAGCAGGACCCGCGGCTCGATCACCATCGCGCGCGCCAGGACGACGCGTTGCTGTTGTCCGCCCGAAAGTTCGCGCGGCATCCGGCGTTCCAAACCTTCGAGGCGTACCAACCGCACTGCCTCCAGCACCTTGCGCTCGATTTCTTGCCGCGAATGTTTTTGATTTTTCAATCCATACGCGATGTTATCGAACACGTTCAGGTGCGGAAAGATCGCGTAATTCTGAAACACCATGCCCGTGTTCCGCTTGTGCGCCGGGATACCGTCAATACATTCGCCGTCGAAATAAATCGCGCCGCTATCCTGGGTCAGAAAACCAGCAATCGTGCGCAGCAAGGTTGTTTTGCCGCAACCGCTGGGACCGAGCAGCGTGAAAAACTCGCTCGGCTCGATGACGAGATTGACGCCTTTGAGGACGCTGACGTTGCCGTACCGTTTGACGATGTTTTCAATTTTGACCTGGGTCATCGTATCTCCGAAGATCGTCCCCTAGTCTTGTAGTCAGATAGTCGGCTAGTTCGTTTCCGGCTATCTGACTACTCGACTATGTGACTAGCCGACTATTTGTTGTACTTGACCATCAATTCCTGGTACTTTTTGAGGTTCGCGTCGCGGTTGTCTGCCGCCCACTTTAAATCGTACTCGGTGGTCTTGATGTCCTTCGCCAGTGGCACACCCGGCGGCAGAGTCACATCGGATCGTACAGCGCGGCGACCATAGTACTTTTCGATCAGCGCCTTTTGGAATTCCGCCGAGACCGAAAAGTCGAGGAACGCTTTCGCAGCGTTCGGATGTTGCGCGCCTTTGATCAACGCGGCGACGTCGAAGAGGACGCCGGTGCCATCGGTTGGATAGACGACGCCCGCGGTGGCGGTAGCGCCGGCGGCGTAGATGTACGCGCCTTGCTCAAACGCGAGCCCGAGCGCCTGCTCGCCAGTGCCCACTTGGAGATAGACCGCGCTAGAACTGGGGACGATCACCAAATTCTGAATCAGTTTCTCTTCGAACTCCCAGCCCTTGTCTTTGAACGCGATCAAGCGCGTGACCAGCGATTGGTACGATGACGACGACTTGGACGGATCGGCGTTCACGATCTTGCCTTTCCACTTGGGGTCGAGCAAGTCTGCCCACTTTTTCGGCACGTCGGCAGCCGGCACGAGTTTCTTGTTGTACATGATCGTCGCGCTGGCAATGCCCGTGCAAGGCGCTATCAGGTTAGTCTTGTCCTGCGCTTCGGGCAAGAGTTTGTCAAATTCCTTCAGTTTGTACGGCTCGAACAAGTCCGGCATTGCACCAATGGTATCTGGTCCCACGCTCCACAGCACATCACCGAGCGGACGCGCTTTTTCGGCGTTGATGCGCGCCAGCATCACGCCCGAGCCGCCCTGGACGGTCGAGACCTTGATCCCGGTTTTGGCTTGGAATGCTTGCGCCGCGAAATCAACCATTGCTTGATCGGCGGCGGAGTACAAGACCAATTCTTTTTCCAGCACGACTTCGGTCGGCTTCGGCGCGGCGGTCGGCGGGACAGCGGTTGGAGGCGCTGTCGTCGGGGGAACCGTAGTTGGCTTGGGTGCCTCAGTCGGTTTCGGCGCGGCGGTTGGGGGAACCGCTGTTGGCGCTGGCGCGCACGCGGTCAGAACAACTGCCACGAGCGCGATCACGAAAATTAAACGAACGATGTTCTTCATCTTTCTCCTCCTTGAGATTCAGGTACTCGTTTCGATCATCAATTGACCAACCATTTTGATTGGGGAGTCTGGTTTCATCACCTCCTTTGTTCGGTCACTGCCCTGCTCTACTGCGCGGTCGCGAATTGCTTGAGCCATTGGATCATTGCGTTGGCTTTCTCAAGCGAGTCGGCTTCAGTCGAAAGGCGCAGCAAAGGTTCGGTGCCAGAGAAACGGAGTAACGCCCAGTTATCATTTTCCAAGTACAATTTCGTGCCGTCAATGTGAGAGACCTTCAGCACTGGATATGGTCCAATGTGATCGAGCGGGACTTTCCTCAATCGTCGTGGAATTGCGACGCGCATTTCCGAAGTAGATGGAATTCCTTCTTCAACATAGCACAGTCGCCCGGTGATTTCATAAACTTGCTTGCGTAATTCTGAGATGCGCTTACCCGTGCGCGCCAACATCTCCACGACCAGCGCCGAAGCGAAGATGCCGTCCTTGCCCAAGATATGTCCCCGGATCGTCAGACCACCGCTCGATTCGCCACCCAGGAGCGCGTTGTGCGCGACCATCGTGGCGGCAATGTGCTTAAAACCGACTAGCACTTCGTAACATTGTTCGCCGTAGTGCGCGGCGAGCCGGTCGAGCAGATGCGTGGTTGCGAGATTACGCACGACGCCGCCGCGTTCGCCACGTACTTCGTGCAGATACCAGTACAGCAGAAGCAAAATATCGTTGATCGTGATATATTCGCCCTGCTCGTCCACAATCGCGATGCGATCCGCGTCACCGTCGGTTGCCAAGCCGAGATCGTAGCGATCTTCCTTGACGTGCGTGATCAACAATCGCAGCGCCTCCAGATTCGGCGCGGGCGAGCGTCCACCGAACAACGGGTTGTGCCGTTCGTGGATAAACGTCACCCGGCAGCGCGCTTCGGTCAGGATCGTCCCGAGCGTGAGTTGCCCGACGCCGTACATCGGGTCTACGATGACTTTGAGTCCGGCGTTGCGAATCGCGGTCAGATCGATCAACGCCTCGATGGCATCCACGTACTCGTTCGTGAAATCGCGCCGTTGGACAATGCCTGCTTCCAATGCCAAATCGAGATCGACTTTGATCACTTGATCCAGCGTCAGCCGATTCGTCTCCGCTTCGATCTGGCGCGTTTCGTCGTCGAGCAACAACGAGCCGTCGCGGTGAAAAACTTTGAGCCCATTCCATTCGGGCGGGTTGTGACTGGCGGTGAACGCCAGGCCGTACGCGGCACCTTGTTTCGCCGTGGCATAGGTGATCAGCGGTGTCGGCGCATCTTCAACCACCAACACCGTGGGGATGTTATTGCCCGCGAAAACTTCGGCGGCGGCTTCCGCCGCGCGGTTCGAGAGGAACCGCCGATCAAAACCGATTAGGACACCGCGCTTTTCTTCGCCGCGCCGCGTCATCGCGTTGGCTAACGCTTGACTCAAGCGACGAACATTGTGCAGTGTAAACCCTTCGCCAATTATTGCGCGCCAACCGCCGGTGCCAAAGTAAACCTGATTTTGCTCTTCCGCGCGGCGCGGCTGGTAAAGTCGCTTTTGCAAAATGAATTCCGCGCGCGCCAGGTCTTCGGCCGTATTGATGCCTTGCACTTCGCCTTGATCGTAGATTTGATAACTCTCGACGCGCAACCCCGAGTGGATGAGCTGATGCGCGCAATCCGTCAACCTATACTCGTCGTCGGATGATGGCGATAACTTTTCCAACACGCGCAAGAGCGGCTGCGCGCGCACGACGTACGCGCCGACGTTCAGTTCACGAATCTCGCGAACGCGCGGCGATGCTTCCGTCTCTTCGATGATGTCTACGATCTGATTTTCAGCATCGCGGATGATCCGTCCATAGGGCAGCGCGCGATCCACGACAGCGGTGAGCAGAGTCAAATCGGATTGGCGGAGATAGTGCCGATTCAACAACCCACGAATCGAGGTTGGGCGAAAGAGGGGTGTATCGCCGTAGAGAATGAGCAAGTCGCCGTCAAAATCTTTGAGGTAAGGAGCGAGTTGTAAAACCGCGTGCCCGGTGCCGAGTGATTCTTCTTGAACGACGTAATGGTAGGATGTGCCCAGGTGCGTTCGCATTGCTGCCTGCTGGTACCCCACAATGATATAGAGATCGTCGGGCGAAATGAATTGGCGCGCGTTCGTGATGACATAGTCAATGATCTTGCGGTCGCCCAGATTCTGGAGAACAATCGGCGGCGCATCAACCGCAATAGTCCCTTTGCCTGCCGCCAAGACCACGGCTTTCAGTTCATTCCGATCCGATTCGTGATTTGCCACGTTGCAACTCTCGCGATCTACCCTCTTAATGAGGATATGTTATTCTATCAGATTTGTCAAATTTCGAGTTTAGACTAACGCCGAACGACTCGGGTTTTCCGAGTTGAGAAATTCGCACCTTAAAATTGAAGTATCTTCTCAATAACTTGGGGTAATTCTACGGCGAACTCCAAGACGCATCGAGTGGATCTCGCTGGGCGCGCTCCGTGATCAAATCAGCGAGCTTGGGCAATCGGTACGCGCCAGAAATACGGTCTTGGATGTACGCGTAAAAACTTACCTCCAGTTTCTTGGCCGTGGCGACCAAGGTCATGAAGGTGTC
>VGOB01000092.1 GCA_016865935.1 Chloroflexota bacterium | reverse complement strand
GGCGTCGTATGGTATAATGTCTTTGGGGTTCTCATGCACTCCTCTTTCCTCGGTCGGATAGGATAGAGACAGTATCCATGAGAACCCTCTTTAGTCAAATCCCAAAGTGAGTTTTGCGGTATTGCCTATTTTGGCATATTTGAACTCTAGAAAGGGGCGCAATGCAATTTCTTGCCCCCGATATGTTGTGGTTGTTACTCCTCGTCCCCGTGTTGATCGGGGCGTACCTATTCGCGCAGCGCCGCCGCGCGCGCTACGCGCTCCGCTTTTCGAGTCTCGCGCTCGTCAAGGACGCGCTTGACAAACGACCTGGGATGCGCCGGCACATTCCGCCCGCGCTGTTTCTGAGCGGCGTCGCGCTGATGCTGTTCGCGGCGGCGCGCCCCTTTGGTGTGATCACGCTGCCGAAAGAGCAAGCGACGGTCATTCTCTCGATTGACGTTTCCGGCAGTATGCGCGCGAACGATATGAAACCGACGCGCCTGGAAGCCGCCAAAGCCGCCGCGCGCGCGTTCGTCGCGCTCCAAGACCCGCAAACGCGCATCGGCATCGTGTCGTTCTCGTGGAACGCGAATGTCGTGCAAGCGCCGACGACGGATCGCGAACTCGCGCGCGCGGCGGTGGATCGTTTGGTGCAGCAACAAAGCACCGCGATTGGCAGCGGCATCCTCACGTCGCTCGACGCGATCTTCGAAAAGCCGAACACGCCCACGCCGCGCCTGAACGATCCGCTCACCGCCGCCACGCCGACGCCAACGCCCGTGCCACGCGGCACACTCGCGCCCGCGACGATCATCCTCTTGACCGATGGACAAAATCGCACCGGACCTTCGCCGATCACTGCCGCGCAAACGGCGGCGGATCGCGGCGTGCGCGTCTTTACGATTGGCGTCGGCACCGCCGAAGGCGCGACGATCCAAGGAGGCGGCGGTTTCGGTTTCCGCGCCGTGCTGGACGAAGCGACACTCAAGCGCGTCGCCGCGATCACGGACGCAAAGTATTTCCACGCCTCGGACGAAACCGCGTTGCTGACGATTTATCAAAATCTCGCCAAAGGCGTCGTCGTCACGCAGGAGAAAGAAGAAAGCACGGTGCTGTTCACCGCGCTCGCGCTGTTGTTTCTGTTGATCGGCGGCGCGCTTTCGCTCTTCTGGTTCAACCGACTCCCATAAAGGATGAAGGATGACTGTCATTGCGAGCGAAGCGAAGCAATCCCCAGCCAACTTTGGAGATTGCTTCGTCGCAAAAATCGCTCCTCGCAATGACACTGCGGTTTTCATCTTTCATCTTTCATCTTTCATCTTTTGCATCACGCGCGCGCTTGTGCTACAATGTCCGCGATGCAACTCGACACGATTTACTGCGCGGACTGTCGCGCGATGAGCGAGGTGGACGACGACTCGGTGCAACTGATCGTCACGTCGCCGCCGTACAACGTGGGGAAAGAGTACGCGCAACATCGCGACGCGATGGAATTGCGCGAGTATCTCGCATTCCTGAACGAGGTGTGGCGCGAGTGCGCGCGCGTCTTGTGTCGCGGCGGACGGCTCGCAGTGAACGTCGCAAGCACCGGGCGCAAGCCGTACCTGCCGCTGAATGCGTACATCGCGCAGCAATTGATCGAGCTGGGGCTGTTGATGCGCGGAGAGATCATTTGGGATAAAGGTCCAACCGTAGGAATTTCTACCGCGTGGGGAAGTTTCGCGCGCGCGTCCAATCCGACGTTACGCGACGTGCACGAGTACATTCTCGTCTTCTGCAAAGAATCGTACAAACTCGAACAGACGGCGGGCAAAGAGAGCGGGATCGAAAACCTGGAATTCGTCGAGTGGACGAAAAGCGTGTGGCGCAGTCCGCAAGACCAGGTCGCCGATTCGGAAAAATCGTTGTGGCGTTTTGATACGCTGAGCAAAAAGCGCGATCGCAACGCGCCCGATCACCCCGCGCCGTTTCCGATCGATCTGCCGTTGCGCTTGATTCTGCTCTACACCAACGTCGGCGACGTCGTCCTCGATCCGTTCATCGGCAGCGGCACCACCGCGCTCGCGGCGAAGATGACGCAACGCCATTACCTCGGCTACGAAATCGATCGCAAGTATTGCGGCATCGCGGAAGAACGGATCGCGCAGTTGGGTCAGCCGCGCGTCGTGGAAGAACGCATCGCGCACAAAAAAAAGAGGGGGAGACAAGGAGAGGGGGAGAGTGGGTGAAACATTCTCCCCCTCTCCCGCTCTCCCGCGCTCCCACTCTCCCGCGCTCCCACTCCGCGCTACGCGCGCAACACACTCCGCGCGATCACCATCCGCAAAATTTCGCTCGTCCCCTCGCCGATCAGCGTCAGGCGATTGTCGCGATAAAATCGTTCGACCGGAAAATCGCGCAAGTAGCCCGCGCCGCCGTGAATCTGAATCGCTTTCCAGCACGCGCGATCCGCGGCTTCGGACGCGTACAATTTCGCCATCGCGGCTTGGTGCGAAAAACTTTGCTTGGTATCTTTCAAGTACGCGGCTTGCATCACGAGCAAGCGCGCGGCTTCCAACTCCACTGACGCGTCCGCGATCATCCACTGAATCGCTTGAAAATCCGCAATCGGTTTGCCGAACGCCTGGCGTTCCTGCGCGTACTTGATGGACGCTTCGAGCGCGGCGCGTCCCAGCCCCAACGCCATCGCGCCGATGCCGATCCGCCCACCGTCGAGCGTCATCATCGCTTGCTTGAACCCTTCGCCTTCGCCGCCGAGCAAATTTTCTTTCGGCACGCGACAATCTTCCAGGAAAACCTGGGTCGTGAGCGAACCGTGCAAGCCCATCTTCTCTTCGACTTTGCCGATGACCAAGCCCGGCGCGCCGCGCGGCACGACGATCATACTCAAGCCGCGATGCCCTTTCGATTTGTCGGTCGCGCACAGCACGGTGATCGAGCGCGCGACCGCGCCCGACGTGACGTACATTTTCGTGCCGTTGAGAATCCACTCGTTCCCTTTCAGCGCCGCCGTCGTCGCGACCGAGCCGCCGAGATCGCTGCCGCTTTTCGTTTCAGTCAGCGCGAGCGCGCCCAGTCCTTCGCCCTTGGCGAGCGGGACGAGCCATTTCTTCTTTTGCTCTTCGGTGCCGAAATTGAAAAACGGTCCGCAGCCGAGCGACAAATGCGCGGCGTACGTCAACCCGACCGAACCCGACACGCGCGAAATTTCTTCGACCGCGAGCGCTTGCGAAGTCACATCCGCGCTGCCGCCGCCGTACTCTTCCGGATACGGCAAGCCCATCAAACCTTGCGCGCCCATCTTGCTGAACACGTCGGCGGGAAATTCGTCCGTCTGGTCAATCTCCGCCGCGCGCGGCGCGATTTCTTTCTCCGCGAAATCGCGCACCATCTCCCGAATCGCGCGTTGCTCCTCCGTCAACTGAAAATCCATTGTCCCTCCTTCGTCGTTGAAGCGTTATGAAATGACAAATTAAAAATGACAAATGACAACTTTGCTCATTTGTCATTTGTTCATTTGTCATTTCCCATTTGCTCATTTGTCATTGTTCTTCGCTTTCCAATCGCGGCTCCGCCCACACCGCCCAATTCCAGCGGTTGTCGCCCAAGCTATCGGTGATAAATTCGATCCGCGCGAGGTCGCTGCTCAGTTGCGGCATTTCGACGGCGTGCTCTTCCCACGCGCGCGTGGTTTTCACCGCGCTCCACAATTTCCAGCCGTTCACCAAGACGCGAAACGCGATGAAGCGATCCGGCGGCAATTCCGCGCCGTCGCGAATTCCGATCGCGAACTTGAGCGTGACCTGGCGCGCGCCCGCCGGAATCGGCACGAGATAGCCCACAGTTGCCGAGCCGCGCATCGGCGGATGTTCCCACAGCGCGGGGCGCGTCACGTTCGCGCAGGTCGCGTCCGCCACTTTGACTTCCATTCCCGCGCGCGTCGCTTCGGCGAAATGTTCCAGAAAATCGAACGACCACGCCGCTGCGTGCGCCTCGCGCAACGATGCGACGAACGCGCGCACGCGTGCCAGATTTTCCGCCGAGAGACCGCGCATCAAGCCGGTGATTTCTTCAATCGTCGTCATCGTGCTGATTATACGTTGACGCCGATGGCTTGTCAATTGGTTGCAATTTGAATATAATGCGCGCAGAATACATTGAGCCACAGAGAAAAAACTCTCTGTGTTCCCTGTGTCCTCTGTGGCTGGCTGAGCATTTTGTGGAGAACGGCAATGCCAATTTACGAATATCGTTGCGCGGATTGCAAACGCCGCGCCAGCATCTTTTTTCGATCCTTTGCCGCCGTGAGCGATCCGACGTGCCCGAATTGCGGCGGCAAAAATCTCGCGCGCCTGGTCTCGCGCGTCGCGACGGTCAAGTCCGAGGAAGCGCGGCTGGAGGCAATGTCCGATCCCTCCGCGTTCGGTGACGTGGACGAAAACGATCCGAAGAGTGTCGCGCGGTTTATGCGGAAGATGGGTAATCAGATGGGCGGCGAAGACCTGGGTCCCGAATTCGGCGAAATGGTGGACCGCTTAGAGTCCGGAGAAAGTCCTGAGGAGATCGAAAAGACGATGCCGGGGCTGGCGGGCGAGCCGAGTCCGGGTTCCGCGATGGGTTTCTAAAAAGCGATCCGCGAATAACGCGAATCGCGCGAATCAACAGACCTCATTCGCGCGATTCGCGTGATTCGCGGATCAGTTGCGCGGACTAACGCACCCCGTCCACCGCCCACGGCACGTACGTTTCCCAGCGCCGCAACAAATACGCCTTGTGTTGCGTAAACACTTGGGCTTGCGCTTGCACCACTTTTTCAACCGCGTCGAGTTTCGCATTCGTCTCGCGCAGAATCGTCGCGATGCGCTTGTAGTACAGCGGCAAGAGCGCGGCGGCGACCTTGTCCGGATCGTTTTCCCCTTTGTTGTACACCACCGCAAAATCGAACACGACTTGCGCCCACAACTCCGGCGAAAAATGTTTCGCGCCGCGCGGCTGGTTGAACAATTCGATCACCGCGTCGTAATTGCCGGGCGAGAGAATCGTGCGCCAGAACCGGCGATAACGCCGCGCGCCGGATTGAAACGCATCGCTCAACATTTCGATCGTGATCGCGCCGGTCAAGCGTTGATCTTTTTGCGCGATCTCTTCGCCGCACACCGGCACTCCGCGTAACGTCCGCGTCTCCGTCCACCGCCGCCGATAGATTTCCAGCATCCGAAACAACGTCCCCACCGATTGCACGAACCCTGGGTCGAACGCGACGGCGGCTTCGCGCTTGTTTTCGATCTTGGGACTGAGCGGCACCTGGCACATTCGCATATTTTCGTTGATCGCAATCGTCGTGATCCAAATGTCAATCCCGTGCCGCGCCACGTCCGTTTCCCACACATCGCGATCGTGCAATTTCCCCGCCAGTTCACCCGACACGGCGAAATCGCCTGCCATCGGTTGGCGCACATCCGCGTTGTACAGCAAGCGCGTCAGCGGATACGCGAGAATATCATTGACCGCGCCCTCGACGAGCGGACGCGCGTACATCGGAATCGCGTACTCGTACTCGCGATTCAAGATCGGTTGCGCGAGTTTGTGAATCCACTCCGGCGTGAGACTTTCCAGATCGGCTTCCAGAATGATGCACACGTGCGCGCCGACGTATCGCGCGATTTCGAAAATCGCGCGCACCGCGCTGCCCTTGCCTTGAATCCCTTGATACGTCGTGACGATGCGCCGGAGCGCGGGGGGCAGAACGCGCGTCGACGCGATTGGCACCGTCTCGTCAGACGAGCCGCCATCCACGACTGCAATCGCGGAGCGCAATAACGGAAAATACGTATGCGCGCCCTTTGCCGCCATCTCGATCACCGAGCCGATGGTCGCCGCGTTTTTGTAACTGGGAATGCCGATCAGAATATCCGCGCCTCCCAGTTCTGCTAGGCGGCGCTGTCCGTTAGTGCGCAGCGAACTTTCAAACATCATCCACTCCTGCCGATTATTTTGCCAATGTCACATTTCTTTTTCTGTGTGGTTCTGTGTGGTTCTGTGGCTAATCGGACATTGCCAAACTATTTCGTCGCCGCGACGATACTGCGCGCGGCTTCGTCCGGGGTGCTGGTGCCTTTCCACACCGCCGCGATCGCCGCGCGCCACGCGCTCGCGATTTTCGTTTCGCGCGGCGAAGCGGACGCCCAATACGCGCCGCGCTCCAACGTCTCGCGCAAAAACGCCGCGTACTCCGGCGGATCGACGGCGAGCGGCATCGTCGCGCGCGTCGCAGGCAAGCGTCTTGCCGCGCGCAAAAATGGCGCGAGTCGTTCGCCTTGAACGAGCCAATTGATAAAGCGCGTCGCGGCGGCTTGACGCGCCGGATCGGTTGTGACGAGCGCGAACGCCCAGCCGCTGGCGACGGTCGCGGTCTTGCCATCGCGCGTCGGCACGGCGGCGAATCCCGCGTGCGGCGCTTTCTCGCGCTCGGCGAGATAGCGCGACGCGGAAACTTGCGCGAGCGCGGTCTGGCTCGCGGCAAACGGCGCCCACCCTTCTTCGACGCTTTTAAGATTGAGCGCGGTTTCGGGAAGCACATTTTGATCGCGCGCGCGTTTGAAAAAAGTGAGAATTTGCGCGAGGTTGTTCGCGTCCGTCGGCAACGGCAAAAATCCATCGCCGGTTGACGCGAGCGCGAGATGTTGCAACACAAACGCGTCGTCGCCGGCAAGCGGCAATAGCAAGGGCGTCTTTTGCTTGAGACACTCGTCCCAGGTCGCGGGGGCTTTTTTGATCGTCGTCTTGGTGTAAACCAGGTGTTGCGCGTCCGCGAGGAAAGGAAACGCGATCCACTGATTTTGATAATGCGCGGCGCGAAACGCAAAGGGGAAAAAATCGTTTTTCAGATCGTTCGACAACCACGCGTCGAGCGGTTGTAGAATTCCGGCTTCAGCCGCCAGCGGCACTTCGGCAATATCGAGCGTGACGAAATCCGGCAACTGCGTTGGCACGACTGCGCTCGTCGTCAACAAAAAATCGAGGACGCCGCCCTTGCCGTATGGTTTTTTCAAAACAACTTCGATGTGAATATTCGGATTCGCGGCGGTGAACGCGTCGAATTGATTTTTCAGAACGCGACCCGCCGGCGTCGCGCCCGGCGCAAGGTCTTCGGTCGCCCACAATGTCAACGTGATCGCACCCGACGTCGCGAGCGGCGTGCGCGTGGGGATCGCGCGCGTCGGCGCGATGGTTGCGGCAATCGTCGGCGTCGGCGCGCTCGATGTGACAATCGCCGTCGGCGCAATCGCGGTTGGCGTTTCTGGTGCGCGCGGCGCGCACGCGATCAGCAGCGCGCTCAGCATCACCGCGTTGAATCGAAAAAATTTCGCCGCAAGGTTTCGCGATCTCACAGCGCTATTATAGCACAAGCCGCGAGGATTTGCATTTTTTCACCGTTTGTGTAGAATTGAGTCTAGGTAGGGGCGAAGCGGTGACACCAACAATACTTCGCCCTTACACACGACAGGAGGTCTCCTATGGAACTCGCTCGGCTCATTCGCAGTATCCCCGATTTTCCCGTCAAAGGAATTTTGTTCCGCGACATTACCACGCTCATTCGCGATGGCGACGCGTTGCAAGAAGTGATTGACACGCTGGTCGAACGTTACATTGACAGCGATGTCGAAGCGGTTGCCGCGATCGAAGCGCGCGGCTGGATTTTTGGCGCGCCGCTGGCGTACGAATTAGGCGCGGGCTTTGTGCCGATTCGCAAGCCGAGCAAATTGCCTGCCGATACGATCAGCGTCGAGTATTCATTGGAGTACGGCACCAACAAACTGGAAATTCACAAAGACGCGATCACGCCGGGGACCAAGGTCTTGCTCGTGGACGATTTGCTCGCGACCGGCGGTTCCGCCAAAGCCGCAGCGCAACTGATCGAAAAGCTGGGCGGCAAAGTGCTCGCGATTGCTTTTCTGATCGAGCTGGTAGACTTGCACGGGCGCGATGCGCTCAAGGGGTACGACGTGTACTCGATGATTCAGTTTGAAGGCGCGTAAAATTGATGACGATCTGGGGCGGCTCACCGAGTCGCCCCTATTTTATTTATTCGCAACTGGGCGTATAATCCAACTATGACAAACCTACTCTTAACCAACGGAAAAATTTACACACTCGATCCGGCGCGCCCGCGCGCGCACGCCATCGCGTTTGCGAGTGGACGCGTTATCGCGCTTGATGACGACGCGCTTGCCGCGCGCACATCGCGCACCGAAATAATCGATCTGCGCGGACGCGCGGCGATCCCTGGCTTGGTGGATCATCACATTCACTTCACCAGTTACGCGATGGGGATCGCGCGCGTCCAACTCGACGGCGCGCGTTCGCTCGACGAAGCGGTGGCGCGCGTCGCCGCGCGCGTCCAAACCGCGCAACCCGGCGAATGGATTTTCGGACGCGGCTGGAATCACCTCGATTGGACGATCCCAGAATTTCCGACGAGCGCGCCGCTCGACGCGATTGCGCCGGACAATCCGGTCGTGCTGGATCGCAAAGACGGACACTCGTCCTGGATCAACCGCGCGGCGATGCGCGCGATCCATCTCACGCGCGACACGCGCGATCCGGACGGCGGCAAGATCGATCGCGCGGCGAACGGCGAGCCGACCGGCACTCTGCGCGAGAACGCGATGGATTTGCTCGACGAGAAACGCGGCTTCAACGCGGCAAGCATTTCGGACGAGATGTTGCTGAACGCGATCCGCGCCGCGCATCAACTGGGGATCACCGGCATCCACAACGTCGAAGGCGCGGTCTCGCTGCGCGCGTTTCAGAGTTTGCGCGCGCAAGACAAACTGACGCTGCGCGTGTTGCACACCGTTCCGACTGAAAATCTAGATCACGCGCTTGCGATCGGTTTGCGCGGCAATTTCGGCGACGAATTTCTCCGCATCGCCGGCGTGAAAATGTTTGCCGACGGCTCGCTCGGTTCGCAAACCGCGTGGATGCTCGAACCGTTCATCGGTCACCCGGACAACTGCGGCATTCCCACGACGCCGGTCGCGGAGATCGAACGAATCGCGCGCGCGGCGGTTGGCGCGGGAATGATGGTCTGCACGCACGCCATCGGCGACCGCGCGAATCGCGAAGTGTTGAACATCTACGAAAAATTGCGCCGCGAAGGTTTCACTGCGTCACTCCGGATCGAACACGCGCAACATTTGCATCCCGCCGACATCGCGCGCTTTGCCGCGCTGAACGTGATCGCGTCAATGCAACCGATTCACGCGACGAGCGATTACAAAATGGCAGACGATTTGCTTGGCGCGCGCGCGCGGTACGCGTACGCGTTCAAGCGCCTGCTGAATTCCGGCGCGCGGCTCGCGTTCGGCAGTGATTGTCCGGTCGAAACGCTCGATCCCTGGGTCGGCATTCACGCGGCGGTCACGCGCGAACGCGCCAACGGCGAACCGCGCGGCGGCTGGTATCCCGAAGAAAAACTGTCGGTCGCGGAAGCCGTGAACGCGTACATCGGCGCGCCGTTGCGCGAGAATGAAATCGGCGACGCGCTTGTCTTATCGCAAAACATTTTTGAGATTCCACCGCGCGAAATTTTGCAAACGCGCGTCGAGCAGACGATTGTGGGTGGACGCGTGGTGTTCACGGCTGAATGACAAGGAGACACAGTAGATCACAATTCGGTCATGCTGAGCGAAGCGAAGCATCTCGCTAATCGCAAATTGCGAGATTCTTCGGCGCAAAAAGCGCGCCTCAGAATGACAATCTGTGATGTACTGAGACAAGGTGAATGCTTCTCCGTGTCTCCATGTCACCGTGTCACCTTGTCATCATTCAGTTGTATGAAACTGTCAAACACTCAACTCGCCCAACTCATCGCGCACGCGCGCCGCGACGCGCCGAACGAAACGTGCGGTCTCATCGGCGGCAAAGATCAGCGCGCGCTAAAAATCTATCCGTTGAAAAACACGCACGCCACGCCGCGCGTGAATTTCTACGCCGATCCGTTGGAACTGCTCGCCGCATTCCGCGACATCGAAGCGAATGGGTGGGAGCATCTCGCGATTTATCACTCGCATTGCGCGACCGAAGCGTACCCATCGGAGACCGACATCGCGCGCGCGTACTATCCTGACGCAGCGCATCTGATCATTTCGCTAGCCGATCCCGAACAACCGCGCACGCGCGCGTTTCGCATCAGCGCGGGACAAGTGACGGAGATTTCTGTGGAGGTATCCGCCGCGCAATGAAAATCCACGCCGGTCGCCGGTCATCCGCCGGCGGTCGGATTTGCAATGGAGGTGAACGATGATGAAACATCGCGAACGGATCAACGCCGCGCTGCGCGGCGAACTAGTGGATCGCGTCCCAGTCGCGCTGTGGCGGCACTTTCCCGGCGACGACACGCACGCGGACAAACTCGCCGCGCGCGTCGTCGAGTTTCAGAAAAAATATGATTTCGATTTCGTCAAGATCACACCAGCGTCCGGTTTTCGCGGCGAGATGTACGGCGCGACGTACGTGGACGGCAAAAATCGCGAAGGGACGCGCGCGTACGTCACGCTTCCCGTCCAAGCGTTGAACGATTGGGAAAAGATCGTCCCGCTCGACGCGGCGAATCCGGTCTTCATCCGCGAATTCACGGCGACCAAGTTGGTGCGGCAGCAGATCGGCGTGGACACACATATTTTGCAAACGATCTTTTCGCCGCTCAGCACCGCGCAAAATCTCGCGAAGGAGCGCGTGTGGGAAGATCTGCGCCAAAACCCGGAGGTGTTGCATCGCGCGCTGCGCGCGATCACGGAGACGACGATCCGTTTCGCGATCGCGAATCTGCGCGCGGGCGCGGACGCGATTTTCTTCGCGACGCAGAGCGCGACCGCCAAGTCGTTGTCGCGCGAGGAATTTCGCGCGTTCGGCGCGGCGTACGATCTGCAAGTGCTCGAAGCGATTCGCGCGGTCAAGCCGGATTTCGTCTTCCTGCACATTCACGGCTTTGATATTTATTTCGACGAACTGATGAACTATCCGGTTGACGTGCTGAACTGGCACGACCGCCGCACCGCGCCGTCGCTGAAAGACGCGCGTGAGATTTTACGCGCGGCGCAGATCAACAAAACCATCGCGGGCGGGATTGATGAGTACACCGTGCTAGGGGGCACATCGCGCGACGACGTACTGGCGCAAGCGCGCGATGCGATCGCGCAAGCCGGAGAGCGCGGCTTTATTCTAGCGGCGGGATGCGTGACGCTGGTGGACACGCCGGAGGAAAATATCAAAGCGGTGGTGGCGGCGGCGCGATAATAAAAAAAACCGAAGGATTTTGGAAATCCTTCGGGTCTTTTTCTGCGAAAAATCACCTCCGCTTGCCGCGCAACACCTCCAGCATTTCCCCGCCGTACGCGCGCGTCTTCCACGGTCCCAAGCCGGTCGCCGCGACGAGCGCGTCGAGCGTGCGCGGATTCTTCAGCGCGAGCTGGTGCAACACCTCGTTCGAAACGACCACGTCATTCTCGACGCCGCGCGCCAGCGCGCGCGCCTTGCGCCACTCTTTCAATTTGCCCAGCCGATTGCGCGCCGCATAGTCCAGAAAATCCTCGGCGCGCGCACGCGGCTGCGGATGCGCGGTTTGCGGCGCGGACACGCCGCGCGTCACTGCCGCCACAATCGGGCGGCTGTACCGCCGCATCACAAAATCCGAAATCCCCAAGTGCGCGAGCGCGCGCGGGGACGGCGGACGCGCATCCGCAATGCGAAGAAGCGTCGCGTCCGGTACGATTTTGAATGGCGGACGATCTTCCTTGCGCGCTTGCGCGTCGCGCCAGCGAAACAATTCGCGCAAGACGCCCAAGCGCGGCGGATCGAGCTCGCGCGCGCCTTTGATGTTCCAGTACGCGTCCGGATCGAACTGGCGCGGCGTCGGCTCGACGCGCGTCAAGCGCTCGAATTCCTCGCGCGCTTCTTCCAGCCGCCCCTGCTGTTCCAACTCCGCCAGCTGCGCGTCGCGCAGCGCGAGCAAATAATGCGTATCCTCGCGCGCGTACGCGAGTTGCTCCGCGCTCAACGGACGATGTCCCCAATCGGCGCGCTGCAATTTCTTGTTGAGCGCAACGCCAAACCGTTCTTGCAGTGTGTTCCCCAAGCCGATATTTTTCCAACCCAGGATCCGCGCGGCGATCATCGTATCGAAAATATTCGCGAACGTGAATTGATAGTCGCGTTTGAGGCACAGAACATCGTACTCTGCCGCGTGAAAAACTTTTTCGATTTGCGAATCGGCAAAAATCGGCGCGAGCGGGTTCACCGCCAACGCCAGCGGATCGACCAGGTAATCCGCGTCGCGCGTCGAGAATTGCAAGAGGCAAACTTTTTCAAAATACGAATACAAACTATCCGCTTCGGTATCCACCGCGATC
The DNA here is from genome assembly GCA_016865935.1 of Chloroflexota bacterium. Classification (GTDB taxonomy): domain Bacteria; phylum Chloroflexota; class Anaerolineae; order UBA4142; family UBA4142; genus VGOB01. Next base: position 7,984 of record VGOB01000092.1, on the reverse strand, counting down.
GCGGTTTGCGCCGCCAGCGCCGCGCGTAACGCGTCCAGCGCGGCAGGCGATTCCACACGCCCGACGGGTTGTCTCAACGAATTCGAATCAGCCATCAACTAGTTGTTCCAATCTTGGCATCGTCATTGCGCTCCGCTCGCAATGACACAAAGATTAGCGCGCCGAGCGCGAGCGCGCCGAAAATCAGATCCACGATTTGATCGACGCGCCACGCGCCGACGTAAGTCGTTTCATCGCCGCGCTGAAAACCGAGCACGAAATTTGCCGCCGCCGCGACAAAAACGTACACCAGAAATAATGTTCCGGCGCGCGGTCTTTGCATCGCCAGAACGATCAAACCGACAAATAAACTGACGAACAAACCGATCTCGAAATGCTGCAACGGAAAACGCGGCGCGAGCAGTCCGTAAATATCCGGCAGTTCCAGCGCGAGCGCGCTATCGCTGACGACGCCATAATTCGCGCCGCGCGCCAGCGCGCCGATCCAGCCAATCGCCTGCCCCGCCGCCAAACCGAGCGCGGACGCATCCAAGAGTTTGCCCAAACGCAAGTCGCGCGCGCGCGCGTAAATCGCCAGCGTGAGCAATCCCGCGATGAACGCGCCGCGCAGCGCCAAACCGCCCAACCCGATTTGCGCGATTTCGTCGGGACGCGCGGCATAGTACGCCCAGTTCAACGCGACGTGATACGCGCGCGCGCCCACCCAACCGGCGGCGCAAACGATCAGCGCGCCGTCGAGAAACATTTCCGGTGTGACGGCGCGCCGCGCGCGTTGGCGCAAATACCAGAACGCAACGCTCAATCCCATCGCCGCGCCGCCGAACACGAACGCAGTGTAGACGGGCAGATCGAAAAAAAACAGATCGATCATTCTGATTGTCAATGAGCCAATTTACCAATGAACCAATGAGCCAAACCGGTTTGCCTATTTTCCATTTGGCTCATTGGGCGATTGGCTCATTGGCTCATTGGCTACGCGCGTAGTCCGTCAATCACGCGCGCATAGTGTTCCACCAGCGCGTTCGCATTTTCGGGCGACGCGGCTTCGGCGTAAACGGTGAACATCGGCTCGTCCGCTTCCGGCGCCAGCAAGACCCATTCGCGTTCGCCCAGTTGAATCTTCACGCCGTCGAGTTGATCGGTGATGCGATCTTTGTACTGCTCGTTCAACAAACGCATCACGGTCCCTTTGTGATCCCAGGGACAAGGCACGCGCTTGGTCGCAACGTGGTACGGCGGCAAAGTTGCCATCACGTCGCTCAGCGTAGTATTTTGCAGCGCGAGAAATTCCAGCAGTTTGGCAACCGGAAACAGCGCGTCGATCAACCGGTGAAAAGTCGGGATGATGAATTCACCCGCGCCGCTCGCCGCGAGAATCACGTCGGGTTGCGTCGCCGCCGCCATCAAATCTTGCGGATCGATCTTGGTGCGGCGAATGTGCGCGCCGTGCCGCGCCGCGATCTCGTCGAAGAGTTGCGGCTGGTTCACCATCACCGCGAGCGCGCGCGCCTGATTCCGATCCGACGCGCGCAACGCGAGTTCCGCGAACACCGCGGCAATCGTCGTGCCGGATAATTTTTGTCCGCGCTCATCCACCAACCAGGCGCGTTCGCCCGCCACGTCAATCCGCACCCCCAAATCGGCTTTGACGGCAGATGTGATCGCGGCAAGTTGATCGATGCCGCGCCAGAACGCGTCGTTGGGCACCGCCATCTTCGTTTCGTCCATCCGTTCGTTCAACGCGACCACCGTGCAACCGAGTTCATTGAAAATCGTCGGCAGAACCTGGGATGACGGCGCGCTGGCGTAATCCACGACGAGATGGAATCGCCGCGCGCGGATTGCCTCCAAGTTTAGCGCTTGGAGGAATCCTTCGCGATAACGCTGAATCGGCAGCGCGCCGACTTCTTCGATCTTGCCCAACGCGTCGAACGAGACGCGGCGAAAATCCTCGCGAAAGAAAATATTTTCGATCCCGCGCTCGGTGGCTTTGGTCAGATTGAACCCGTTCTGGTCGAAAAAGCGAATGTCCACGACGCGCTGATCGAACGGCGAAATGCGCGCGTGCGCGCTGCCCGTCGCGCCGCTCACCGCGGTGTAATAACGCGCGACCGGAATCGGGACCGATTCGAGGTCTTGCACGTTGACGCCCGCCGACGGGAAACCACTCACCATCGCGCGCTTGATCATCCGCGCGGCGCGATGCAAATCGCGGTTGATCGTCACGACCGATCCGCGCGGCAGCGTCGCGCCGAACGCCGCCGCGAGCCGCGCGGCAAATTCGGGCGTGAGGTCTACGTTGACCAAGCCGGTCACGCCGTAGCGTCCGAACAACGCGCGGCGCGCTTGCGCGCCCCAGATCAACGACGATTTCACCGTCGCCCCGGCTTCGATTTCCTTGTTGGGCCAGATCTTGACCGTCGGATGGATCACCGCGCTCTCGCCGACCGTACACTCGTCGCCGACGATCGCGCCTTCGAAGACGACGGCGCGCGATTTCAAACTGCATCGCCGCCCGATGATCGCGCCGCGCAGTTCTACGCCTTCGCCGATGTACGCGTTCCGCAAAATGATGCTGCGATCAATGTGCGCGCGATTGTCCACAATCGTGAACGGACGAATCGCGGTAGGTCCGTGAATGACGACGCCGCCTTTGATCTTGACGCCTTGCCCCAGATAAATCGGACCGAAAAGTTGCGCGTCCGGCGCGATGTCCACATCCTCTTCCGCAAAAATATTTCCGCCGATGTTCGGCGCGATTTCGCCCAGGTTCACTTTGCCGTTCAGTAAATCGGCGGTCGCGCGCATATATTCCGCGAGGTTGCCGACATCGCACCAATAGCCGTCGGCGATATAGCCGTACAACGGCGCGCCTTTTTGCATCAAGCGCGGAAATAAATCTTTGCTGAAATCGAACGGCACGTCGGGATCGATTTCGTCCATCACCTCCGGCGAGATGACGTAGATGCCGGTGTTGACCGTGTCGGAGATCACTTCACCCCACGACGGTTTTTCGAGAAAGCGTTCGATGCGCCCTTCGGGGTTGACGATGATGACACCGTACTCGAGCGGGTTCGGCACGCGGCACAGCGTGATCGTCACCGCCGCGCCGACGCGCTTGTGGAACGCGACGATGTCGCTAAGGTTGAAATCGGTGAGCGCGTCGCCGCTGATGATCAGGAACGGCTCATCGCGCGCAAGAAATTTTTCGGCGTACTTGACCGAGCCCGCCGTCCCGAGCGGATGCGGCTCGACCGAGTAACTCAACGGGATGCCGGCTTGCGCGCCATCGCTAAAATAATTTTGGATGTCGTCGGCGCGATACTGCAGCGTCGCCACCGCCTCCGCAAAATTATGGCGGCGGAGCAGTTCGAGAATGTGCCCCATCACTTGCCGATTCGCAATCGGCACCATCGGCTTGGGACGGTTGATCGTCAGCGGGCGCAGGCGCGATCCTTCGCCGCCTGCCATCACAACGGCTTTCATAGTTCCTCCGGAACAATGAGCCAATTTGTCAATGAACCAATGAGCCAAACCTGCCGTCTACCAGCCCATTTGGTTCATTGGATCATTGGTTCATTGGCTCATTGACTTCGTCTTTTCCGGCTTCCACCGCCGCCGTCGCGATTGCCCACGCGATCAAGCCCCAACTACCACCCGCGAGGACGACGACGAGGAGTAGCGAGCGCAGGTTGATCGGCACGCCTTCCGGGTTGCGGATCATTCCGAACACGGACAAGCCAATCGCGACGAGCGCGGCGATGACGCCGATCAGCACGGGACCGTGCAAGACGCCGCGCGCGCGTGTCCACAACGAAATGTTTTTTTGTTCTGACATTTTGCCCTCTGGGAGTCAACTTGTAATTGGTCAATTGGTGATTGGGTGATTGGTGACAAGTTGACTAGTCACTAATTGACCAGTTGACTAATCACCAATTGACCAATTGACTGATCACGATTATACATCACGCGCCAACCTGCGTCAAGAAAAAGCGCGGGGAAGATTCACATCCCCCGCGCCAAAATCTCCTGCAACCGCTCCGCGATCTCCGGCTCAAGCGGCATTAGTGCGATTTTGTTTTGCGTCGGCTTGGGATCGTAATCAATGTGCTTGATCTGCAAGTGACCATCTTCCCACACCGCGTACGTCGCGCTCGGCAAGCCGTGACGCGGCTGACCCAACGAGCCGGGATTGACAACGTGCGCGTTCCCCACGCGCCGAATCGCGGGAACGTGCGTGTGCCCCAGCAAGATCACATCCGCGTCAATCCCTTCCAACTCCGCGCGCAACTTGTCTTCCGGCATCGCCGAAAAATCGAGCGCGCGCGTTAGCGGTTCGCGCGGCGCGCCGTGCGCGAGGAAAAAGCGCGCGCCGCCCAGTTCGACGCGCGCGGTCAACGGCAGCGCGGCGAGGTATACGAGATCGGCGGCGCGCAGCTGGCGCAAGGTATGCTCGCGCGTCGCGAGCGCGAGATCGCGGTACTCTTCGCGCGAGGCAAAATCCGCGCCGGTTGCCGTCGCGTGATCGTGATCGCCGCGCACGATGTGCGTGGCGTACGCGCGCGTCCAGCCGAGGCACGGCGCGGGATCGGGTCCGTAGCCGACGAGGTCGCCAAGAAAGAAGAGCGCGTCCGGCGGCTGTTCGCACGCGTGCAGCGCGGAGAGCGCTTCGAGGTTGGAATGAACGTCGGAGAAGATAAGAATACGCATTTTTGATTTTCGATTTTCGATTTTGGATTGCAGCAGCAGCTTATCCGATTTGATGGATTCCAGCAACTTGGACTTTTGCTTCGTCCAGCAATTCTTTGACGCGCGCGGAATCGTTCCATTCGAAGCGCAGCGCGATGCCGCAGTCGCTGGAAAATTCGCGCGGCGTGGGAATCAGCTTGACGACGAGTTGCGCCTGCGCCAGGATTTTTTCCGCGCGCAGCGCGGCAGAACTCGTGTGAAACAAGACGACGCCGTGATTCATCCGCGCACGATTCTCCTCACCGCGTCGAGCGCAACGCGAATATCGTCTTGCGTCGTGAAAATGCCCGGCGCGAATCGCACGGTGCCGCGCGGAAACGTGCCCAGCGTCCGGTGCGCGGCGGGCGCGCAGTGCAACCCGACGCGACACAGCACGCCAAATTCTTCATCCAGCCACAAGCCGATTTCGGAAACCTGCCGATCCTCAACCGTGAACGAGACAACTGCCGTACATTTTTCCGCGTCGCGCGTGCCGTGAACGACAACGCCGGAAATGTTCTGCAATCCTTCGATCAACATCCGCGTCAATTCAACTTCGTGCGCGCGAATCGCATCAACGCCGCGTTCAAGCACAAAACGCGCACCCGCGCCCAACCCCGCAATGCCGACGCCGTTTGGCGTGCCGCTTTCAAACTTGTCCGGCAAATCGTCCGGCTGTTCCTCCGATTCCGAACGGCTGCCGGTGCCGCCGCGCCATAACGGTTCGATGATCGCCGCGTCCACATTTTCGCCGAAGACGAGTCCGCCGGTGCCGGGCGGTCCGTACAAACCTTTGTGTCCGGTGAACGCAAGCAGATCAATTTCCATCGCCGCGAGGTCAATCGGCAGAACGCCCGCCGTTTGCGCGGCGTCCACCAAAATCAGCGCGCCCGCCGCGTGCGCGAGGCGCGCGATTTCCGCAATCGGCAAAATCGTACCGACGACGTTGCTCGCGTGATTGACGACGACAAGCCGCGTGCCGGGTTCCACCGCGCGATACATCGCGTCGAGGTCAAGCGAACCATCGCGCGTGCATGGCGCGACGATCACACGCACGCCCGCGCGTTCGAGCGCGCGCAGTGGGCGCATCACCGCGTTGTGTTCCATACTTGTCGTGACGACGCGGTCGCCGGAACGCACGACGCCGCGCAACGCGAGATTGAGCGCGTGCGTCGCGTTCAGCGTGAAGATCACGCGCAACGGATCGCGCGCGCGGAACAATTCCGCGACGGCTTCGCGCGCGTCGTAGACAATGCGTCCGGCTTCGATCGACAAGCGATGTCCGGAGCGGCCGGGGTTGCCCCCGGCGCGCTCCAGAAAATTCGACATCGCGCGAACTACCGTGTCCGGTTTTGGAAACGACGTTGCCGCGTTGTCAAGATAAATCATTGTCTAGCCCCAGACCTGTGAGGTCTTGAAGACCTCACAGGTCTATGAAAACTATTTTCTCAACACCAAACGAAATCCTTCGCCGGGTTTCGTTTCGATTTCAACTAACCAGCCGGCTTTCTTCGCGATGCGCGTGACGTTATCGCGCGCCGTGCCGGAATCGAGCAGCACTTCTACCGTGCCGCCGGTCAGTTGCTTCAAAAGTTGTTCGGTTTGCAGCGCAGGTTGCGGACACGACAAGCCGCGTGCGTCGAGTGTTTTGATTTCGCTCATTGGGATTCTCCTAAACGACCGCCGACCGATGACCGCCGACCGGCGTTCTACTGTTCGCTGTTCACTGTTCACTGTTCCCTGATTCGCGGAACGCAAGCCCGATTGCCACGCACACGATCAAACCGACGATCACCGCCGCCGGACCAAACGCGCTCGGACCCGCCGCGGAACTTGCCAGCGAAAAATTGTGCGCGAATCCCGCGCCGACGATCATCCCAAGCGCGAAAATCGCCGCGTCGCCATCGCCCTCGCCGGACAAGATCAGTTGTCGTCCCGGACAGCCGCCCGCGAGCGTGAACGCGAGTCCAGCCAGAACCATCCCGCCGAAATTCCACAGCGCGTCGGTGTGCGCGATTGGTTGTTTTTCGAACCCAGGATTGAATTGACCGAGCAAGAGATTCGTCACGAACGCGGCGACGATCAGCGCGACGATGCCGTTGAACAGATGCGCGTCGCGCAAGAGTACAATGTCGCGCAAACCGCCGACGGTGCAAAAGCGACTGCGTTGCGCGAGAAAACCGATCAGCAAACCAATCGCCAGTGAAATCAACAACGGCGCGTGCTGGCTGCCGGGACCCGTCGTCGAAAAGAAAATCGGACCGGTCGGATTGCCGTTCGCATCTTTCGCGCCGAACAGTGGCGCGGCAACCAGCAACGCGAGCAAGCCGAGCATCAGCGCGGGCATCACCCAGCCAAGCGCGGCGGGCGCGGCGCGATTGCGTCCGAGCGAAAATCCCATTCGCAGAAAGACGATACCGAGCAGAACGCCGGCGAACAAACCGACGATGCCAGCAATCGCGTTCCAATCGCCGCCCGCAAGGCGCAGATACGCGCGCCACGGACAGCCGAGGAAGACGAGCGCGCCGATCACCGCGAGCATACCGAGCACGAATCGCACGAGCGGCGCGGAACCGGTGCGCGGTTTGAATTCGCGGAACGCGAACGCGGCGACGAGCGCGCCTAGCACCAAGCCGATGATCTCCGGACGGATGTACTGCACCGTCGCGACGCGCTGCAAGCCGAGCGCGCCGGCAATGTCGCGGCTAAAGCACGCGACGCACACGCCCATATTGCCGGGATTGCCAAGTTTGACGAGAATTGGCGCGAGGATGCCAACCACGACGCCGGTCGCGATCGGTCCCCAGCGCGAAGAAAAGAAACGTGCCAGTGAAGACATTGTGGACTCCTGTTGTCGTTAGATTGTTTGCCGCTGGTGGCGCGGCGATCCGACAACGGAGCCCGGGGGAAAACTACAAATCGAGAAGAATCGGGGCAACGCTGGCGAATGACGCGCGCACTGCGGCGCGACGAACGAGTGGATGCGTCACGCGCATCCTAGTTCGTACGATTCATAATCACGTTTGACGGTTGAATCGGAACACAGCGTCACCCCCTTTCAAAATCAATGAGCCAATTTACCAATTTACCAATGAGCCAAAATGCTTTAGTCGAGAGTATTCTTGATGATTGGTAACTGCTCAGGCAGTGGATGCCAGTCGAGTAGCCAAGACTAGCGGCACATAGGGTGTTCCTTGGAACGCCGACTTGAGCGCATCCAAGACTCGCATGCCATTTTTCTGCGCGGTGGAAATGT
>VGOB01000091.1 GCA_016865935.1 Chloroflexota bacterium | reverse complement strand
GCAATACGCGATCTGATTGTGCAGATGGATTTATAGAGTCGGCAACAGGTTTGCACAATCTTCGGATTCGACATCGCAAGCGTCGCCTGCGACGATAAGCCGAAATCCTTATTATTGATAACGTCTAATCAGTTCTGCCTTCGCTTGGTTGCCCAATTGACCGCTTGCCTCTTGTCAAAGTTGCATAAGAAAAATTGACACGCGGTTTTGCCTGTGTTAGAATCGGCGGCGATGAAGCAAAAAAATCTCGCGGTGCTGGTCGTGATCGAAACGGCGGTGCTGGGTCTCGTCGCGATGGGCGCGTTCGGCGTGCTGATGGATCAGTACGAAAAAGCGCAAGGCGCGATCGCCGAACGGACGGCGATTGCGCGCGCGACCCAGGTTTTCGTCGCGCTGCTCACCGCGACGCCGCCGACCGCGACGCCCTTGCCGACGAACACGGGCACCGCGACGCGCACGAACACGCCGCCGCGTTCCGTCACATCAACGAACACACCACCCCCTTCCGGCACGCCGACGCCGCGTATTTCTCCAACGCCTTCGCTGTCGCCAACGCCAACGCTCTCACCCACGCCGCGCCCGACGCGCGCGCCGACCAACGCGCCCTCTTCCGCGATTTCGCAGTGCGGCGTGATTGACGCTCCGGGCACGTATCGCTTGGCGAACGATCTGACCGCGAGCGGCGAGTGCATCAAGATCGTGTCGAGCTACGTCGTGTTCGATTGCGCGGGACGCGCGATTCGCGGCACCAACGACACCGGCTATGGCATCGCGATCCGCAAGTACGGCGTGCTCAATTCGCAAACGCCCTCCTACGTCGAAGTGCGAAATTGCCGCGTCTCCAAGTTCCTCTATGGCATTTGGGTCGAGGCGGGAACGAAATTGGTGATCCACAACAACGATAGCTCGAACAATTTCGACGATGTGGATCCCGGCACGCGCTTTGGCAAGTTTCTCGGAATGACCGAAGGCGGCGGTATTCGGTTGAACAACACGACCGATTCGCAAGTGCTGGCGAACACGACGACGGGTCAAGCCATCGGCATTGACGTGCGAAATTCGAGTGGGATCATCGTGCGCGGCAACACCGCGTCCAACAATTCCGCGTGGGGCATCAATTTTATGCGGACGAACAACAGCGAAGCGTCGGCGAATACGACCGCCGACAATGTGCGGAAATGCACCTGGGGCGCGGGGACGGTCGGTTTTGGCTGCGACGCGGGCGGGATCGTTTTGCAAGACGGCTCGAACCGCAATTTGGTCGCGAATAATTCGGTGCTGGGGCGCAACGGCAACGGCGTGTTCATCAAGGCGCACGCGATGCCGTGCGGCAGTCACAACACGATCACCGGCAACACGATCAACTCGGCGCTGTACAATTCGGTCGAACTCAGTTTTTGCACGGGCAACAAAGTCAACAACAACCAGATGCGCGATTCGCTCGACGGCGTGTGGCTGGGCTTTGCGAACAATACCGAAATCAAGGGGAACGTGATCGCGAATATGCGGAATCACGGCGTCATCTCGTCGAACAGTCACGGCAACACCGTGTCCGGCAACCAGATCATCAACAGCAACGAAGCGATTTATTTTTATTCGGAAGAATACGATCGCAAGGAATTTGGTTTTCTGCCTCCCGGCGATTATACGTCGCACGATAACTGCCTGTGCGGTAACACGCTGCAAAGCAACACGATCGGCGTACACCTGCGCGATTCGACGCACAACCAGGTTACCGGCAACACGTACGTCAGCAACAATCGAAATATTTTGACCCAGGGTCGGAACAATGGAAACAATCTGCAAGGGCAATTCATCTTCCCGATTGGACCGGGCTTGACTATTGCGTGGGCGCGCTGAAAACCCGAAGGGCTGGTCTCTTCGGGTTTGCGTTTTCTGATTGCGCGATCCGGCGAGTTGGATTATAATGCGATTGAGATAAACAATGGAAGGACATCCCTTGGAACTATCGAACGAAACCAAGCCGACGGCGCCCAATCCCGACGCGCCGCTGGGCGCGCCGGAAGCGCTGCCGCCGCCGTCGCTGTGGCGCAACCTGGGTTCGGCTCTGCGCGAATTGATCGAAACGCTGATCTTGACTTTGGTGATCTTTCTGGTCATTCGCTTTGCCGTGCAAAATTTCCGCATCGAGGGCTTTTCGATGGAGCCCAATTTTCACGACGGGCAGTACCTGTTCGTGAATAAACTCGTCTACATGCTGCATCCACCGGAACGCGGCGACGTGGTCGTGTTCCTTCCGCCCAACAACAACTCGCGCGATTTTATAAAGCGCGTGATCGGCTTGCCCGGCGAACGAATCGAGATTCGTTCCGGCGCGGTGTTCATCAACGGCGAATTGCTCAAGGAAGATTATCCGCTCAACGTCGGATCGTACTCCACCGGTTCGATCGTCGTGCCGCCGGACGAGTATTTCGTGCTGGGCGACAATCGCAACTATTCGAGCGATTCGCACTCGTGGGGCACCGTGTCCGGCAAAAAGATCATCGGCAAAGCGTGGATCTCGTACTGGCCCCCCCAGGCGATGGGTTTGGTGCCGGATTATACGTACGCGTCTGGAAAGTGACTTGCCGTGTCGTTGTGAGCCGCGCAGCGGCGAAGCAATCCCCAACCCGCGATCTGGAGCTTCGCGGCAATCGCTCGCAATGACACCACAGGAAAACCTTGTGACGATCAAAGACGGTGAACTCCAACACATCGTGCGCCAAGTCGTAACGCGCGTCCTTGCCGAACAGAACGCGCCAACATCGAACGCGCCTGCCGCGCCCGCGCCGAAAACAATCGCGATTGGCGCGGATCACGGCGGCGTCGCGCTGAAAATCGATCTGGCAAAATACCTCGCTGAACTTGGCTACGCGGTCAACGACTGCGGCGCGTTTTCCGCCGACCCCGTGGATTACCCCGACATCGCGTACGCGGTCGCCAAACTCGTCAGCGATGGCGCGGCGGCGCGCGGCATCGTCATTGACGGCGCGGGCATCGGTTCCGCGATGACCGCGAACAAAGTGCCCGGCGTGCGCGCCGCGCTCTGCTACGATCTTTCAACCGCGCGCAACGCGCGCGAACACAACGACGCAAACGTGCTGACACTCGGCGCGCGGCTGATCGGCGCGGGGCTCGCGCGCGATATCGTCAAAGTTTTCCTGGAGACGGATTGCGCGGAAGAGCGCCACAAGCAACGCGTCGCGAAGATTATGGATGTGGAAAAACGTTACCTGAGAAAGTAAAAAGTCAAAAGTGAAAAGCGAAAATTACTTTTGACTTTTTACTTTTGACTTTTAACTTGAGGTGAAACGATGGCAATTTCCAATGTGAGTACCGAACAAATCACCCAAGCCATTCTCGACGCGCTGAACAAGTACGCGGTGCCGCCCTGCGGTGTTGCGGACGCGCACGGCTGCACCGATTGTCAGTTCTGCGCGCAGAAATGTCCCGAACGCGTGCGGCAAGTGCTGGGCGCGGGCGCGGCGCGCATTTCCGCGCGGACGGGAGTGACTGTGGTGCCGAAAGATATTATAAAGTTCATTGATCACACGTTGCTGAAACCCGAAGCGACGCCCGCCGAAATCGAAAAGCTGTGCAAGGAAGCCGCCGAGTACCACTTTGCCGCGGTGTGCGTCAATCCGCCGTACGTCAAACAATGCGCGACGCTGCTGCGCGGCACCGATGTTGACGTGTGCGCGGTCATTGGCTTTCCGCTCGGCGCGCACACGACCGAGACAAAAGTGTTCGAAACGCGACAAGCCGTCGCCGATGGCGCGCGCGAAATTGATATGGTGATCAACATCGGCGCGCTCAAAGCCAAGCAGTACGATTTCGTGCGCGACGACATTCGCGCGGTGTGCGACGCGTCGCACGCGGGTGGCGCGATCGTCAAGGTGATCATCGAAGCCGCGCTGTTGACCGACGACGAAAAGGTGCGCGCGTGCGAACTCTCGCGCGACGCGGGCGCGGATTTCGTCAAAACGTCAACGGGCTTTGGACCCGGCGGCGCGACCGCGCACGATGTCGCGTTGATGGCGCGTACGGTGGGCGCGGAGTTGGGCGTGAAAGCGGCGGGCGGGATTCGCAATTACGAGCAGGCGCAAGCGATGATCGCGGCGGGCGCAACGCGCATCGGCGCGAGCGCGGGCGTCAAGATTGTCGCGGAGGCGCGCGCGGCGAAGAGCGGTGTGAGTGTTGCCAGCGCGACGCCGAGCGCGGAGAAGAAAGGCGCGGCAGTGGGGGAGTGAAGCAAACCGCGAGTTGGCGCGGCGCAAAGAGAAAGGAGCGTGATGTCAAAAGAAACCGGTTCTGCTGAACGCGTGCCTCAAATGGCGCGTCGCCTGGGTCGGAGTGGAATCCAGGTGAGCGCGCTGGGACTGGGAACGGCGCGCATCGGCGGGCTGGGTTTTTCGCGGCAAGGCGATCTTGGCAGAAGCGATCGTCCCGCCGAGATTGCTGAGTCAATCTACGCGATCCATCGCGCGCTGGACTTGGGCGTCAATTTCTTCGATACCGCCGATATCTACGGCTGTGGACAGAGCGAGCGACTGTTGGGTGAAGCGCTAGCGCCACAGCGCGCGCATGTCGTGATCTCAACCAAGTTCGGCGAACCATTCGATGAAGAGACCGCGCAAGCCGTCGAAACGCCCATCGCGTACGAGTATGTCAAACGCGCGTGCGCGTCCAGTCTGCGGCGGCTGAAGACGGACTATATCGATCTGTATCTGTTTCATCTCCGTGATTTCGATCTGGCGCGCGCAGGTGAAATCCAGCAAGCATTGGAAGACTTGGTACAGGCGGGCTCGATTCGCGCGTACGGTTGGAGCACCGACGACGTGACCCGCGCGCGCTTTTTCGCGCAAGGTCCCGGCTGCACGGCGATTGAGCATCGTTTGAATATTCTGAACGACGCTCCCGCGATGTTGGCATTGTGCGACGAACAAAACCTGGCGAGCATCAACCGTGTCCCGTTGTTGATGGGCGTGCTGACCGGATGCTGGACTGCCGAAACGCGTTTGGCAGAGACGGACCGACGGAGTGACTGGTTCCGCGACAAAGAATTCCTGCGCGTGCTCGAGAGCACCGAGGTGCTGCGCGGCATTTTGACGCGCGACGGACGCAGTTACGTGCAAGGCGCGCTCGGCTGGATTTGGGCGCGCAGCGCGCGGGCCATTCCGATTCCGGGTTTTCGGACTGTCGCGCAGGCGGAAGAATTGGCGCGCGCGATGGAATTTGACGCGCTTGCCGAATCGCAGATGCGCGAGATTCAGGAGCTTGTACATTGAGAATCAAAATCACCTCTGGCAACCTCACCGCGTCCGCCGAACTGAACGATTCGCCGACGGCGCGCGCGATCTGGGACGCGCTGCCGCTGGACGCGCGCGCGAATACCTGGGGCGACGAAATCTACTTTGCGATTCCCGTGAAGGTTACACAAGAACCCGACGCGCGCGAAATCGTCCAGATGGGCGAACTGGCATACTGGACGCCTGGACACGCGTTCTGCATCTTCTTCGGTCCCACGCCCGCAAGTCGCGGCGACGAAATTCGCGCGGCGAGCGCGGTCAACATCATCGGCGCGGTTCAGGGCGACGCGCGCGTGTTCAAGAAGGTGAAGGACGGCGCGGAAATCAAAATCGAAAGGATGAAGGATGAAGGATGAGGGATGAGGGATGAAGGATGAAAGATGAAGGATGAAAGATGAAGGATGAAAGATGAAGGATGAAAGATGAAGGATGAAATCTGATCTCTGACCTCTGACCTCTGACTTCTGCCTTATGAAAATCTTCGTCAGTTCCACCTACACGGATTTAATCGAATATCGCAAGGCGGCGGAACGCGCCATCAATTTGCTCGATCAGCAGTTCAGGGGGATGGAGTATTTCGGCGCGCGTCCCGAAGAGCCGAAAGCCGCGTGTCTCAAAGAAGTCGAACAGGCGGATGTGTTCGTCGGCATTTACGCGCATCGCTACGGCTTCGTTCCTGAAGGCGACGCCACGTCCATCACCGAGCAGGAATTCGACCACGCGCAAAAACTCGGCAAGCCGATTTTTTGTTATCGCGTCAAAGCCGACCAGCCGTGGAATCCGACGTTCATCGAAAAAGATACGAAGGACGCCAAGCCGACGGAAAAACTTGCCGCGTTTTTGAAGCGCATCGAAAAAGATTTTGTGCGCGGCGAGTTCACGACGCCCGATGATTTGCTCGCGAAAATTTCGGCGGACTTGGCGCGTTATCTCTCCACGCACGGCGCGGTCCCCGTCATCGCGCATCCGCTGCCGCCCGTCCCCTATTTCGTCCACACCTATCCGCTCCCAGCCCACTTTACGGGACGCGCGCGCGAACGCGCCGACCTGGCGGATTGGATGGCGCGCGACGCGCGCGCCGTGTTCGTCCTCGAAGCCATCGGCGGGATGGGTAAGTCCGCGCTCGCGTGGGTGTGGACGCAGGAAATTTTTTCGCTCGGCGTTCCGATTGCGGGCGTCTTCTGGTGGAGTTTTTACGAAGAGCGCGAGTTCGGTCGCTTTCTCGATAAAGCGATTGCGTATGCCAGCGGCGGCAAAATGGACGCGCAACAAATTCCGTCCGACCGTGACCGCGTGGACGCGCTGGCGCAATTGTTACGCCAATCGCGTTTCCTCTTCATCCTCGATGGATTCGAGCGCGTGCTGCGCGCGTACGCGCGGATGGACGCGGCGTATCGCGGCGACGCGGTGGACGCGGACGCGCGCGACGATTATCGCGCCTGCGTCAATCCGAACATCGGCATCTTTTTGCGCTGTCTCGCCAGCGGCGGGACGCTGACGAAAACGCTCGTCACTTCGCGCCTGATGCCGCGCGAACTGGACGGGCTGGACGGCGTCCGACATTCGTCCTTGACGGGGATGGATGCGGACGACGCGGTCGAGTTTTTTCACAAGCACGGAATTCGCGGCACGCGCGGCGAAATTCAAGCCGCGTGCGCGCCCTATGGCTATCATCCGCTCTCGCTCCGCTTGCTGGTGGGCGTGCTCAAGCAAGACCCGCGCTATCGCGCCGATATTCGCAACGCGCCGAGCGTGGAGATGCGCGACGCGGACAAGGAAGGGCGGATGACGCGGATGCTGGAGTTTGCGTACGAGTCTTTGCCGCGCGATGAACAAAAATTGTTGAGCCAACTTTCCGCGTTCCGCAGTCCGATGAAGTACGAGACGATTGAGGGGATTTTCTGTAATGTCATTGCGAGCGGAGCGAAGCAATCCCCAACTGCCGACGCTGTCATTGCGAGCGGAGCGAAGCAATCCCCAAATAGCGAATCGGGGATTGCTTCGTCGCAAAAACCGCTCCTCGCAATGACACAGAGCGACGCGGGGATTGCTTCGTCGCAAAAACCGCTCCTCGCAATGACACAGAGCGACGCGGGGATTGCTTCGTCGCAAAAACCGCTCCTCGCAATGACACAGAGGGATTTGGCGCGCGCGATTTCCGATTTGGCGGAGCGCGGGTTGTATATGCGCGATGACGCGACCGACACGTTTGACCTGCACCCCGTCATCCGCCGCTATTGCTACGACCGACTTGCCGACAAGCAACAGACGCACACGATTTTCATCGTCTATTTCCAAAAGATAGAAACGCCGAAAAAAATCCAAACGCTTGCCGACCTGCAGGCGACGATTGAACTGTACCACCACACCGTCCGCGCGGGGCGATACGATGAGGCGCGCACATTGTTCCGCGACCGACTTGAATACCCCACCTATTTTCAACTTGGCGCGTATCAACTTCGCATCGAACTCTTGCGCGCGCTCTTTCCCGATGGCGACCCTTCGACAAGCTCAGGGCAAGCCCTGCCGCGCTTGAAAAAGGAAAGCGACCAGGCGTGGACGCTGAACTCACTTGCCAACTCGTACGCGCTGGCGGGACAGCCGCGCCGCGCGGTGCCGTTGTTTTTGCAGCAAAACGATTTACAGGAAAAAGCAGGCAACAAGCAAAATCTCGCCATCGGCTTGGGGAACGTCGCGCAATTCCAACTCGTCATCGGCGAAGTGAAAGCGGCGGAGGAGAACCTGCGGCGCAGTATCGCGCTTTGCCGCGAAATCGAGGACGAGTTCCGCGAAGCCATCGGGCATCAGGAACTGGGGCGCGTGCTGGCGTATCGCGGTCAGTTTGCGGAGGCGGAGCGGGAGTTGGCGATTTCAACGGCGTATTGGCAAAAGACAAATGACGCGCAAGGACAAAGTGTTGATTCCGCCTACCGCGCGCTCCGCGCCTTGCTGATGGGCGATGCATCCGCCGCGCTTGCGTCCGCACGCCAGGCGCGCGAGTTCGCGGAGGAATGGGAACGCACGGTGCATCGCAACGAACGCGATTTCATTCGCGCGGAGTGGCTGATTGGCGCGGCGTTGGTGGCGGGGGCGAGGGCGGCGCGTAGGGGCGAGGCATTCGCCAAATCACAGTTCTTGGGCAAAGTGGTTGGCTCGGGGAAAAGTGTCTCACCATTGGAAGATACATCGGCGAATGCCTCGCCCCTACAACAGGCGGAACATCATTTGCAAGAAGCATTATCGCGTGACCGCGCCATCGGAATGGTGGACCACGAAGCGGCGATTCTGCTTGAATTCGCAAAGTTACGGTTCGCTCAGGCAAAAAGCGGTCAGCCGTCAGCCGTCAGCGGTCATCCGTCAGCGGTCGCATTGCTGCAAGAATCGTTTGATTTCGCGCGCGAGGCGTTGGAAATTGCAGAGCGGTGCGAGTATCGGTTGCAGCAGGCGGAGATTCACGGGTTTTTGGCGGAGTGGTGGAAAGAGACATCAGACATCAGACGACAGACATCAGACAAAACATCGTCGGTCGTCGGTCCTCGGTCATCCGTCGCTGAGGTGCTAGCCGAAGCGCGCAAGCACGCGGAACGCGCGAAGGAATGCGCGTCGTGCGATGGCGCGCCGTATCATTACAAAGTCGCGTACGAGCGCGCGGAACGTCTTCTCGCGCAGATTGACAGGGAGACGAAATGACAAGACAAGGAGAGTGGGAGAGGGGGAGAGAGGGAGCGCGGGAGAAGAAACTACCCAATCACCTAATCACCCAATCACCCAACCACCTAATCACCCCCTCTCCCCCTCTCCCGCGCTCCCTTGCTCCCCTGCTGCCTTATCTCGCGCTCGCGTTCGGCATTCTCGCGGTTTCGATGGCGGCAATTCTCGTGCGCTGGGCGGACGCGCCTGCCACTGTGATGGGCTTTTGGCGGATGTTTCTCGCCGCGCTCGTGATGGCGATTCCCGTCGCACTCTTGACGCATCGCGCCTCAGGTTTCCGATTTCAGGTTCAAGGTTCAAGGGGCGAGGTTCACGCGTCATCCTTCGACTTGGCTCAGGACAAGCTCTTCACGCCTCACGCCTCGCGCAACACGCACCACGCAACACGGAACACCTTGCTCCTGGCGATTCTCGCGGGCGCGTTCTTCGCGCTCAACCTGACCGCGTGGAACATCGGCGCGCAAAACACGACGGCGGCAAACGTGACGCTCCTGGGCAACTTGTCCGTCGTGTGGGTGCCGCTGGTGACGCTGTTCGTCTTCAAACGAAAACTGCGCGGCGCGTTCTGGCTGGGGCTTGCCTGCGCGCTGAGCGGCGTCGTCGTCATCCTGGGGCAAGACCTGGTCGCGCATCCCGCGCTCGGCATCGGCGATCTGTGGGGCATCGCGTCCAGCGGCGTGTACGCGGGCTATCTGCTGACGATGGAGCGCGTGCGCGCGCGTCTAAGCACGCTCGCCGCGTGGTGGCTTTCGACGGCGACGAGCGCGGTCATCTTGTTGCTGATCAGCATCGCGCTGGGACTGCCGCTCGTCGGCTATGCGCCTGCGAGCTACGCGATTTTCGCGACGATGGCGCTCGCCAATCAAATCGGCGGATTTCTCTCGCTGAATTACGCGCTGGGGCATTTGCCCGCGCCGATCGTTTCGACTTCGCTACTCGCGCAACCCGTCCTCACCGCGCTCCTCGCGATTCCGTTGCTCGGACAACCCATCGGGCTCGTTCAGCTGTTCGGCGGAGTGCTGGTGCTGGGGGGAATTTTTATCGTGCATCGTTCACGTCTGACCGAAGACCGATGACCGATGACGAAAGAAAATCCATCGTCCGTCATCGGTCATCGGTCAAATCATTTGAGGAGAATCGAAATGACAAACTACGTTGCCGCAATTGACCAAGGCACTACGGGTACGCGCTTTATGATTTTCGATCACGCGGGGCAAGTCGTCGCGTCGCATTACGAAGAGCATCACCAGATTTATCCGCAACCCGGCTGGGTGGAACACGACGCGCGCGAAATCTGGGATCGCACGCGCACGACGATTGGCGGCGCGCTCGCCAAGGGCAACGTGCGCGCAGAACATCTCGCCGCGATTGGCGTCACGAATCAGCGCGAGACGACCGTCGTCTGGAATCCGAAAACCGGCGAGCCGTACTACAACGCGATTGTGTGGCAGGATACGCGCACGCAAGCGATTTGCGAGCGATTGATCCGCGAGGGGCGAGAGGCGCAAATTCGTGCGAAGACCGGCTTGCCTATCGCCACGTACTTTTCCGCGCCGAAAATTCAGTGGCTGTTGGAAAATGTGCCGGGCTTGCGCGCGCGCGCGGATCGCGGCGAAGCGATCTTCGGCAACATTGACACCTGGGTCATCTGGAATTTGACCGGCGGGAAAAACGGCGGCGTCCACATTACCGATTACACGAACGCGTCGCGCACGATGTTGCTGAATCTGCAAACGCTTGATTGGGATGACGAGTTGCTGAAACTGTTCAACATTCCGCGCGCGATGTTGCCGCAACTGCGCGCGTCCTCCGATCCGAAACTGTACGGCTACAGCGACGTGCTCGGCGCGGTGGGCGGGCGCGTGCCCATTTGCGGCGATCTCGGCGATCAGCAAGCCGCGCTCTTCGGGCAAGTTGGGTTTGACGCGGGCGAAGCGAAGAACACCTACGGCACCGGCTGCTTTTTGCTGTTGAACACTGGCAAAGAAATCGTCCCGTCGAAATCCGGCTTGCTCACGACCGCCGCGTCGAACGGGCAAACCTGCTTCGCGCTCGAAGGTTCGATTGCGATTGCCGGCGCGGCGGTGCAGTGGCTGCGCGATAATCTCAAGATGATTTCAAACGCGGCGGAGACTGAAGAGATCGCGCAATCGGTCGCGGACACGGGCGGCGTTTATTTCGTGCCGGCGTTCAACGGCTTGTTCGCGCCGCACTGGGATATGTACGCGCGCGGCACGCTCGTCGGCATCACGCGTTACACCACGCGCGAGCACATCGTCCGCGCGACGCTGGAGGCGATTTGCTATCAAACGCGCGAAGTGATCGAGGCGATGGAAAAAGATTCCGGCGTGCCACTCAAAACGCTGAAAGTGGACGGCGGCGCGGTGAAAAATAATTTCCTGATGCAACTCCAAGCCGACATTCTCGGCGCGCGCGTCGTGCGCCCGATTGTCAACGAAACGACCGCGCTCGGCGCGGCGTACGCGGCAGGACTCGCCGTCGGCTTTTGGAAATCGCTCGACGAACTGCGCGCGAACTGGGGCGTCGATCGCGTCTTCGAGCCGCAATGGGACGCGGCGCGGCGCGCGGATGGTTACGCGGGGTGGCAGCGCGCAGTGGAGCGCGCCAAGGGGTGGCTCAAGTAGAGGGGGAGCAGAGAAGCAAGGGAGCAGAGGAGAAATTTTTCTCCCTTGCTCCCTTGCGCCTTGAATACGTAATCGGTCGTCAGTCTTCGGTCTGCGGTCGTTTCTTAACTGGCAGTCGCCTGTTCGGTTTCTTCCTCGCGGAATTCCTCCAACTCCATCGCGCGGCGCGCCTCGGGGATCAGACCTTCAGGGCGTGTCAGCATCATCACGACGAGCGCGATGCCGTAGAACAGAAAACGAAACTCGGCGAACTCGCGCAGCAATTCCGGCAAGCCCACCAGCGCGAGCGCGCCGACGACGACGCCGGGAATGCTCCCCATTCCGCCGATGATGATCAGGCACAGCACGTTGATCGAAATCAGAAAGTTGAAACTGTGCGGATAGATGGATTCGAGTTTCGTCGCGAAGATCGCGCCCGCCAAGCCGCCGAACAACGCGCCCATCCCAAACGCCTTCAACTTGGTCGCGACCAGGTTGATGCCCATCGCTTGCGCCACGTCTTCATCTTCGCGGACTGCCATCCACGCGCGCCCGAGCCGCGAACTTTTCAGCCGGTACGAAACGAAAATGACGAGCAGACATCCGGCGAGGAAGAGATAGTAGAACGCTTGCGGTCCCCAGGAAATCTGGATGAACGGCAGATCGGGTTTGGCGATGCGCTGAATGCCTTGCGCGCCGCCGATCCAGGGTTTGAGAAAATCGGAGAGCGCGAGCAGGCGGATGATTTCGCCAAAGCCGAGCGTGACGATGGCGAGATAGTCGCCGCGCATTTTCAAAACCGGGATGCCTAACAGCACCCCGAACGCCCCCGACGCCAGCACTGCAATCGGCAGCGCGAGCCACCAGTTGGGAATGACGCCGGTGCTGAATTCCGGCGACGTCAGCACTCCGGCGACGTACGCGCCAATCGCGAAGAACGCGACGTAACCCAGGTCGAGCAAGCCCGCGAACCCGACGACGATGTTCAGCCCCAAGCCCATCAGCAGATACAAGCCGACGTTGTCCAGCACTTCGCTGAGATACAAACCCAGGAGCGCAGGCAGCAGAAAAAGAATGACGACGCCGAACCCCAGCGAACCCCAGCGCAACGCGCGTTGCGTCGGCGCCGGCAAGCGATCGATCCGCGTTTGCGCGCGTGGGGCTTGCTTGTCCCACAGGATCGCCAGCGCGGGAATCAGCACGCTCAAAACGAGCGCGCCGACGAGTGACAAGCCGTTCGACGCGTAAAAGAACCGGAGCGCGGATTCGAGAAAACCCCAGTCCGCGAACGTGACGCGGATCAAGTCTTGCAACACCCCCAGCCCGACGATCCAGGCGAGCGTGGTGAGAATCGCGCGACGCGGCGAATCGGGCAACAGCAAAATCGCCCCGGCGAGCGCGCCCAGCCCCAGCCCGGCGAGCAACAGCGCGAGACTGCCGATCGGCAAACCGAGTTTGAACGTGAGCAGCTCGTACAGTTGCGGCGTCGCGTTGACAAAAACGTTCCCCAGGTTGACCACGTTGCCCAATCCGATCAGCAGCACGAGCGCCGCGCTCGAAATGAAACCGGCGACTGCGCCCGCGCCGATGCTGGAGCTTGCGGCGCGCATCGGCAAGCGCATAGCTGCCACGTACCCCATCACGAAGAACGTCAACAGGATCGCGGCTTGACTCATCGTGACGACCTGGTAAATCACGTCGCGCGAACTGAACGCCTGGATCATTCCCTGCAACGCAATCGAAATCGTGATGATGCCGCCAATCACTCCGATCTGAGCGGCGGATTTGAGCCAGGGGGTCGCGGAGCGGGTTTGTAAAATTTCAGGTGAAGATAGCATCGTGTCCTACCTATGCCTTTTTCTGCGCCAACTTTTCGCCCAGGATGCCGGAGGGACGGAAGATCAAAACCAGGACGAGGAGCGTAAACGCGATGGCGTCTTTCAGTTGATACGGCGCGGGAATGTGCAAGCCGTCGAGGAACAAACTGGGTCCCACCGATTCGGCGATGCCGAGGAACAAGCCGCCGACCATCGCGCCCGGCACGTTGCCGATGCCGCCGAGCACGGCGGCGGTGAATGCTTTGATCCCAGGAATGAATCCCATCATAAAATTGACTTGCTTGAACATCAGCGCGTACAGCACGCCCGCCGCGCCCGCCAGCGCGCCGCCGAGCGTGAAGGTGATGACGATGATGCGATCCACGTTAATCCCCATCAGCGCGGCGGTTGCCTTGTCCTCCGCAACCGCGCGCATCGCT
Source organism: Chloroflexota bacterium (assembly GCA_016865935.1). GTDB lineage: Bacteria > Chloroflexota > Anaerolineae > UBA4142 > UBA4142 > VGOB01. The sequence goes on along the minus strand of VGOB01000091.1, from coordinate 6,703 downwards.
TTGCCGGTGCGCGAGTTTTGGATGAACAGATGCAAGCCGAACATCATCAGCGCCGCGGCGACGATCACGAGGATCTGAATGTTCTGGATGCGAAATTCGCCGAATTGGACATACCCCGTCAACGCGGCGATTTCGGGATAAACCTTGATGTTGGGACCGTACAAGCCCTTGAAGAAATATTGCAAAAAGAACGACGCGCCAATCGCGGTGATTAACGGCACGAGTCGCGGCGCAAACCGCAGCGGACGATACGCGATCCGTTCGAGCAAGACGGCGGTCACCGTCGAGATCGCCATCGCGAGAATGAAAATCATCAATAGTCCGACGACCGGATTTTCGTCGAGAAAGCCGGAGCGTCCGATCTCATCGGCGAGAAAGTAGGCGGTGAAGGGACCCGCCATAAACACTTCGCTGTGCGCGAAATTGATCATCCGCAAAATGCCGTAGACCAGCGTATAGCCCAGCGCGATGAGCGCGTAAATGCCGCCCAGCGCGACGCCGAACAAAATCAGATCGAACCACTGGCGGCTGTTGTATTTGCCTTCCACCAGCGTCGTCCACGATCCGACGACGACGAGCGCGACGATCAAGCCGCCAACGAGAAACATCAGCACATCCGTCAAATCAATCCGTTCACGCAAACGTTGCAACATACCCGCGCTCCCAGGTAGGGGCGACCGGCTGGTCGCCCCTACGCAGTTCTTGGACAACGACGAATGACAAATCACGAATGAGTGAGTTTTGTCATTTGTTCGTTTGTCATTGCAGCAGTGGTTTATTTCGGTTTGTAATCCGCGCTACCCGGCGACCAGACGCCCTTGGTCGGCATCACGAGTTTGGCGAAATCGTCCGCACTCAGTTGGTAGATCGCGATCTTGGGATCGGCGCAGTCGCCGTTGGGATCGCAGGTGATCTTGCCGGTCAAGCCCTTGTGATCCTTGGTCGCTTGGAGCGCATCGCGCACCGCTTGCTTTTGCACGTGCAGCGTGCCATCGGCGTCCTTGATCGTGCCCTTTTCGAGCGCGGCGAAGATGATGTTCGCGGCGTCGTATGCGTGCGCGTGGAACGGCGCGAGCACGCCCTTGACGTTGTACTTCTTCAAGTACTTTTCGATAAAGGGCTTGTATTCGCCGCCGAACGCTTCAAAGTCCGGGCTGGACCAGAACATTCCGGCGGTGTTCTTGCCGCCCGCCTTGAGAAAGTCGGGGGTGAAGATGCCGTCCGCGCCCATCATCGCGACCTTTTCCATCCCCGGCACATCGCGAATCTGCGCGGCGATAAAGCCGCCTTCCGCGACGAAGATCGGGTAGTAGATCAGGTCGGGCTTGCCCGCGGCGATGCGGGTGAGCACCGGCTTCATATCTTTGTCGCCGACGTTGACCGCTTCTGCCGCGGTGATCGTGCCGCCCATCTTCTTATAGTTCTCGGCGAAGACTTCGGCGAGCCCCTTGGCGTAGATCGAGCCGTCGTGAATCGTCGCGGCTTTGGTGAATTTCAATTGCTTGGCGACGAATTCCGCCGCGACCGCGCCTTGCACCTTGTCGTTGTGCGCGGTGCGGAAGTAACCCGGGACGCGCTTCGCCGGATCGGTGAGATCGGGCGCGGTGTTGGATGGGGAAACCATCGAGAGACCGGCTTGGCTCAGGATCGGCATCGCGGCGCGGGCTTCGCTGGAGCAGTTCGTGCCGACCACCGCGACGATGGTCTTGTCTGCCGCGATCTTGGTTCCGGCGGTTTGACCGCCTTCCGCGTTACAACCGGAATCTTGACCGCTCAGTTTGATCGTGTGACCGAGCAGTTTGCCGCCCTTGTCGTCAATCGCGAGTTCGACGCCGTACTTGGTGTCGGTGCCGAGCGTGGCATCCGAACCGGAAACGACGAACGCGTACGCGATGTGAATCGGATCGTTCGGTCCGATGTCCACGCAGCCCAGTTTGTCTTTACATTCGAACTTGGGCGCGGCGGGCTGGCACGCGCTGATGACGAACGTCAATGCGACGACGAGCGCAACGAACAGAAAAACTTTCGCTTTCATTTGTACTTCTCCTCCTCAAGAGTGGTGCGAATTGATCTTGTCCGCAATGCCGGAAAAATCGCGCAGGATTTTTCTGTGGCTCGCTAAGCCAAGCGTGCGGAACGGACAAGGGTTAATCGGGACAATCTTCTCAGGTGAAGCGCAGACCACCTCCCTCTGGATCGTAATTTGCCTCGCCGTTGAGACAGCCGAAAATAGCAATTATTCTTCGCCCAAATACGCCTTGCGGACGCGTTCGCTCTGGCGCAATTTCTCCGCCGAATCTTGCAAGACGATCTGTCCGGTTTCGATGACGTAGCCGCGCCGCGCGACTTGGAGCGCCTTTGCCGCGTTTTGCTCGATCAGCAAAATCGTGGTGCCTTCCTGGTTCAACTTTTGAATCGTCTCGAAAATCGCTTCGACGAGGACGGGCGCGAGTCCCATCGAAGGTTCGTCGAGCATCAGCACGCGCGGATGCGTCATCATCGCGCGTCCCATTGCGAGCATTTGTTGCTCGCCGCCGGAAAGCGTGCCGCCGAGTTGCTTGGCGCGTTCTTTGAGGCGCGGGAACAGCGTGAAGACGAAATCGAGATCGCGCGCGATGCCGGGTTTGTCGGTGCGCGCGTATGCGCCCATTTCCAGATTCTCGTACACGGTGAGCGCGCCGAAAATCTTGCGCCCCTCCGGCGATTGTCCGATCCCGCGCGTCACGATTTCGTGCGGCGGCAGTCCGTCAATCCGTTCACCTTCCAGCGTGATCGTGCCGTGGCGCGGATGCAGTTGCCCCGAGATCGTTTTGAGCGTCGTCGTTTTGCCCGCGCCATTCGCGCCGATCAGCGTCACGATTTCGCCTTGCTCGACGGTGAGTGAGATGCCTTTGAGCGCGTGGATGTTGCCATAGTAACTGTGTATGTCGTTGACTTGTAGCATTGCCATAGAATTGCCTCGTCGAACAATGACAAATGACCAATGACAAATTATCAATGACGAATGACCAATGACAAATGACAAAATTTGTTCATTTGTTCATTTGTTCATTTGCTCATTTGTCATTTGTCATTGTCCGTACTCTTTACCCAGGTACGCTTCGCGCACGCGCGTGTCTTGTTGTACGCTGGCCGCGCTGCCTTCCGCGATCTTGACGCCAAAATCCAGAACGCTGACGCGATCGGAAATCGTCATCACGACTTTCATTTGGTGCTCGATCAGGAGAATCGTCACTTTTAATTCGTCGCGCAAGCGGCGAATAAAGCCGACCATCGCGCCGGTTTCTTGCGGATTCATCCCGGCGGTCGGTTCGTCGAGGAGGAGCAACTTTGGGTCGGTCGCGAGCGCGCGCGCGATTTCGAGGCGGCGCTGATCGCCGTACGCGAGGTTCTTTGCCAGTTCGTCGTCGTGCCCGCGCAGTCCGACGAAATCGAGCAATTCGCGCGCGCGTTTGACAGCGCGTTTTTCCTCGTTCATCGTCGCGCGATCGCGCAGGATCGCGCCGAGTAGCGTCGCTTTCATGCGGGGATGCTCACCGACCATCACGTTTTCCAGCGCGGTCATATTCGAAAAGAGGCGAATGTTCTGGAAGGTGCGCGCGACGCCGAGCGTGGTGATCACGTCGGGACGCAAGCCGATGAGTTCGTGCCCGTTGAAGTTGATCGAACCTTCTTCGGGCCGATAAAAGCCGGTGATGCAGTTGAAGAATGTCGTCTTGCCCGCGCCATTGGGTCCGATGAGACTGGCGATCATTCCGGGCTCGATGACGAAATCTGTTTTGTCAACGGCGACCAAGCCGCCAAAGCGCTTGGTGACGCGCTGCGCGTTCAATAGCGCCATACTCCCTCCCTGGAGTGAGGTGTGCGAATTGGAGATGCAGTTCAGCGAACGAATTATAACAGAAATCCACAAATTTGGAAATTGGCACTTGCGGGTGCGCCTATTCCAAAATCTTGCTCAAAAATTGTTTGGTGCGTTCTTCGCGCGGGTGGGTGAACAACTGCTCCGGCGTGGTGTCTTCGATCAGCGCGCCTTCGTCCATAAAGACGATGCGGTTGGCGGCGGCGCGCGCAAAGCCCATCTCGTGCGAGACGACGACCATCGTCATTCCTTCGCGCGCGAGCAGGAGCATCGCGTCTAGCACTTCTTTGATCATTTCCGGATCGAGCGCGCTGGTCGGCTCGTCGAAGAGCATAATCTTGGGATTCATCGCCAGCGCGCGCGCGATCGCGACGCGCTGTTGCTGTCCGCCGGAAAGTTGCGCGGGATAGGCGTCCGCTTTTTCCGGGATGCCGACTTTGGCAAGCAGTGCGCGCGCGATTTTTTTGCTTTCGTCCGGCGTGCGTTTGCGGATGATCTGTTGGGCGAGCGTAATGTTCTGCAGAACGCTCAGATGCGGGAAGAGATTGAATTGCTGAAAAACAATGCCCACTTCCGCGCGCACCGCGTTGATATGCTCGGACGAATTGTCTAACGGAATATTGTCCACGATCACGCGCCCCGATTCCGGACGCTCCAAGCCGTTGATGCACCGCAACAAAGTAGATTTGCCAGAGCCGCTCGGTCCGATCAAGACGAGCACTTCGCCGCGCCGCACCGTCGTGCTGACGCCGCGCAAGGCGTGGACTTTACCAAAACGTTTATGCACGTTTTCGATTTGGATGATCGGAGATTCGGAATTCATTTTGGGATCGCAAATTTACGTTCGATATAACGAACGAGGAGCGAGAGACCGATCGTCATCGTCAAGTACAACAACGCCGCAATCGTCCAATGTTCCAGCGGACGAAAGGTGTTCGCGCTGCGTTGCCGCGTCCACAGCGTCAATTCTTTCACGCTGATCGCCGAAAGCAGCGCGGAATCTTTCAACATCGCGACGAAATCGTTGCCGAGCGGCGGGAGAATGATCCGGAGCGCTTGCGGCAGGACGACGTACCGCATCGCTTGGACGTAACTCATTCCGAGCGAGCGCGCGGCTTCCATCTGCCCGCGCGGAATCGCTTCGATTCCGGCGCGGTACGTTTCGGCGAGATACGCGCCGTAGCCGATCGCCAGCGCGATGATGCCCATATTGACTTCGCTGCGAAACAGTTGATCGAATGGCTCGGGCGTGCGATCGGCGAGCGCGGGCGCGATCACGTAGAAAAAGTACAGAATTTGAACGAGGAGCGGAATGCCGCGAACGACTTCGACGTACAACGTGCCGACGGTGTTCAGCACCGGGTTGCGCGAGACGCGCATCAATCCGGCAAGCAAGCCGACGACGAGCGCGAGCGCGTACGCGAAGAATGTGACGTACAGCGTGAGGTAAATGCCGCTACTCAGCAGCGTGATGATGCTGGTATAGTCGGCGCTGGTGAAGATGGTCGTCGCCGCCAGAATTCCGGCGAGGATGAGAATGATCACCCACCACGGAAAGCGCGCCCAGTCCGGCATCGGCAACGCGCGACCGGCGCGGGCAGGCGGCGGTTTGGCTGAGGCGGGGTCTGCCATGATTTGCCTGGTAGGGGCGAGGTCACCTCGCCCCTACAGCGGGCGCAACAATTCTACTTGAGCGGCAAACCGGCGCCGGTGCAATCGGGTTTGGGTGTAATATCCTTCCACCATTGATTGCACAGTTTGGCCCAGGTGCCATCGGCAAACACGGCTTTCAAGCCAGCATCGAACGCGCTCTTGAGTTCAGTATCGCCCTTGCGGAAGACCATTCCCAGGGCTTCGTCGCCGAATTGCGCGCCGGTCATTTTGATCTTGCCTTTGTTTTGCTCCATCAGATCCGAAGCGGCAAAGGTGTCAATCACGACGGCACTGGCTTGCTTGTTCAGCAACGCCTGCACGGCAGCGGGGAAATCCTGGAATTCTTTCACCTGCTTGTTCGCGTCGGCGACCAATTTCTTGGCAGTGATCGAGTTGGTGGTACCGAGTTGCACCGCGACGATGACTTCGGGCTTTTTCAAATCCGGCACGTCCTTGACGACGGCTTCATCGGAGCGAACGAGCAAGACCTGGGTGTTCTTCAGGTACGGCAAACCAAAGTCAACCGTCTTGCCGCGTTCGTCGGTAATCGTCCACCCGGAGATCGAAAAATCGTAGGTCTTGTTGTTGACCGCGATCAACAGTCCGTCGAAATCGGCGGTGATGAACGTCGCCTTGCAGTTGATCTTTTTGCAGATTTCCATCACGAGGTCAACGTCAAAACCGACGATCTCTTTTTTATCGTTGATGGATTCGAACGGGGGATACGTGGTGTCGCTGCCAACTTTGAGCGCGCGTCCTTTGAGATCGGGCAAGGTTGCGGCGGGCGCGGTGGTGGGCTTGGGCATTTCGGTCGGCTTGGCGGCGGTGGGCGGCGCGGCAGTGGGCGCGGGGGTTGGCGCGGGCGCGCAGGCGACGACGATCAGCGCGAGCAAAACAATCGTACACACGAGAATGGTGCGTTTCATTTTCTCCTCCACGAGCATCGTAAGATTGAGATCAGATGACGTAAAAATAAAAGGGTGATCGTGTCTTGCTCCGTCACCTCCTTGTGCGAATCTATGGGCGTGAGTATACCAGAGATACCGCACAGTGTCAAGATTTTGTATCTTCTCAATAACTTGGGGTAATCTTTTCGCAATAGTCAATCCTACTTAATTGGGATAGACAAGTTGCTCACATCCGCTTATACTTGAGCCATGTTGGAAGACTTGAACCTGAATGATATGC
>VGOB01000090.1 GCA_016865935.1 Chloroflexota bacterium | reverse complement strand
AGGTAGGAAGCAAGGCCTCAAACTCGGGGACGGTCAGGCTCGTCATGCTGAGAAATCGGCGGGGGTTCTTTTTCAAAGTGGCATAAGTTATCATGCCCCGTAGTATACACTATTTCCGATAAAGTCTACTATGACGACGACGTGGACGCCGGCGCGAAACTCGACGCGTACCTTCGCCGCGCGCAACAGATCGTCCATCGCGCCGAAGGCGCGGTCTTGCAATTGACGATTGGCGACAAGGGAAGTTTTTTCTACGCCGTCTTTGGCGCGCCCCTCGCGCACGACGACGATCCGCATCGCGCCGTCCGCGCCGCGCTCGAACTGCAATCTGTCATTGCGAGCCCCGAAGGGGCGAAGCAATCCCCAATTCGCGAGGCGGAGATTGCTTCGTCGCACTCCTTCGACTCCGCTTCGCTCCGCTCAGGATCGCTCCTCGCAATGACAACGCGCGTCGGCATCGCGCAAGGGCAAATGCGCGTGGGCGCGTACGGCGGCACCGCGCGCCGCACCTACGGCGCGATGGGCGACGCGACGAACCTCGCCGCGCGCTTGATGCAAGCCGCGCCCGTCGGCGAAATTCGGTGCGATTACAACGTCTATCGCGCCGCGAGCAAACGGATCGCGTTCGAAACGTTGTCGCCGATTCGCGTCAAGGGCAAGGCGGGGTTGGTGCGCGTCTACAAGCCGACGAGCGGTCAGCCGCCTGCCCTGAGCGCAGTCGAAGGGTCAGCCGTCAGCGATCAGCAATCAACAATCATTGGGCGGCGCGCGGAAATCGCCACCATCGAGAAAATGTTGGACGAAGCGCAAGTCGGCGCGACGCGCGTGTTGATCGTCGAAGGCGAAGCGGGGATCGGCAAATCGCGTTTGGTGGACGAATTGAAACGCGCGGCGCGCGAACGCGGCTTGGTGGGGCTGATCGGCAACGGGCAAAGCATCGAACAGCAGACGCCGTACCGCGCGTGGCGCGATGTGTTCAACTCGTACTTTGAATTGGACGCGGTGAGCGACGCGAACGAACGCCGCACGCGCATCGAATCGCTTATCCCGCAACTGATCCCCGATCACGCGCAACGGTTGCCCGTGCTGAACGATGTGCTAGGTCTCGGCATTCCTGAAAATGAACTCACGCAATCGCTCGACGCGAATTTGCGCCAGCAAAATGTGACGCTGGTGTTGACCGCGCTCTTGCGCGCGTGGACGAACGAACGCCCGTTGATTCTGGTGCTGGAAGACGCGCACTGGCTCGATGGCTTGTCGTGGCAACTCGCGCTGCAAATCGTGCGCGCGTCATCGCTCGCGCGCGCGCCGCTGCTGTTCGTCCTCGTCAACCGCCCGCTGGACGAAAACAGCGTGGGGCAAAAAGTGTTCGCCGAACTGTGCGCGATGAGCATCACGCAAACGCTTGCACTCGGCGCGCTCGCGCCCGACAACATCGTCGCGCTGCTCGCGAATCGTTTGAATGTGACGCCTGACGCACTTCCCGCGCCGCTGATCGAATTGGTGCAGGCGCGCGCGAATGGTAATCCCTTTTTCGCGGAGGAACTCGTTTTCAATTTGCGCGATACGGGCGTCATCCAGACCTTCGAGGTCTTGGAGACCTCGAAGGTCTCGGTCCGCATCATCGGCGACCTTGAAATCGCGTCGCGCACACTTCCCGACACGCTGCACGGTCTGATTCTCGCGCGTATTGATCGCCTGCCGTCCGAGCGCCAATTCGTCATCAAAGTTGCCGCCGTCATCGGACGCGCGTTTGCGTACACGCCGCTGCAGCACGTCGTCACCCAGTATGCGACGATGATTGACGAATCGCTCAAAGCGCATCTCACCGCGCTGACGCAAGCGGATTTTACGTTTGTGGAGACGCTCGAACCTGACCTGACGTATCTCTTCAAGCACATCATCACGCAAGAAGCGGCGTACCAAACGTTGTTGTTTTCGCAACGCCGCGAGTTGCATCGTCTTGTGGCGGAGTGGTATGAAACTAGTGGTGAGTGGTCAGTGGTCGGTGGTCAGAGAATCTCATCACTACCCACTATCCACTATCCACTACTTGCGTATCACTACCGCTACGCCGAAGACGCGGAGAAGGAACGCCACTATCTGGGATTGGCGGGCGAGGCGGCGGAGAAAACGTATGCGAATGATGCGGCAATTGGTTTTTACACGCGCTTGCTCGATGTCACACTTGCCCTGGCGGGCAGTGCCAGGGTTGCGAGCGAAGCGAAGCAATCCCCGCCTGCAAATTTGGAGCTTGCTTCGTCGCAATCCTTCGACTCCGCTGCGCCCCGCTCAGAATCGCTCCGCGCGATGACACAGCAGGAGCAAGCCGACATTCTGCTCAAACGCGCCGCGATTTTCGAGTTGGTGGGACGCGGGCAAGCTGCCGAACAAGACTATCGCGCGGCACTGAAGTTGGCCGAACAAACCGCCGACCCAGGCTTGATTGCGCGCAGTCAGTTTGCGCTTGGCGAATTGTTCCGACGACGCGGCGACTATGTCGAAGCGCTAGAATCGTACAAACGCGCGCAGGCGAACTGGGAATCGTTGAACAATCTATCTGGACGCATCCGCACGCTAATCGGCCAAGGCAACGTGTTGAGTCGTAAGGGTGATTATGCCGCCGCACGCACATTGCTTGAATTGGGTCTCCAACTTGCGCGTGAATCAAACGACCGAATGAGAATCGCGGAAGCATCGGGCGGTTTGGCGTACGTGGACAGCCAACAGGGCAACCTGCTGCAAGCGGAAGAAAGGTATAAAGAGCAACTAAAACTGGCACGGGAATTAAATCAGAAGAAACTAATCGCCGATGGACTCGATAGTCTCGCGGCTTCCACCGATAGGCGCGGTGACCTTGCGGCTGCGCAGTTGCTGTTGTTGGAATCACTTGCCATCCGCCGTGAAATTGGCGATAGGTTGGGCATAGCATCTTCACTAACCAATCTGGGGGTAGTTGTAGACAAGCGCGATGACTGGGTATCGGCGCAACGATTTTACGAAGAGGGTTTGGCAATAATGCGCGAGATCGGCAACAAAGCGGTGATTGCCAATATGCTCAAAAGATTTGGCACTTCTCTGCGGACGCAGGGGAATTATGCCCAAGCCGAAATTTGCTTGCAAGAAAGTTTGGCATTGGCTCAAGCGATCGGCGAAAAAACTCTCATCGCTCTGGTACTCAACGAACTTGGTACGCTCGCGCGTGATCAGGGCAAACATTCGGTGGCGCAAACATTCCTCCAGTCTGCACTGGAGCTTCAACGTGTATTGGGTGTGAGTAAAGATATTGGCGGTACACTCAATAGTCTCGGAATGTTGGCACTCTTGCGCGGCGATTATGCCGAAGCACACCGTTGGCTTGATCAAGCCCTTGCCATGCAACGTCAAGTTGGCAGTCAACGCAATGTCGCTATTGCGTTGACTAATCTGACGCTCGCGGTGATTGGACTAGGTGATTACAAAACAGCGCGGACATTGTATCGTGAAAGCATAGCGATTGTGCGAGAGCTAAAAATACAATATTCCCCACCGTATATTTTGATTGGACTGACCGCAATCGTAAACGGATTGGGTTTATTTGCGGACGCTGCGCGATTTTCTTCCGCCGTTGAAACCTGGCGCGCCGCGTCTGTAAAAATTTTGGAGTCGTATGAGCTGGGTGTGCATGAACGCTCGATTGCCGAGGCGCGCGCCGCGCTCAACCCCGCCGAATTCGACGCCGCGTGGGCGCAAGGCGCGCAGATGACGCTCGACCAGGCGATTGACGAGGCGCTGAAGGTGACGGAACAAATAATGTAGGAACGCAATTGAATTGCGCCCCTACGCAATCTGATGTGACGAATTCCCCCAATGTGGATATAATTATGATATGACGACGGAAATTCAACTGCGCCGAATGGAACGCATTCTGGCAATCAGCCAGGAATTGATTTCCACCTTGTCGCTCGAACAGATTTTGCACAACATCGTTCACGCCGCCACCGAATTGACCGACTGCGAGACGGCGGCGATTTTGTTGTTGGACGAACATTCCAACGACACGCTGCGCTTTGCCGCCGTCGCGCTGTATCAGGATCGCCTCTTCGATATTCCCGTGCCGATTGCCGCGTCCATCGCGGGCGCGGCGTTCACGCGCGCTCAGCCCGTGATCGTGAACGACGCGCGTGGCGATCCGCACTATTACGCGCGCGTCGGCGATCTGATCGGCTATCACGCGCATTCGCTCCTCGCCGTGCCGCTCAAATTCCAGGATCGCAAAATCGGCGTGCTGGAAGCGGAAAACAAAAAGCACGCGCACCCTTTCGGCGAAACCGACGCGCAAGTGCTGACCGCGCTCGCCGTTCAAGCCGCGATCGCGATCGAAAACGCGCGGCAGGTCGCGCAGTACAAGCAACTCGCGCAGAGCGAACAGAGCCAGCATCAATGGGCGGACGCGTTGCGCCAAGCCAGCGCCGCGCTCAGCAGTACGCTCGACTACGATCAGGTGATTGACCACATTCTCGAACAACTCGCGCGAGTGGTCCCCAGCGACACGAGCAACGTGATGATGATCGAAGCGGAGGACCTGGCGCGCGTTTTTCGCGGACGCGGGTACGCGCACTATGGCACCGCCGATACGCTCACCACGACGACGTTGAACGTCGTGAATGCCGCGAGTTTGCAACAGATGCGCGCGACGCGCCAACCCATCGTCATTCCCGATGTCGCGCAGGACAAAACCTGGAAATCTGCGCGACCCGAACATTCCTGGATTCGCGCGTACGTCGGCGCGCCGATCATCATCCAGGATCAGGTGGTCGGGTTCTTGAACGCGAACAGCGCGACGGTGAACGCGTACACGACGATCGACGCGGAACGCTTGCAGACCTTCGCCTGCCACGCCGCCATCGCGATCGAAAACGCGCGGCTGTACCAGCAAGCCCAGCAAGAAATCGCGGAACGGATCAAAGCCGAAGACGCGTTGCGGCATCAGCGCGATCACCTGGAAGAAATCGTCAAAGAACGCACGGCTGAACTGCATCGCCTCGCCATCACCGATCCGTTGACCGAGACGTTCAATCGGCGGCATCTGTTCATCCTGGGCGAGCAAGCGTTCCAGCACGCGCAACGCTATCGCCACCCCCTCGCCGCGTTGATGATCGATCTGGATCATTTCAAACGGATCAACGATCGGTACGGTCACGCCATCGGCGATCAGGCGTTGAAAAAACTGGCCGCGTATTTGCAAAGCAGTTTACGCGCGGCAGATATTTTGGGGCGCTATGGCGGCGAAGAATTCATCGCCCTGCTGCCCGAAACCGATTGGGAGACCGCGCGCCAAAGCGCCGCGCGATTGTGCCAAGGCATCCGCGCGCTGACGATTGACACGGCGCGCGACCCGTTGCGTTTCACCGTAAGCATCGGCGTTGTGGCGATTGAGCATGTGCGCGATGCGACGCTGGACGCGTTGATCCAGCGCGCCGACCAGGCGATGTACGCCGCCAAGCAAGCTGGACGCGACCAGGTTTGCACGCGGTAGCGGCGAAGCATTTTTCGCAGTTCAGAAAAATGCTTCGCCATTTGTTTATCTACCTCTCTTGTTGTATACTGTCCCCGCAATCGTAAATCTCTAATCTCCAATCTCTAATCTCCATGTATCTAAAGCATCTCGAACTTCACGGTTTCAAAACGTTTGCCAATCGGACGCATTTTGTCTACGATCTCGGCGTCACCGCGATTGTCGGACCGAATGGTTCGGGCAAATCGAACATTGCCGACGCGGTACGCTGGGTGATGGGCGAGCAATCACATTTGGAGTTGCGCGTCAAGAAAACCGAAGACGTGATTTTCACCGGCAGCGCGACGCGTCCACGAATGGGAATGGCGGAAGTTTCGATGACGCTGGAGAATCCCGAACCGTGGACGCGCGCAGAAACCGCAGAGAACGCAGAGGTCGCAGAGGAAAAAACCAAAGTTGATCCTGTGACCGAATTGCTCCGCTCGAATCCCTCCGAAGTGACCCTGGGTCGCCGCGCGTATCGCGACGGCGGCAACGAATATTTCCTCAATGGTTCGCGCGTCCGCTTGCGCGATATTATGGAACTCCTCGCGCGCTGGGGGCTTGCGCGCAACACCTACGCCGTCATCGGGCAAGGTTTGGTCGATCAAGCATTGTCGCTGCGCCCCGAAGAACGCCGCGCGCTGTTCGAAGAGGCGGCAGGCATCGGGCTGTATCAATCGAAACGCCAGAACGCGCTCGCCAAACTTGCCGAAACGCAGCAGAACCTCATCCGCGTCAACGACATCATCAACGAAATTTCGCCGCGCCTCCCTTCGCTCGCGCGCCAAGCCGAACGCGCGAAAAACTACGACGGGGTCGTGGCATCGCTCGACGACAAACTGCGCTTGTGGTACGCGTTTCACTGGGCGCGCGCGCAGCATCACGCGCAAGAAGCCGCGACGCGCGAAAAGAACGCGCGCGAAATCTTGACCGCGCGGCGCGCGGGCGTGCAAGACCAAGCCGCGCGACTCGCGCACCTGCGCCGCCAAGGACAGGAACTGCGCGCGCAACTCGCCGATGCGCGGCGCGCGCGGATGCAACTCGAGCAGACGCACGCGACGTACCTGCGCGAACTCGCGGTGCTGGAAGAGCGTTTGCGTTTTACGACGCAGCAGCGCGACGAAGCCCGCGCCGAAACCGAATCGCTGACCGAATCCAAACGCGCGCAGGAACGACGAATTCAGCAGGCGGCGATTGAACGGCAAGCGAAAGAGCAGGAGCGCGATCGCGCCGCGCAACGCGTCGCCGCGCAAGAAAAAGATTTGCGCGATCTGGAATATCGCGCGACGCACGCCGAGTCGCTGCTCGAAGAGAGCCAGCCCGAAATTCGCGCGCTTGCGAAAAAACTTGCCGCGCTCAAAGAACGGCTCGGCGTGTACGAAGACGGTCTACGCGCGGCGTCGGCGTTGAGCGTCCAAGCCGATGCGCTCACCTCGCTCGAATTCAAACGCGCGGAGGCGGAACGCGTGCTCGAAACCGCGCGCGCCCAAATCGCCGAACTGCGCGCCGCGCTGACGATTGCCGAGCGCGAAGTCGCAAACGCGCGCGCGGTCGAAGAGGCGGCGCGCGGCGGACTCGCGCAGTACGACGCGCAAATCGCGGCAAAGACGCGCCGCGTCGACGCGTTCACGCGCGAGGTGGAAACCGCGACGACCCAGCGCGAAGAGTACAAAGCGCAAACCGATAAAACCGCGCGCGCGCTCGCGGAGAACGATCAGACGGTTGCGCCGATTGAAACGCGGCTCGCGGACACCGAAAAAGCGCAAGTCGAATTGGAAGAGCAGGAATCGCTGGAACGCGCGCGGCTGGCGGAATTCGAGGACGCGCACAATCGCGCGGTCCTCGACGCGGAACGCGCGCGCGCGGAAATCGCGCGGCTCGAAGCGGAAATCGAAGACGATCTCGCGTCGGGACGAATCGTTTCTGAGATCAAGATCGCGGATGAGATGAACGGCGCGACGCGCGATACGGCGATCGTCTTCGACGCGGACTTGCCGTCGCAGTTGCGTTTGCAGATGGGCGAGGAAGTCGTCGCGCTGCCTGTTGTGACCGAGGTGCCCGAAGGACTCGAAAAAGAAATTCGGCGGTTGCGGAATCAGTTGAAATATATGGGCGCGGTGAATCCGAGCGCGCCGCAAGAATACGCCGAGTTGAAAACACGCCACGCTTTTCTGACGGAGCAAACGACTGACGCACAGCACGCGATTGAAAAACTCAATCTTGCCGTCGCCGAACTCGACCAGATTATGCGCGAGAAATTTCAAGAGACGTTCAAGGCGGTCAACGTCGAGTTCACGAAATTTTTTACGATTCTATTCAACGGCGGCACCGCGCGCCTCGAACTGACGAATCCCGAAGATATTACGCAAACCGGCATTGACGTGGTGGCGCGTCCGCCGGGCAAACGCTCCGCGCATCTCGCGATGTTGTCGGGCGGCGAGCGCGCGCTGACCGCAACCGCGCTGCTGTTCGCAATCCTTAAGGTTTCGCCGACGCCGTTCTGCGTGTTGGATGAAGTGGATGCCGCGCTCGACGAAGCGAACGTTGCGCGTTTTCGTGACGCGCTGCGAACGCTGACGGCTGGCACGCAGTTCATCGTCATCACGCACAATCGCACGACGATGGAAAGCGCGGACGCGGTCTACGGCATCACGATGAGCGAGGACGGCGTGTCGCAGGCGATTTCGTTGCGGCTGGAGAGTGAGAAGGTGACGGTGGCGGGAGTTGCGTAGTTTCAGGTTTCAAGTTTCAGGTTGCAGGAAATTGGGACGCGGACGAACGCGAAGAGGCAAAATGGAAAACCTTACCAAAGGTCTTTGGAATTGCAATTCGAGGGCATTGCGGCGAGTCCTGCAAAAATGGCAAAGATTGAATGAAAGACTGGGTTCGGACTGGATAAAATCTGATAACAATGCTCCTTGGTGGTATAACGAACGCGCATCACTGGGTTTTTTCTGTGGTGCTGTTTGGTTATGCGGCGGATGGGTATTCGAGGAATTCATTACAGAGAAAAAGCCTGCGGGAGCAAAACGAACCAAACGTAAATATGTCGGGCGGTGTGATATAGAATTCGGAATCGGAAAGGACGAATTTCTAGCGGAGGCAAAACAATGTTGGCCGTACATTGGCACGTCTACGAGAAAAAACATAGACCGTGTTGAAAGCACTATCAATATTGCGTGCCAGGAGAGCAGGCAAACTCCTGAACCTGGTTATCAGAAACTCGGTATTGTTTTTGCTGTTCCCCGTCTACACAAGTCGAAGAAAGAACGCCTTGACTTGGAACTTGCGCGATTTTTGAATGAGCTCAAGAGACTGCAACATACGACGATTGCTTGGGTATTCCCAAAAAGCGCACGCAATTTGATGCCAAGTGGGGAAAGTAAGAACTATGTTTTCCCAGGCGTAGTCTTGTTAATCCGTCGTGCGTAGAAATCGAGAAGACGCACTTGAGATACGTGGTTCCAATCCTCGCCCTCCCCTTCACTGTCACCATCCTCATTCCCGCGCTCATTTTGAACGCGAACAAAAGCATCGCAATCGGGTGGAGATTGAGCGCGCCGCTGAATTCGCTGCCGCCCATCGTCGGCGCGGGAGTGATCGCGCTGGGACTCGCGCTGATGGTGATGACGATTTCGCTCTTCGCGACGGTTGGCAAGGGAACGCTCGCGCCGTGGGATCCACCCAGGCATCTCGTCATCAGCGGCGTCTATCGCCACGTCCGCAATCCGATGATTAGCGGCGTGTTCTGCATTCTGCTCGGCGAAGCGATTCTGTTTGGCGCGTTCGCGCTGCTCGTTTGGTTTGGCGCGTTCGTGTTGATCAACGCGATTTACACTCCGCTCGTCGAAGAGCGCACTTTGGAAAAACGGTTTGGCGAAGAATACCGCGCCTATAAACAAAACGTGCCGCGCTGGATTCCGCGCGTGAACGCGTGGGACACGAACACAATGTCACTCTGAGCGAAGAGTCTCGTTCTGCAATAACGAGATGCTTCACTGCGTTCAGCATGACAATCTAGACATCACACACAATTTTCTAAACCATGGTGCAGTCCATCCTACTCGTTCTCATCGGTCTCGCGCTCCTCGCGGTCGGCGCGGAAATGCTCGTGCGCGGCAGTTCATCGCTCGCGCTCAGACTGGGTGTCGCGCCGCTCGTCGTCGGCTTGACGATTGTCGCGATTGGCACGAGCGCGCCCGAACTCGCGGTCAGCGTCGGCGCCGCGCTCGAACACAACAGCGCGATCGCGCTCGGCAACGTCGTCGGATCGAACATCGCGAACATCGGTTTGATCCTCGCGCTCGGCGCGCTCATTCGTCCGATTGCCAGCAACCCGCAAGCCGTCAAGCGCGATGTGCCGCTGATGATTGCGATCACGTTCGCGCTGCTCGCGCTGATGCGCGACGGCGAGATCAGTCGGCTCGATGGCGCGCTGTTGCTCGGCGGCGGCATCGCGTACATCGTTTGGACGTACGTCTGCGCGCGTAAAAACAATGGACGCGCGCTCGACGATCCGCCGCGCGCGCATCGCGCCGCGTGGATCGATCTCGCGCTGATCGTCGTGGGCTTGGGACTGCTCGTCTTCGGCGCGCGCGCGTTGCTCGACGGCGCGATCGCGATCGCACAAGCGTTAGGCATCAGCCAGATCATCATCGCGCTGACGATTGTCGCAGTCGGCACCAGTCTGCCCGAACTGGCGACGACGGTCATTGCCTCGCACAAAGGCGAAGCCGATATCGGAATTGGAAACGCCGTCGGCTCGAACATTTTCAACATCTTGCTGATTCTCGGCGTCACCGCGCTCGTGCAACCGATCACCGCGCGCGATTTGCGTCTGCTCGATCTGGGCGCGCTGATTTTCTTCGCGCTTGGCTTGCTGCCGATGATGATCCACGGCAATCGCCTGACGCGCTTGGACGGCGCGCTTTTATTGCTCGCGTACGCGGCGTATGTCGTTTTGCTCGTGTTGTGAGCCGCGTTCCCATTTTGCGCTCCGCCGATTATAGTGTAAGATCGGCAATTACGAAAGGATCAACGATGAAACTCGAAGGTGTTTTTCCGCCCGTTCCAACGCCATTCGATTCCGAGGGCGAGATTTTGCCGCACAAACTCAAATCGAATATCGCGTTGTGGAATCAAACCGGCTTGCACGGCTACGTCATCCTGGGCTCGAACGGCGAAGCGGTGATGCTGACCGAGTACGAACGAGTCGCGCTATGGCAAGCCGCGCGCGAAGCGATTCCGCGCGATAAGCTGTTTCTCGTCGGCGCGGGAATGGAATCCACGCGCGCGAGCATCGCGCTGGCGCAACGCGCCGCCGAATTCGGCGCGGACGCGGCGATGTTCGTCACGCCCAGTTACTACAAAGCCGAGATGAAACCGGCGGCGTTGATCAACCACTATCGCGTGATCGCGGACGCGTCGCCGCTGCCGATCATCATTTACAATATGCCGGTCGCCACCGGCATTGACGTGGACGCGAACACCGTGATTCAACTCGCGCAACACCCGAACATCGTCGGCATCAAAGATTCCGGCGGCAACGTCGCGAAATACGCGGACATTGTGCGCGCGGCGCGTCCTGATTTCTCCGTGCTGGCTGGGTCGGGCGGCTATCTGTATCCCGCGCTGTGCGTCGGCGCGCAAGGCGCGGTCGCCGCGCTCGCCAACGTCGCGCCGCGCGAATGTGTCGCGCTGTACGACGCGTTCCGCGCCGGACGGCACGACGAGGCGCGCGCGCTGCAACTGCGCTTCACGCCACTGAACGCGGCGGTCACCTCGCGCTGGAACGTACCCGGGCTTAAAGCCGCGCTCGAAGAATTGAACCAGGGCTATTACGGCGGACCGCCGCGTCTGCCGCTCCGTCCGCTCGGCGACGAAGACCGCGCCGCGTTGCGGAAGGTTATGCAAGAAGCCGGCGTCATCTAGTTCAAAGTTCAAGGTTCAAAGTTGATCAACCTTGAACTTTGAACCTCGAACCTGAAACTCCAATGTCTTTCGACGAACTCCTCTTCCAACTCGAAAACGCCAAATCGGTCGCGGCAAAGACGCGCTTGGTGCGCGAATTTGCGAACGCCCATTCGTCGCCGCTGATCGAAGATATGCGCGCGACGTTCTTCTACCTCAGCGCCGACGCGCAAACCGTCGCGCTGGAAGGCGATTGGACGCACTGGCAGCCGACCGCGCACCTGGACTATTTGCCGGATACCCCCCTCTGGTATCGGGTGGAGCGATTTCCGCGCGCGGCGCGTCTGGAGTATCGCGTCGTCGTCAACGGGCGCGCGCGCCTCGATCCGCGCAACCCGCGCGTCGCGCCGCTCGGCTTTGGTCCCAACTCTGAAATCGCAATGCCCGCTTATCGCGCGCCGCGCGAACTGACCGCGCCGCCGCCCGCGCGCGGCACAGTCGAACAACATTGGTTGGCAAGCAACGTGCTGAAAGATCGGCAGACGTTTTGGATTTGCCTGCCGCCGCGTTACGCCTCCAACGTCGAATATCCCGTGGCGTACTTTACCGACGGCGACGGCTATTTGCATTTCGCCGAATTACCGCGCGTGATGGATTATCTGATCGAGCGCGGCGAGGTCAACCCGTTCATCGCGGTTTTGATCAAGCCGAATGATCGCGCGAAAGAATACGCGCGCAACAATCAGTACGTCCGCTTTCTGACGAACGAACTCGTCCCGTGGATGGACGACAATTATCCGACGCGCGCGAACGCGTCCGCGCGCGCGATCATCGGCGCGTCCTTTGGCGGCTTGCTCGCCGCGCACGCCGCGCGCCGCCGCCCGAATGTGTTCGGCTTGGTCGGCGGGCAGTCGGGATTTTACAGTTATCAAAAGGACGCGCTGTTGCGCGATTACGCCGCCGCGCAAAACCTGGGCACGCGTTTCCATTTGACCGTCGGCGAATTTGAAACCGATTGGCGCGGCGATGCCAAGCCCGAAAACGATCTCGTCGCCGCGCAACACCGCTTGGCGGAATTACTGCGCGCCAAAGGTTACGCGGTCGAAAGCGCGGAATATCCGGAAGGACATCAGTGGGGATTTTGGCGCGCGCACATCGGCGAGATGCTGCGGTTCTTCTGGGGAAAGTAGGGGACAGGGGTCAGGGTACAGGGATCAGGTTTCTGTACCCTGACCCCTGTCCCCTGGCTCCTATTTGAGGTAACTCGCCTTGCCCACCGTTTCCAGCAACGGCTCGGCAAGCACTTGCGGAAAAATTCCCGCGCCGATCAGCGCGACGACTAACAGCGCGGCGACCAACACTCCCGCGTACAGAATCAATCGCGCCGCGTTCGTTTCCTCTGTCTCGATTTTTTCGTTGACACTGCGCCACACCACGCGCAAAACCGCCAGCACCGCCAACCCGTTCGATCCGAGCAGCGCGACGAACAAGATCGGATGGCTCGCGCTCAGATCGCGATACATCGCAAAGTTCGCGGCGAAACCGAGCGGCGCGACGCCCGCCAACGCCAGCCCGCCGATCAAGATCGCGCTCGCGCCGACGCGCTGCCATCGCCGCGCCGGATGATGCCGCGCGAAACTCAGCCCGCCCGCGATCAGCGCGATGCCCCACGCGCGATTGACCAGCGCGAGCAACGCGCCTGCCAGCGCGAGCCGCGTCCCCAACCCCATTCCGATCAACACGCTGCCTAACGGAATCAGACCCAGGTACGCCAGCCAACGCGCGTCGCGCCGTTCGGACAAGAGCAACAGCGCGCCCAGCGGCGCGGTCAATCCGCCGCCGAGCAACAACACCGTCAACAACGACGAGCGCGGCACCAGCCAGGTCGTCTCGCCCATTTGTTGCAACAACAACCACACGCCAACCGGCTGCGCGACGCCGACGAGGAACGCGAGCCCGAGCGGCGACAATTCATCGGCAAGCGGACCGAGCCAGATGTGCAACGGCGCAATCGCCAAGAGCAGACCGAAACCGAGCGCGAGAAAGATCACCGCATCGCGCACCAGGTCGAGATTTTCGGGCGTCAATGGATAGAGATCGAAAAAACGATTGGCGAGCAGGAGACTCGCGCTGGCGATCACGATCAGCAGTAAGAATTGCGCCGCGCCGCCAACGCGCCCTTCGCTCTGCGGGCGCGCCGATAGCATCAGCACGATCAAACCGATCGCCCAGGCGAAGACCGCCAACGGAAAACTGTCCAGCGTCACCGCGGCGATCAGCGGCGCGAGCGCCCAGAAAAAAAACGCACCTTGCGAATTAGCGCCGACACGCGCCGGCGCGGCGCTGGCGCGCTGAAACGCCAATGGCGCGAACACCGCCAACGCGCTCGCCGCGCTGAGAATGCTCCCCAAAAAGACGCGCGTCGCGGAATCGGACGCGAACGATCGTCCCAACACGACAACCGGCGCGCTCGGCATCGCCGCGAAAAATCCACTGAGCAGCACAACGCCGATGAGCGTCGCGCTCAACCCAAGGCGTTGCCAGCGCCGCAACAAGCGGACGGCGATTCCGGCGATGAGACACAGCGCGATCAGCAATGCGATGTTCATCGCAATTCTCCTCGGCGGCGGCGCAAGCCGTCCGTCGGCGGCAACGCCGCCAGATGCGCGCACACGAGCGCGAGCAAGAGATCGGAAATGTTGATCAAGCCGTACAACAGCAAACTACTTTCGGTCGCCGTTTCCAAAATCGCAAAGCCGCTCGTGAAAAGCAAAATGCCGAGACCCAGCCGCAACACATCGCGCGAAAGAATCGCGACGAGCACGCCTGCCGCGATGAGCCACAAACCGCCGAACAACAGATCGGACGATAAACCCAGGAACGTCATTGACGACGCGATGCCGACGATGCCGACGGCGACGAGCGCGAGCGCGAACACGCGAAACGGAAATCCGACGACGAAGACTTGCAAGCGGTACAAGCGCGCGACGACGAGCCGCGCCGCGTCGTCTTCCGCTTGCGCGAGATCGCGGCGATGATTGTCCGCCGCGCGGCGAAACGTGAAATACAAAATCGCCGCGGCGAACGCGCCGGACAGGACGCGGACGATCGCCAGCGGGAGCGGCACGAGTCCTGCCAGCAACGACGCGGACAGCACGTACTGCGCGAGCAACGCAAAGAGCGCGACGCGCCAATCAGCCACCAAGATGATGAGCGCGACGGTGATGATCAAGCCGCTCAGAATGGTTGCGCTAGAAAAATCAACCAGAGTCATTCGTTCCCCTGAGAAGGTGACCGACGACGGGCGACGCATTTTCGTCTTTCGTCGTTCGGCTATGACCGCACATCGTGATCCAATAGAATTTGCCACGCCGCGCGCGGCGCGCGTTGAACGCACGCGCAATGTTTCAGGAACGGCGCCGCGCCCCATTTGCGTTTGAAAAACGCGACGCCTGCATCAACGCCCAAACCCAGGTTGACGTAGCGTTTGCCTTCCGCGCGCGCGCGTTCGATGATCTGCGCGAGCAACAGATCGGACGCGCCAGGAAGATTGTGCTGGCGCGAGCGAACATTGAACATATAAAACGCGTAATGCTGTGCGCCGAAATCGGCAACGTCGAATGCGACGAGATCGCCGCGCGCATTCCGCGCGTCGATCACGCGCGCGGTCTCGCACTTGGCGTACTCGGAGACGCGTTGGAAGATCAAACGCGTCGCGTCGTCAAAGCGATGCGCGCGCAAGAATTCTTCGATCAGTCGCGCGTGCTCCTTGCCGAACTTGCTTTCGCTCACCGAAACCTCGCGGCGCGCGCGCGTCAGCATATTGCGCGTTTTTTGCGGAAGGCGTGTCTGTGTCATTGCGAGGCGCGATTCTTGCGCCGAAGCAATCCCCAAGTTGGTTGGGGATTGCTTCCCCTTCACTCCGTTCAGGGTCGCAATGACAGGCGGCACGATGAGATGTGCCAAATCCAAACGATAGTACTCGTCGGGTGCGGACGGCACGCAGTTTTCCAACGCGGTGGGCAGCGCGGGCGCGAGAATCGAGACGACGCGCGGCTTGAAACGCGTTTTGGCATCGTCGAGCGCAGCAAGCATTGGCGCGTCGTCGAAAAATGGTATGTCTGTTTTTGTCATTTCGAGGAGCGCTTGCTGCGACGAGAAATCTCGTTGAGCAGGACCGAGATTTCTCGCTTCGCTCGAAATGACAGCAACCCTAGAATCGAAACGCAATGGATAGCCGACGAAAATCAAATGTTCGCCGCGCGCGTGCGCGACAAAATCGCCGATGAGAAATGGCTCGGTCTGCGAGATCGCGGTGACATAGTGCGGCAGATGCTCGGGAATGTAGGCGCGCGCCAAAATCATCGCGCGTTCGGCGGGCGTGATCATTCGCGCGCCTGCGTCACCGCGTAGCCCGCGTCGCGGAAAAGTTTTGTCACGCCGGGAATGTGCGGAAAGCCGATGAACGCCACTGCATCCTCGCGCGCGAAGATCGGGTTCATCCGATCGAACAGAATTTGATCGCGCGCGCCGACGACGACGGGACCGCGTGTGACAAAGCGCGACGTGAACGCCATCATTTTGTCCAAATCGCCGTCGAGAAAAATTTGGACGTACTCGTTTTTGTAGCGCTCCCAGTTTTCCACATCGTTCAACTGCCGCGCGATCCGATCCAAGGGAATGTTGTCGAGCACCGCGAGTTGCTCGTCGAGCGTTTCGAGAAATTGGATCGGCTTGCCGAGTTTGCGCGCGATCTGATAGCCCTGCAAGTCCATCGAATATTTCCAACCGAGATACGTTTGCCAGATCGAAAAAAACGCCGCCCAGGGACGAATGTCGCGCGTGAACGATTCAAAGTACACGGGCTTGCGCTCGACGAGCGACAACAACCATCCGTCGCCGTTCTGATTGTCGAGCCGCGCGCGCAAAATCCGTTCGATGGCGCGGATCGTTTCGGGCGTCAACATTTCGACGAACGTGGGAACGCCTACGCCCTGCCTGCCGTACTCGGCGATGCGCGCGGAACTCGCATCGTCGAGCGGACCTTCGAACAGCGCGGTCGCGGCGTCGCGCAGCAGGCGCGTGAACGCGCGCGCGAAACTGTGCGGGAAAAAGTGCGCGGTGCCGACGAGGTGCGACGCGCGCTGATTTTTCTCGACGCGCCAGATCATTCGGAGAGGTTTTTCCCAGAAATTCAGAGCGTTAAATCGTTGCATCGTTTATTCGCTTTGTATTCGTTGAGTTGGAACTCATAATTTCAACAGTGCGTCTACGATGGAAATTTTTTCGACGCCGTAGAAACATTCGCAGAATTCGTATTTTAGGTACGGCTTGCCGCCCCATTTCGTTTTGAAACGCGTGATGCCTGGGTTGACGCCGAGTCCCAGGTTGATGCTGGGCTTGCCGCGCGCGCGCGCGTCCGCGATCATTTCCGCAAAGAGCAAATCGGACGCGTGCGGCGCGTAGTTTTGCTTGGAGTGACAACCCAGGATGTAGGTATCGAATTGTTCTGCCGCGAACTCGACGACGAAGAACGCGGTCAGCGCGCCGCGCGCGTCGCGCGCGTTCAGCACGCGCGCAGTTTCGCACTGCGCGATGTACGCGGGCATCGCGCGGTACAGTTCTGCAATCAGCGGCGGGAGTTTTTCGCGGCGCGTCAATTCGTCGGTGAGCGACTGGTGTTCTTTCGTCCACACGCGCGCGCGTTCGACGGTGAGCGTCTTGGCGGCTTGGTTCACTTCGCGTTGCAACGCGGCTTTGATCGGCGTGGACGCGAGATCGAGGCGCAAGTACTGATCGCTTTGGCGCGCGCGGCACGCGCGCGCGAGCGCGGGCGGAATTGCGGGTCCGATGAACCACAAGTATTCGGGATGGTACGCAGCGATGGCTTGCGCGACGATGGCGTCGCAGCGCGCTGAATCGAATTGCGTTTCCAGCGGATAGCCGATAAAGATCACCCAGTTGTCTTTCGCCAAGCCGAGATAGTCTTCGATCAGAAACGGCGCGGCACGCGAAATCGCCGCCATTAAACTGGGAATGTGTTCAGGGACGTACGCACGCGCGAGCGCGTGGCGTTCGTCGGCAGAAGTGAATGGATTTGGGAGAGCCATTTTGGTTATGCAAGTGTCATTGCGAGCCGCGTAGCGGCGAAGCAATCCCCAATCTGCGATTTGGACGCCGCAGGCGGCTTCGTCGCAAAGTACGCTCCTCGCAATGACACTAAACGATCTTGTCTGGAATCTTGGGCTGCGCGGCGTCGTAGTGCTTTTGGCAGAGCCAGCGGAAATCGCCGGTGTAGGTGGGAACGCGCTTGAGTCCCAGTTTCGCGTGGTTCGGATCGAGTTCGCGCAGGAGCGCGTGGAGCGCGAGAACGCCAGAGCGGTTGACTTCATCCAAGCCGCCCTCGCGCAAAACTGGCGCATCCGATGGTTTGACTTCTGGGAACAATTTGCTCGTCGCCTCTTTCGTCAGGTTCAGTTCGTCCTCGAAACCTGATTTCTTGATCGTGTCCGCGCCGAAGAAGGAGTTGACGGCGGGCGCGACGAGCGGCAGCGCGGTTTTCAGAACGCCCGCGATGAAATTGGCGTACGGCGCGACGCGCTTGACCCAGTCCTGGCTTGTGTCAAATTCATAAACGCCCAAGCCCTTTTCGATGATTGGATGTTGGCAACCATCTGCCTCGCACCACAAGTGCAAGCGGTAGCGTTTAGCGAACAGTTTCTTTTTCCAATCGGCGTCAATTGGCGTGATGGTGAAGAGGCGCGGACCTTCTTTCGATTCGCTGGCGATTGCTTGCATCACGGCGAAGACGTAGTTGGCGATGCGGCTGTTCTGTTCTGCAAATTCGGATTTCAGGATTTCTGCAAGTTGATCGCGTAAGCCCATTTCCTCGAAACCGTAAAGCAATTCCACGATGTTCTGTCGTTTGGTGCAGGATTGACAACGAATCGTTTCATCGCCATCCTCAAGAAATTTCCGCAGCGCATCAATGCGAAAGCGACCATCGCATATTTTCCCATCAACGCGATTCTTGCACGGCACGGCGAAATAGTAGCGCCCATCCATCCCAGGCCAGTTGTCGGTGATGAGTTTTTGCAGCGTCTTGCGAAGGACGTTCATAAAGAACTCGGGCCAGACGGCTTGGGCGTAGATGTGAAATTCGCGGTCGCGCAGTTCGAGCATCGCTTCGCCGTGTGGCTTGTTCCGCAGAAACATTCCCTTTTGCCAGTGTAAGCGGTGCCTCGTCGAATCGTACACGTAATCGTGTGTGCGGACGATCATCCACGGGACCAAGCCAGGGGGCGCGTCTTCCATCGCGCAAACCATCGCGATGCGACGATTGCCGCGCGTCGGTTCGTCATCGGCAAGCCAGGGGAGGACGGGGCGAATTTGCGGTACGTGTTGCGCGACGAGCACCGCGTTCCCTTCTTCGAGCCGATACGACACATCGTACTTTTCCATCAGCCGCAGGAAAAAGGGATAGAGCGCGGGATCGTACTTTTGCTCGCCCTTGAAAGGATGATCCCACCAGACCTCTTTCAAACGCTCGTCGGGCAGGATGCCGTCCATCTCTTGCGTCTTGCGATCCTCCAAGACAAAGCCAATCGCTTTGGTCAGCCATTCGGGTTGCAACACCACATCGTTTTTCAATCGCTCGTCGTCGCCGTAATAGACGATGTAGCCCAAATCGTGCATCAGGGTCGCGAGCGTCTTGGTCGAAATGTCGTCCAAGTTATGCCGCGCGCATACATCGGCAAATTTGGCGAAAGCGATGCACGGCGCTTTCATCGCAAGGAGTTCGTCGCGCGCCGCGCGCCAATCGCGATTGAAAGGCATCCCCATCTGCTCGAGATTCTTTGCCGCGTCCGCAATTATCGTCTTGAGTTCCGCGATGCCGACTTTTTCACCAGTCGCGGGATCGTCCACCATGCTATCCACCTCGTGAAAGCCGACGATCATCGAGCCAAAGTCGCGCAGCAGCACGGGCTTGTCAATGCGCGCGATGCGCTCGCCTGTTTTGCAGTGCGTCGAGACGACGATGACGCGCGCATCGTCGCCGACGCGCAGACGAATGATCTTGAGCCAATCTTCCACCTGCGATGCTTGCACGCCTTTGCGCGGCTCCCACACGAGCAGGTAGACGGAGCGGCGGCTGAAAAAGAATTGGCGCGTGACGCGATAGACATCTTGCCCGCCGAAATCCCACGAGTTGAATTGAATCTCGACGCCTTGTTTTTCTGGATGCGGCAGAAGCAACGCCTTGACGTCAATTTTCGCGCCGTGTGTGGTGGGTTCATCTGCACGCGGTTCTTGTCCCGTCAACGCTTTCAGCAGAGTTGTTTTTCCGACACCACCCTCGCCAACGAGAATGAGTTTGGCTTCGTAGAGTGGCTCTGCTTCCTTCTCAAGACTGCGGAGGTACGCGCGGAGCGCGGGCAAACCTTGTTTGTATGCGCTCTTGAGCACGGGGTTGAGGGGATTAAAGTTGAGATTGAGATCCTCCTCCGAAAAAGTAGGCAGCCAGGCATCCAGTAATTGCCGATTCCAGAGTTTCTCCAACCGCGCCAAAATAGCGGGCAATGTAGTCAGGCGATTGCCACTAAGGTCCAGCAACTGCAAGTTGGTGAGTTTGCCGATGGACTCGGGCAGCATGACCAGTTGATTACTGCCGAGGTCAAGTGATTTCAGATTTGTAAGGTTGCCGATGGATTCGGGTAACGTAGCCAAGTAATTGTGCCATAGGCGAAGCTCCTCCAAATTCGCGAGTTGGCCGATGGAGTTGGGCAACCTAGTTAGAAGATTGTTCCAGAGAGAAAGATGTCTCAAACTTTCAAGCTTGCCAATTTCGTCAGGGAGTTCAGATATGCCTTTGTCGGACAAATCAAGTTCTGTCTGTTTTTCGCGCTCGGCTTGTGCGATGATCGCGAGGAGTTCTTTGCGGGTCAGCGGTGGCTGTGGTTGGTCAGGCATAAGCGGCTCCGGGGAGGGACAACGGACAAGTGCGGATTAAACGGACAGACCAGAGGACAAGTGTCCGTTCAATCCGTTGTTGTCGGGCGCATCTACCAATTGGGGGAGGGCTCGGATGCAAACAAGGCATCGAAGCGCCCATTGACCCAAGCGAGCCGTAGATGCAACAGATGATTGAAACCGTCCTCGCTCCAGCGCATACCCACGCCTT
>VGOB01000089.1 GCA_016865935.1 Chloroflexota bacterium | reverse complement strand
TGACTGGGTCTTGGAGCGAGTGGATCTCCCGGGCTGGCCCGCTCAAAAACGGTCCAAGCCAAAACCGAAAGCATATCTCGCTCCAGCTATCGCTGGGGCATAATGGCCGAAACGAAGATCATCGCCCGCGGCTCACCGCGCCAGCGCCGCGCCAAAAACGCGTGAACGATCTGATCCCACTCGGGCTTTGCCGGGAAGAAAAACTCCAAGCGCGCGACGGGCGCAAGGTCGTTCAAGTCAACCTCGACACCACATTCCTCGCGCAACTCGCGCGCCGCAGCATCCTCAATCGTTTCACCGTTTTCGATCTTGCCGCCAAAGCCGTTGAGTTTGCCTTGCGCGAAACCGCGCTTTTTCAATCCCAAGAGAATCTGATTGTCGCGCGTGAGAAAAACAAGCGTCGCGTCTTGCATATCAAATATGCCAAATGTGCCAAATATGCCAAAGATGCCAAACGCGCCAAATTAACGGCGCGCAATGCGCGCAAGCGCGAAAAGCGCGATGCAAACCCAGACGAAATTTACAAACGTCGAAGGATACGCGCCCCAGAAAATCGTGTTGACGATCAGAAACATTCCGCCGAGCAAGTTCAGAAGCTGGTACACGACCGAATCGCCGCGCAAGCGATTCAACGAGACGAGGACGTACGCGAGAATAACGGCGGCGGAACCGATCCAGCCGATCAGGTTGATTAGGAACGATGCCTCCATCCTTATTCCTCCAGATATTGCCGCAGTTCGCGCGCCGCCTTGTCCCACGTAAACTGCTTGACCTGCGCGAAACCGCGCGCGCGTAAATCGGCGCGCAATGCTTCGTCCACGAGCGCGCGGCGCAGCGCGTCCGCGATCGCGTCCACGTCGCGCGGATCAAAGTACAGCGCGGCATCGCCTGCGACCTCCGGGAGCGACGACGCGTTGGAGCACACAACGGGCGCGCCGCACGCCATCGCCTCCGCGACCGGCAAACCAAATCCTTCGTACAACGATGGATAGGCAAACAGCGTCGCATCGGCGTACAGCGCGGGCAAATCGTCGTCCGCGACGAATTCGGGAAAGAGCACGCGCTCGCGCAAGTTTAAGCGTTCGACAGTTTCAAAAATTTCCTCGTACATCCAGCCGCGCCCACCGGCAATGACCAACTGCAAATTGCGAAATAGGAATTGCGAATTCGCAATCTGCAATTCGCAATTCGCAATTCGCGCAAACGCTTCGATCAACCGCGCGTAATTCTTGCGCGGCTGAATCGTGCTGACTGCAAGCACGTACGGCTTGCCGCGCGTCAATTCGCGTACGCGCGCGCGCGCGTCATCCGCCACATCGGGACGAAAACGCGGATCGACGCCGGAATACAAGACGCGGATCTTTTCGCGCGGCGCGCAGTACACGTCGGCGAGATCGCGCTGCGTGCTTGCCGCGTCCGCCAGAATGAGATCGGCGCGCGCAACCGAGCGCGGTACGGCGCGGTTGAGGTAATTCAGCAGCGGCGCGGGAAAACATTCGGGGACGCGCACGTACGAAAGATCGTGCACCGTGACGAGTTTGCGCCGCGCGAAGGTCGGCGGCAGGAGAAAGTCGGGTGAGTAGAACGCGTCTACCGCGCCGATAAACACTTCAACCGGCAGGGGAACGCGCGCGCGCTGCCACAACGCGGCGAGGTAGCGTTCGGTCAACCGCGCGCGCACAATCGAAAAATTGGGAGGCCAATCGAAGCGCAGAAGATCGTTATGCGCGTCGCGCGGGACAAAGAGGACGTACCGGTTCGTGCGATCCAGGCGCGACAAGGCGCGCACCAACTCGCGCGCATACCGTCCGATTCCGGCGCGTTCGCGTGAAGCGGAAGTGAAGTCAATGCCAATTTTCAGTTGCATAGTTGGATAGTTGGATAGTTTGTTAGTTGGCTGATCGAACCATCCAACTATCCAACCAACAAACTATCCAACTAAATTCCCCGATACGTCCAATTGCGATTCACGAAAAAATTCCAAAACAACACGACGATGATCGCCGTCGCCTTGGCGAAATTGTAATCAATCGGATGCGGAAAGAGATGCGCGAAAATGAGGGCATCCGTTACCAGGAATACGATCTGATTGATGCCCAAGCCAATCAAGTTCACCATCGCGAATTTGCCGAACTGGGTATGCACCGGACGCTCGCGCGATTCGGGAAACGTCCACAAACGATTCCAGGTAAAGTTGCTAAAGATCGCGCACGTCACCGAAATGAGATTCGCGTACTCCTTTGCCATCTCGACGCCCAACACCAACAGATTGAGCACGCCGAAATCAACTACCGCGCCAATCGCGCCGACCGTTGCAAATTTCAAAAACCGCGTCAGTTCCCCATTGCTATTCGAATCGAACGAAAACAATTTTGCCAAAAGTCCTCCGAGAGAATGACAAATGACTAATGAGCAAATGACAAATTGCGTTTCACGGTTTGTTCATTTGTCATTTGCAATTTGTCATTGCTGATTACCGCGATCATCCCCAGCCCGATCCCTACCTGCACCGCCATTCCGTGCACGAACAAATTGTCGAACACGTTGTGCGCGGAGAGCGCGACCAACATTCCCAGGAATCCTGCCGCGATACTTTGCCACTCGCCGCGCGCGCCGCGAATCGCGCGCCAACTTTGCCAGAACGCGGCGAGCCACAACCACAGGTACGTGATCAGTCCGACGAAACCGGTTTCGGCGGCGATGTTGAGATAGTAATTGTGCGCGTGTCCCAACGGATCGTCCCAGCGCGGCAACGCGTACGCCGGATAGGTCGCCGCGTAATTGCCGATCCCCACACCGAACGCGGGACGCGCGAGCAACATTTCCCACGCCGCTTGCCAATGTGCCATCCGCTCGACGAGCGCGTAATTCGCGTCGTCCACTCTGACGCCGCGCACATCGAAGACGCCGAAGTAATCGGCGATCCCGGAGAACCGCGCCGCGATCGCATCGGGAATGAGGTTGATGCTGCTGAGCAAAACGACGAACGTAAAAACGAACGCGGCGATGATCGCCAGCACAAACGCGCGGCGACTCTGCACGATCACCGTGACGAGCAAACCTGCCGCCACACCCAGCCACGCGCCGCGCGACCAACTCATCACGACGGCGGCAAGCATCGCGGCAAGCGAAACACACGCAGTAATCAGTAGCCAGTATTCAGTATTCAGTATCCAGTGTTCAGTCTTCTCGCGTGCTCGGCGCCTGAATACTGAAAACTGCATACTGAACACTGCAATCACAACGCCCAGCGCCACCGGAATGATCAGCGCGAGATAACCCGCAAACGGATTCGGCTGTTCGAACGTGCCGAACGCGCGAATGTAATTGCCGAACAGCAAAAATCCTTCGGGTCCCCAGCGAAACAGAAATTGGTAAATCCCAATCGCGGCTTCGGCGCCGCCCGCGATGAACATCACCGCGAGCGCGCGCTTGATCTTCGCCGCGTCGAAATTATTCGCGACGTAGACGTACACCGCGAACATCTCGATCCACTTGGTCAATTCTTTGAGCGCGAATTGCAGCGACAGCGCGCCCGTGATCGAAACGAGCGCGGCGAACAGAAACAGCGCGAACGGAAACGACAGTGGCGGAAAACGAATCGCGATCCCGCGTTCGACCGCGATCATCCGCGCGAGCCACAGCACGATCAACAGCGCGACGGCGAAATCCACCGCCGTCAGATTGCCCACGCCAATCGAAATCGGAAACCACGAGCCGAACGGCACGGCGACAATCGCGAGGTACAACGCGATCGCGTGCCAGCGCAATAACGCCAGCGCGATCAGCGCGCCGCCGATCACCGCAACCGCGCTCGTCATTGGCAACGCGATCAGCGCGAGGGCGATGGTGAGTACCGCGAACGCGAGCAAAAGCCAGTGGACAGTGGGCAGTGGGCAGTGAGACAGACCGCTGACGGCTGACGGCTGACGGCTGACGGTTGACTGTCTACTGTCTACTCTTGATCTTCCCCGCAAAATACGCAATCGTCTTTTCCAATCCCTCGTCGAGACCGACTTTGGGCTCCCAACCCAGGAGCCGTTTTGCTTTCGAAATGTCGGGACAGCGACGACCTGGATCGTCCACAGGACGCGGAAGGTAGACGATCCCGGCTTTGTTGCCGGTCAGCGCGTTGATCTTTTCCGCGAACGCGCGAATCGTCATTTCGTTCGGATTGCCGATGTTGACCGGCATCGTTTCGTCCGACGCGAGCAGACGCGCGATCCCTTCGACTTCGTCGCTCACGTAGCAGAACGAACGCGTCTGCGATCCGTCGCCGTGCACCGTCAGCGGCTCGCCGCGCAATGCCTGCCCGATCAAATTCGGCACGACGCGTCCATCGTCGAGCGCGTTGCGCGGACCGTACGTGTTGAAGATGCGGACGATGCGCGTGTCCACGTTGTGCGCGCGATGATACGCCAGCGTGATCGCTTCCGCGAAACGCTTCGCCTCGTCGTACACGCCGCGCGGCCCGATCGGGTTGACGTTGCCCCAGTACTCCTCGCGCTGCGGATGCACGAGCGGATCGCCGTAGACTTCGGACGTGGACGCCAGCAAAAAGCGCGCGCCCTTGGCGCGCGCCAAGCCCAGCGCCTTGTGCGAGCCGAGCGCGCCAACCTTAAGAGTTTGGATCGGGTACGCGAGGTACGAAACGGGGCTGGCAGGCGACGCGAAATGCAAAATCGCATCCACGTAACCTTCGACGCGGAGATAATCGGTCACGTCCTGCCGAATGAACGTAAAGCGCGGATTGGTTTTCAAATGCGCGATGTTGTCGGGACTGCCCGTGATGAAATTGTCAATCGCGATCACTTCCTCGCCGCGCGCAAGAAAATAATCGCACAGGTGCGAGCCGATAAAGCCCGCACCGCCGGTAATCAAAATACGCATCGGTGTTTAGACCTCCACAAGCGATGTGATTCCATTATAAATGACAAATGCGGAAATGACAAATGACAAATAGCGATTTGCGCGCGCTTCCGCTTGCGTGATATAATAGAGCCGCCGAGGAGAGTGAATTATGCCAACCAAAACGATCACGCACCAGCAGGTCATTGATCTTGTGCTAACCTTGCCGCCAGACCGCCTGATCAGCGTTTACGATTTCGCGCGCTATGTCAAATCCCACCCGCTAACTGCCGTGGCTGAATTCTTTGACGCAACCGAAGACGAGATTCGCGCCGACGAAGAACAATGGGATCAACAGTTTGCGACATCCCGCGAAGAATTGCGCGCGATCGCTCGTGAAGCCGCAGAAGAATTCCGCGCGGGTCGCACCAAGCCAATGGAATTTACGCCCGAAGGACGACTCGTCCGATGAAGTCGCACACGGAAGCGCGATTTTGGAAATTCTACGACGCTTTGCCAAAAGAAATTCAACGCATCGCGGACAAGGCGTACAAATTCTGGTTGAGCGATCCGTACCATCCCAGTTTGCAATTCAAACGGGTTGATCCCCAAGACTCAATCTACTCAGTTAGGGTAGGCAAGAAATATCGCGCCCTGGGTTGGCTAGTAGGCGACACCGTTGTCTGGTTCTGGATCGGCACTCATGCCGAATACGATGCGCTTTTAAAACAAAAATGATCTGTCGTCCGCCCGCCAAGATCACACAGTTTCCTCCTGCGCGCTGACCGCTTCGATCACCCCCAGCATCAGCATCCACACGAACGCGAGATCAACGTAAAAGTACGCCGCGTCGATCATCCCGTGCGCGAGCGCAGCCGTCATACTCGCCATCAAACCGATCGCAAGCGCGCGGTTGATTCCTCTGGCGTTTCGAATTCCCCGCCGATAAAATTCAAACAACATCCACGCCAAAACGATCACGCCCGCGATCCCCAGCCGCGCCCAAAAATCCAAAACGATGTTGTGCGGATGCGAAAGATTCGGCTCGCGCCACGCCGCCGGATTGATGTACTTGGGATATTCGTACAAAAAGTTATCCAAGCCAACGCCGAAGATCGGATGATCGCGAATCATCGCGATGGCTGATTCCCACACGCTGACGCGGAAAAATCCCGTACCGGTGCCAATCTGGAAAAGCGA
The DNA here is from genome assembly GCA_016865935.1 of Chloroflexota bacterium. Lineage (GTDB taxonomy): Bacteria > Chloroflexota > Anaerolineae > UBA4142 > UBA4142 > VGOB01. The sequence continues at coordinate 14,584 of VGOB01000089.1, read as the reverse complement.
TTGCGCGCGTTCGGTTTGCAGAAACGGAATGATCGCGATAACGCCGATGACGATCACGCCGATCAGCGCGGGCCGCGCGCGGCGATCACCTGCCAGCGCGATGAACGCAAGTCCTGCCGCAATCCCCAGCCACGCGCCGCGCGAGTACGTCAGGTACAGCGCGAGCGCGATGATGAATGTGGACAGCGCGTACGCGACGCGTCGTCGTTTGTCATCCACAAACAACACCAGCGCGAGCACCACCGGCAACGCGCGGTCAAGGTACAACGCGAGATTGTTCGGCGAACCGTACACCGCCAATACGCGTCGCACTCCTTCGCCGATGATGACCCAGTTTGTAAAGAAAAATTGGTGCAGGCCAATCAGCGACACGGCGAGCGCGGAGAGAATGAATGCATGGACAATTCGCGTCAGATCGCGCCGCGACAAATTCGCCGCACGAATCAGCGCGTACAAGAGCGCCGGTTCGAGGATGATCACGCGAAACTCGCGCATCGCCACGCCAAAATTGGACGCGGTTTTTACTGAAAGCAACCCGAGCAACACGAAACAAAGTACCGCCCAATCAATTGATTGAAGTTCAAAGTTCAAGGTTCGAGGTTGGAACTTGAAACCTTGAACTTTGAACCTTAAACCTTGCCGCACTGCCCACGCCGACGCCGAGACCAACACCAGCAACTCAACCATCGAAAATTGCGCGCCGCCGATCAGATTTTTCGGCAAGAGATAAAACGGAATCGTGAAAACGGTAACCGCCAGACCCAGATCGAGGCGTAACGCAAAGAGGAAAACGAGGAGCGCGAGCAACGCAAAATTCAGCGCGGTGTTCGGCGCATAGTACAGCGCGAGCGCCGCGCCCGCAAGCAGCGCGAATTGCGCGAGTTCGGGCAACGCGGCAAAGCGCGCTTGTATCGGCTGCCAAACGATTTCCCAGGGCAAGCGCCACGCGGCAAGCGCGCCGCGCCACACCGCGATCGGCGCAACGAGCGCGCACGCGATCAGCGTGATGTAGAGTCGCGTGAAATCGAACGACGCGGGCTGAACCGGCGCGGCAAGCGCGCGCGTGAGCGCGGTGTACAGCGCGCGCGGTTGGAAATTCTTGTCAACGAGCGAAAAGCCCCAAACGGGATCGTCGCTCGGCGCGTTCGGCTGGAATGTTTGCGCGATCAGCACCGGCATCCACGCCCACTCACTCCGCGCGCGCTGAATCGCACCCGCGAGTCGCGCGCGCTGCGTCTCTTCCGTGTCCGAGCCCCAGGGCGATGGCGCGCCGCGCCAGTTTTGGGGCAGCGCGTTCCAGCCAAACTCGACTGCCCAGATCGGTTTGGACGCGTCCCCATACGCCAGCATTTCATCGCGCAGTAAAATCGCGCGCGAAAAATTGAACACGTCCTTGTCGGCGCGGCGATCATCGGGACCGCTCCACATCCCGTACGCTTTCACGCCGACGATGTCGAAATAATTCTGCGCGCCATTTTCGTACAAGCCGCGCAAAAACAAAAGGTCGGAATAATCGGGATGTCCGCGAATCAATGCGCTGCTGTAGCCGAGTCCCGCCGACAAAATTTTTACATTCGGATTGACCGCGCGCGCGTGGGTCGCGGCAGCGCGCAGCAGCGCGGCGTACTCGATCGGATTGGCGTTGCGGCGTCCCCAGAACGGATGCACGTTCGGGTTGTCCCAGATTTGCACAAACTTCACGCGCTCGCCGTAACGCGCGACGAACGCGGCGACGAATCGTCCGTAATCGTCCGGGTTCGCGGGCGGCGCGTACAGCAGATCCGCTTCGCCGGGATGCCGCGCCCACACCGGCGTCGTGTCAATCACCGCGACGATTTGCAGATCAAATTCGCGCGCGCGCGCGATGAGGCGATCCGATTTCTCCCACGCAAATTCATTTGGGCGTGGCTCGAGTTCGTTCCAATAAAAGTGTTGCCGGACGTAGCGCAAGCCGCCTTCGCGAATGAGCGCGAGCGCGCGCGTCGAATCGGCATCGGAGTATTGCTCCAGCGCGACGTTCACGCCGAACGCGGTGTCCGCGCGCGCGCCAAATTCGATCCCGCGCGTCTTGGTTTGATAGTCACGAAGCGACACGAAAGCCACCGCGCCAGCAGCGACGAGAATGATCGCGCAGACCGAAACAACGGCGAGATCGAATATGTTCTGTCGTCTGTCGTCTGTCCTCTGTCTTCCGTCTTCTGTCATCGCCACGATTATAGCGCGCATCGCGAAACGCGTCAACAAAAATCCAAGCAACTCCGCCGAGAAACCTTGCAACCGGAAAAAGAGTGTGGTAATATATCAACAGCAACGATGGAGGTGCAAAATGCGAATACCAATCCGATACGCGCGCGCGGTTATGATCATTTTAATTGGAGGACTCGCGTTGGGCGCATGTCGCCCGACAGCCCAGGTACCGCCCGCGCCAATTACCACGCCAACCATTCCGCTACCGGCGCCGATTGGCGCACTCGCGACCACCCCTGCGCTCCCGCCGATTGAAACTGTCGCTCCGGTTGAAACTCCGACGCTGACTCCGTCTGTGGTTGTAACGGCGACCATCCGGCGGAGCGCAACGCCCGCGCCGAGTGCCCCGTCAGGCGTCTACGTCACCGCGATCAAAATCGAACCGCAATCGGTGAAATCGAATGAGATGCCCCAGTTCACGGTAACATTTCTCAACACGACGGGGCAGACAACCAAGTATCGCTGGTTCATCAAGATTTTCGCGCCCGATCAGACGCCCTCTTTCGGCGAGACGCCGAAGATCGAGAGCGACATTCCCCCAGGCACGTCGCAGTTGAAAGCGCTGTCCGAGTGGAGAACGCAAACATTCTTTGGCTGTCTCTTCTTCACCGCGCGTGTGTTTTGGGTGGATGCTGATAACCAGGTGCGCGAATTCTTGAAACCCGATCGGGTCAACCCCGGGGCTGGGTTTAACGTCTGTCCGTAGCGCGGCGCGCTGGCGAACCGAGCAACGCGTCAACGCGCCGCCAGCATTTCTGCTGACGACGCGTTGATCGGGGGTATATCCGCCAATCGTGGTGGCGTTGCCCAAGGAGGAGAAGCCGAATTGGATTGAGTTGGAGGATAGAGCGTCTCCCTCTGAACCGGGAATGCTCCGGCGTATGGTCACAGGTCCAGATATTCGCCGCCGTATGCTCCGCGACGTTTGGCATCCTCCAACTCTGCGACGAGTATCGCATTGCGAGATTAGAGGGAAATGAGAAGAAGTTGAAGAAAGGATGAAAGCGGAAGGATGAGGAATCAAGTTTTTTTCATCCTTCATCCCTCATCCTTCTGCCTTTTGGAGCACGCTGTACAGATTCAATTCCGCGTCTGCGTAATATTGCTTGGCGACTTGAAACCCGCTCGCGTCCGCCAGCCGGATCATTTCCTCTTTCGTAATCAAATGACAGAAACGATAGCCCACGCCGCCGCGTTTCCACGCGAGCAGCGCGTCGCCCGGTTCCAGATCGCGCGCGTCGAATCCGGCGTCCGCCCACGCGACGATGCGTTTGCGCTGACGCTCGTTACGATCAAACGCCCAGTTCGTCAGAATCAAGCGCGCGCCTGGCTTGAGGAGCGCGTGAATATCGCGCAAGACCGCGACGCGCAGAGCGAAACTCGGGATGTGATGCAAAACCGCAAGCGCGATCGCGATATCGAACGACGCGTTCGCAAACGGCAGCGTCCAACTCGCCTGCGTGATGTCGCCAACGAAAAAATCGGCGGCGATGTGGCGCAGTTGCGCCTTGCGCGCGGTGGCAATCGCGATCAACTGCGGCGATGCGTCCACGCCGACGTAACGCGCGCGCTTGCCCTCGCGTTCCAGTCGTTCCGCCAAGCGCCCGTTGCCGCAGCCGATGTCGAGCACTTTGCCAGCATCCCCGATGTACGCTACAATGCGATCCAGCCGCGTCTGCGCGCTCGAACGCGTTTCCGAAAACGCAGACGCAAACTCGGAATAGAATTTTTGATTGATCGCGATGAGTTGTTTTACAAGTTGTTGATCCATTTCACGCATCACGTATCACGATTATACCATGAATCAGCCAGAACGTGAACGCGCGCGGCGCGAATGGCGCGCTAGACGCGATACGCCAATCAACCTCGACCAGCATCGCGACGCGTTGCTCGCGCTCTTTGACGCGGTGCGCGCCGACGAGAATTTGACGCGCCCGAAATTGAATCGTCTGATTATGCGGCATATCACTGCCGGCAATCAACCGGTGCCGCAAGAAAAAATCGTCGCGGCGTACCGCCAACTGGCCGCGCGCGGCGTGATTCAATTTGATCGCGCCTTGGCTGAACGCTTGCAACTCAAGCCGATGCGAACGATGTCCGGCGTGACTCCGGTCGCAGTGATGACGCGCGCGCATCCCTGTCCGGGCAAGTGCATCTTTTGTCCCGACGCGGAGGGCTTTCCAAAAAGTTACCTGCCGCTCGAACCCGGCGCGCAGCGCGCGGAGGAGCATCACTTTGATCCGTTCGCGCAAACCGCCGCTCGGATTAAAACTCTCGAAACGATTGGACACGCGACGGACAAGATCGAGTTGCTGATCCTGGGCGGCTCGTGGTCGGCGTATCCGCACGCGTACCAAGAGTGGTTCGTCCAGCGCTGTCTCGACGCGATGAACGAACGCGCGTCATCATCGCTGATCGACGCGCAGAGCGCGAACGAAACCGCCGCGCATCGCAACGTCGGGATGGTGATGGAGACGCGCCCCGATCTGATCACGCGCGACGAAGTGCGCCGTTTGCGCTGGCTCGGCGCGACCAAAATACAGATGGGCGCGCAATCGCTTGACGACAAGATTCTGGCGGCGAATTGTCGCGGGCATACGGTCGCCGACACGCGCCGCGCGATGCGATTGCTTCGGTTGGCGGGTTTCAAATTGCACCTGCACTGGATGCCGAATCTTTTCGGCGCGACAGCCGAGTCGGATCGCGTCGATTTTGCGCGTTTGTGGGATGATCCCGCGCTGCGCCCCGACGAACTCAAGATCTATCCGTGCAGTTTGATCGAGGGAACGGAATTGTACGCGCGCTGGCGGCGCGGTGAGTATCGTCCGTACACTGATGATGAACTAGTGGAGTTGCTGATCGCGTGCAAATTACGCGTGCCGCCGTACTGCCGCATCAACCGCGTCGTCCGCGACATTCCCGCGAGTTACATCGCCGCAGGCAACACGACATCCGACTTGCGCGTCGTCGTTCAGCGCGCGCTGCGAGCGCGCGGTTTGCAATGTCAGTGTATTCGCTGCCGCGAAGTGCGCGATGATAAAATCGCCGCCGAAGAATTACGTCTTGATCTATTGTCGTACCAGACCGACGCGACGACCGAACACTTGCTCAGTTTCGTCACGCCGCGCAATCGGCTGGCGGGATTCTTGCGTCTGTCGCTCCCATCGCCGGACGCGCCGCGCGCTGAAATTCTGGACGAAGCGCGCGGCGCGGCAATGATCCGCGAAGTGCATATCTACGGACGCGCGCTCGAAATCGGCGCGGATAGTTCGGGCGACGCGCAACACACCGGACTGGGTACGCGCCTGATCGAGCGCGCAACCCAGATCGCGCGCGCCGCGGGATTCAAACGCCTCGCCGTCATTGCGGCAATCGGCACGCGCGAGTATTATCGCAAACTCGGATTCGCGTTGGGCGAGTTGTATATGACACGCGCGATCTGACAAATCTAACGTTTTTCTTACGGGCTTTCCGCGTTCTCTAATTTCCTCGTAACACAAACCGGCGATACTGTTCTCAAAATGATGCGGCGGTCGGCGGCTTGTCCTGAGCGCAGACGAAGGATCATCCGTCGGCGGTCGCATATTCAGGAGGAGCGAATGAGCCACCAGCCCGTCATTCCGCCGAGTGACACGACCGGCGGAGACAATTCCATGCGAAATTATCTCGTGGAGGAATTTGTCGAAGATTATCAGGAAGGTCACATCACGCGCCGCGAAGCGTTGCAAAAACTTGCCGCCGTGTTCGGCAGCGCCGCGTTCGCCAGCAGTTTTCTCGCCGCGTGCGCGCCCGCGCCGACGGCGACACCAGTGCCGCCGACGGCAACCAAGCCGCCAACTACTGCGCCCACTGCGACGAGTGCGCCCAGCGCGACCAAGCCGCCCGCCGCGACATCAGCCGCGACGACGGTCGCTACTGCAACTGTCGTCGCAACGCTGGCGACGACGCCGGTCGCCACGGTCAACCCGATCACGATTCGCCCGGATGATCCTGCCCTCGAAGTCAAAATGGTCGAGTTCGATTCCAAGGGCGCGAAGATTATGGCGTACCTCGCCAAGCCCCAAGGCGCCGGCGCGTTTCCGATCGCGCTGATCTGCCACGAGAATCGCGGACTCACCGAACACATCAAAGATGTCGCGCGGCGCGCGGCAAAAGCCGGTTACGCGTCGCTCGCGCTTGATTTGCTGTCGCAAGAAGGCGGCACGGACAAAGTCGGCGCGAACGTGCCGGGCGTGTTGGGCAACGTCCCGCCGCAACGTTTCGTAGACGATTTCAAAGCCGGACTCGCGTTTATGCAGAGCCAGCCGTTCGTCGCAAAAGATCGCGTCGGAATGTTCGGCTTTTGTTTCGGCGGCGGCGTGACGTGGCGTTGCGCGACGCAAATGCCGGAACTGCGCGCCGCGATTCCATTCTACGGACCGAATCCGCCATTGACCGACGTGCCAAACACCAAAGCGGCAGTGCTCGCGATTTACGGCGGCACCGATACGCGCATCAACGCCGGCATTCCCGAAATCGAAGCCGCGCTGAAACAGCACAACAAGGTTTTTGAGAAACAGGTGTACGACGGCGCGGCGCACGCGTTCCACAACGATACCGGCGCGAATTACAACGCGAACGCAGCCAAAGACGCGTGGGCAAAAACGCTGGCGTGGCTGGACAAGTACGTCAAGGCGTAAAAACCCATTCGACAACGATTCCATATTTCGTTATAATACGAGGCGTGATCGCGCCTCGTATTTTTTTTGCGCGCGAAATGCAAGGATCGAAAGATGGAAAACAAGTCACTGCCAAAACAGTTATGATCCAGATGGCGTTCATGGTACCCCCCAAGCAAGGTAAGAGTTTGGCGACCCTGTCTTGCACGGATCGCTCATGAACGTCAACTGTCAATCAGACTATTTCTTTTACCCAGCGTTCTCTGCGTGCTCGCGGTGAAATCTCCAAGCATTAGATTATGAAACAACAAAACACTCGGCGCAAGACCGAGTGTTTTGTTTGAGTATCCACAATCGAGAAGATGGATTATCGTTTTCCGCCGGGCCAAGTGACAAAGGGCATATTGATCACAACCTTCGTCTGTTCTAGCGTAATTTCTCCACGACTTTCAGCCGATCGAATGTCGGCAAGGGATTTCAATTCACGCGCAGTGACCCCGTCTTTCCACGTAATCAAAACGAGTCGGCGCAACGGGCTATAACCGCTGGTCCCCGGCGGGTTGTCAAAGACGTCGGGTTGAAAACCTAGTGGTCCCATTCCCTTGATTCCATTTTTGAAAACATAGACGTCGGCTAAAACTGTCGAAGGGACTTGGGCAAGCGCGGGCACATGAATCACCGGTGAATTCATCATACCCGTCAATGCTTTGGCGACATCTGCATCGGAAACTTCGGTATGAATGAAGTAGATTTCCTGTCCGTCCAAATAAGCCCGTCCAGGTGGAACGCTCGCCGCAGAGGGCGCGTTTAACGCTGCAATCACTCCCACCGCCAAAATTATGACCACGGCTCCAATCGAAGCCAGGATTGGTAAACGCGTTGACATACTATCCTCCAGAACATTTGGTTTAGCGCGTCGCTCTGATTTCAGCGCGCTCGCCGACTATAACATAAATGAACAGAAAAAACAATCGCCGGCGCAAGACCGAGTGCGGCTGGTGCAAAGTCAGATCGGGCGACTGTAAGTCGCAGCAACAACATCACGAAGCCGACCTTCGTCGGCTGAATTAGCCCGCGCAGGCGGGCTTTGTGCCGTCGTTGCCGCGAATTCATTCGCTTGTCAAGCGACTTTTGAGAAGCCGTGCAAGACCGAGTGCGACGCGCAAGTTTGACCCGCATCGGCACATCAAGTAAAATGCGCGTAACGGAGGTGTGCCGTGAATCCAAAAATCTTCGCGATCTTATTTGTCGTCCTTGCCGTCGCTTGTGCCGCGCCAACCGCGTTGCCCGCGCCAACCGCACTGGCAACCCCCGCGCCTGTTTCCACCGCGACCTCCGCGCCGTTGCCAACTGTCGCCACGCTTGGCGCGCGCGAACGCATCACGCTGCGCGAGCTGCCGGGCGTCGGTCGCGCGCCCAACGCGATCGTCGCGCTCGGCGATAAATTCTACACGCTGAACTCCGCCACCGAAAATATCGCGATCCTTCAAAACGATCGCGTCGTCAAATTCATTCCGCTCAAAAAACCGATCGCGCTTGCCGCCGATCCCGCGCAAAAACGCTTGTACGTCGCGAGCGCGGACAGGACGATCACACTTCTCGCCAACGATCAGATCGCGCTCACGCAAACCATCGGCGAAGAACCCGCCGCGCTGTTGTTCCAAGAAAATCGGCTCTTGGTTGCCAGCGCGTCAAAAGCGCAGATTCTCATCCTCGATCCGGCAACCCTGCAAACGATCCGCGCGATCACAATCCCCAACGCGTTCGGCGTGATCAACCTCGCGGGCGATCCGATTCGCCATCGCGTCTACGCGGCGATTTACGAAAAGATCGTCGTGCTGGATTCGAACACGGGACAAATTCTCACGACGCTTGCAACCAAGGGAAGTTATTTCACGCTAGCTGTTCCACCCTCGGGCGAAAATATTTTCGTCGCGCTCTACGATTCGCCGTCGAACACGCAATACTTGACTGCGCTCGATCCGACCACTGGCGCGGCGCGTGGGCGCGTCAAAATCGGCGGCGATCCGCGCGGCGCGCTCTTCAGTTCCGATGGCGCGCGCGTCTACGTCGCCAATTCGTTCGCCAACACGATCTCCGTGATCGATCCGCGCGCGCTAATCCAGGTCGCGCAGATCGCGGTGTATGCGCAGCCGTACGCGCTCGCGCTCGATGAAACCGCGCGGCGGCTTTACGTCGCCAATTACGGGAGCGACAACGTCAGCGTGATCGATCTGCAAACGAACCAGGTCGTCGCGGCAATTCCCCTGGGGATGAATGTCACCGCGCTCATTGCCGACGAAAGTGCGAGGCGCGTCTTCGTCGCCAACGCGTCCACCGATTCGGTGTTCGTGATCGAAGGCGCGCGCGTCGTCAAAGAAATCGGCGTGGGGCGGCATCCCATCGATCTCGCGCGCGACGCGCCAAACAAGCGCGTGCTCGTCGCCAACAGCGCGGACGGTACGCTCGCGCTGATTGACGAGGCGACGTTGACCGCGCGCGTCACGCCGCCAATCACGCGCACGCTGACCACCATTGCCGTAGACGAAACGCGCGCGCGCCTCTTTGCCAACGGCGTGATCCTGGACGCGCAGACGTTCGCGCCCGCCGGGCAACTCACAGCGCGCGGTTCGACGATCGGTTCGATCATCACACCGCAATTCATTCGATTCAATCCCAACCTCAATCGCATCTACGCGATCGGTTGGAACGGGATTCCCGGATCGAATTCGCGCAACGTCACGTACAGCATTGACGGCGCGACGCTGCAGTCGCGCGGCACGCTCTCCTACGCGGGCAATCACGATCACCTCGCGCTCGATCCCAAGACGAATCGCGTTTTCATCGCGGGCACGCATCCGATGGCGTTCACGAATGAGCTTGCCGTGTTCGATCCGAATGACAACAAAATGTACGCGCTCGCGCTGGCAGCGCGACCGGCGGGAATGATTTTCAATCCCGAAACGAATCACCTGTTTCTATCTCTGATTGCAAATTACGCGCGCAGTGGCGCGCCGACACCGGCGCCGGTGGACAATCCGCTACTCGTCCTCGACGCCAATTCGTTCGGCGAGGTCGCGCGCTTGCCGGTGAACGCGCCGGGCAAAATGGCGCGGCTGGGGAATACGATCTACGTCGCCAATCGCAACGACGGATCGATCACGCTCGTGCAAGATCTTCCCGCGCCGGCGCCGCCCGCGCCGACGGCGACGCATACCCCCACCCCGTATCCCAGCGCGACGCTCGCGTCCTCTTCCCCACGCGCCAGCGCGACCGTGCCGCGCGCAACCGCCACGCCGCCGATTTGCGCGATCCCGTTGTTGTCGTTGCAGCGCTGGACGATGGAAATGGCGACGCGTCTGGGTTGTCCCACCGAAACCGATCGCGCGGGAAATTACGCGACGCAGAAATTCGAAAACGGGGTGTTGTTCTGGCGCGAGGACGACAAACGCATCCTGGTCTTGTTCAACGACAAAACCTGGCTGCAGTTCAACGATACCTGGACGAGCGCGCTGCCGGAAGACACTTGTCCGACTGTAACCGTCGCGTCTGGATTGCTCAAGCCCAGACGCGGCTTTGGCAAACTGTGGTGCGATCAACCTGCCGTGCGCGCCAAACTTGGCGCGGCAATCGAAAACGAAATCGGACCGTATGTCGCGCTGACGCAGCGCTTTGAACGCGGCTGGGTCTTCATCGGCACGGATCGCACGCACGTGTACGCGTTGTACGCGGACGGCAGATGGGAATAATGAAAAAGATGAGAGATGAAAGATGAAAGATATTTTTCATCCTTCATCCCTCATCCTTCATCCTTCAGGGAAACGGATTGTCGTCGTCGGCGCGACCGGCTCCGGCAAGACGACGCTCGCGCGCGAGATCGCGCGGCGGTTGGACTATCCGCACATCGAAACGGATGCGCTGCACTGGGAACCGAACTGGACCGAAGCGCCGCGCGAGATTTTTCGCGCGCGCGTGGACGCGGCATTACGCGGCGATTGCTGGGTCATTGACGGCAACTATGGCAAAGTGCGCGATCTCGTGTGGGCGCGCGCGGATACACTCGTCTGGATGGACTATGCGCTGCCGGTGATCTTTTGGCGATTGGGGTGGCGCACGCTCAAGCGCATCGTCACGCGCGAAACCTTGTGGGGCAACAATCGCGAGGGCTGGCGCGCGGTGTTCGGACGCGATTCGCTGTTCCTGTGGGCGCTTTCGTCGCGCCCGCGCCATCGCCGCGATTATCCCGCGTTGTTGCAGCAACCGGAGTACGCGCACCTCAAGTTGATTCATCTCCATTCGCCGCGCGCGACGGACGAATGGCTCGCGCGTTTTGACCCGCGCGTCGTTTCATAGTAAAATACGGGCTGATGATTGCCCCCGTAGCTCAAGTGGATAGAGCAATTGCCTTCTAAGCAAAAGGTTGTGGGTTCGAGTCCCGCCAGGGGCGCAGGTCGTAGGGGCGTTCAAATGAACGCCCCTGCACATTTCAACTATGACCACAACTCTCATTTCCCTCGATGGCAACACCTTGACCGTTGAAGATGTCGTCGCGATCGCGCGTCGCAACGCGCGCGTCGCGCTCGCCGATGCCGCGCGCCCGCGCATCAACGCGAGCCGCGCGTGGGTGGATGATCTGATCGCGCGCGGCGCGCCGACCGTCTACGGCATCAACACCGGCTTTGGCGTCTTCGCCAACGTGCCGATTCACGCCGATCAATCCGCGCGCTTGATGCGAAATCTGATTGTGAGTCACTGCGCGGCAGTTGGCGATCCGCTCCCGGAAGAAATCGCGCGCGCGACGATGGCGATTCGCGCGAACACGCTCGCAAAAGGTTTTTCCGGCGTGCGCGCGACCGTCATCGAAACGCTGATCGAAATGCTCAATCGCGGCGTCCATCCGATCATTCCCGCGAAAGGATCAGTGGGTGCGAGCGGCGATCTCGCGCCGTTATCGCATCTCGTTCTCGTGCTGACGCGCGATGCGGAAGACCGCGACGATGAATCCGGCGAAGCGATTTATCGCGGCGAGAGAATGTCGGGCAAACGCGCGATGGAACTTGCCGGGATTCCGCGCGTCGAATTGCAAGCGAAGGAAGGACTCGCGCTGAACAACGGCGCAACCGTCTCCGCCGCGCTCGCCGCGCTGGCGATTGCCGACGCGGAAAATCTCGCGCGCCACGCGGACCTCGCCGCCGCACTCTCGCTCGAAGCGATTGTCGGACGCGCGTCGCCGTTCGACGAACGAATTCATCGCGCGGCAGGGCACGCAGGGCAGATCGAAACGGCGCGCAACATCCGCGCGCTGATCGAAGGCAGTTGCTTGATTGATTCGACGAACAAGGTGCAGGATGCGTACTCGTTTCGCTGCGCGCCGCAAGTGATCGGCGCGGCGCGCGATGCGATCGCGTACGCGCGCAAAATCGTCACGGAAGAAATCAACGCGGCGACGGACAACCCGCTGATCTTTCTCGATCTGGAAAGCGAAAACAAAGCGCGCTCGGGCGGCAACTTTCACGGCGAAGCGGTCGCGCTCGCGATGGATTTGCTCAAGAACGCGGTCGCGGAAATCGGCAGCATTTCGGAACGGCGCGTCTTTCGCTTGACGAGCGCGCATCTCAGCGACGGCTTGCCGATGATGTTGATCGAAGGCGGCGGCGCGAACAGCGGCTTGATGATGGCGCAAGTCACCGCCGCGTCGCTCGTCTCGGACAGCAAAACGCTCGCGCATCCCGACAGCGTAGATTCGATCCCGACGAGCGCGGATCAGGAAGATCACGTTTCGATGTCTACGAACGCGGCGCGGCGCGCGCGCGAAATCGTGTGGAACACGACGCGCATCCTCGCCATTGAATTGCTCGCCGCCGCGCAAGGGATCGATCTGCGACTCAAGAATCTGGGACGCGATGCGACGATGCTGGGACGCGGCACGCGCATCGCGCACGCGCGCATCCGCCGCGTGATTCCATTTTTGGATCGCGATCGCGTGTTGGCTGGGGACATTGCGCGCGCGGTGGAGTTGATCGAGAGTGGAAAGTTATCGGAGATTGGAGAATAGAAAGTAGGCGCCACTTGGCAGCGTATCGCATCTATGATAAAATGGCGACGATAGAAAACACAGGAGCGCCGCATGGACATTGTGCACTCGGTCAATGATGTTCCAATTCGCCTGACAGCCGAGCGATGGTATCACATCGTCGAAAACCATGATGATGTCGCAGGGCATTACGATGATGTACTTGAAACAGTCGAAAACCCCGATTTGATTTTGCGCGGCTACAAAGGCGCACTGATCGCCGTGCGCGGCGCAGGACGCGGCGCATATTTTTGTGTGGTCTATCGCGAGATTGGAAAGGATGATGGATTCGTGATTTCGGCATTCTTCACCGACGAAATCAACAAAAGGAATATCGTATGGCGACCCTAGCCCCAGACTTTCTTCAAGGCGCACTGAAAACAGTGCCCTACTTGACCAGATTGCCAACGCATCGACTTTGGTTGGATTATGATCACGAAGCCGACGTGCTGTACATCAGTCTGGAGCGTCCGCAAAAAGCGACAACCAGCAAAATGAACGAAGATGGAATTTTGTTGCGCCATCGCGGAAAAAAGTTAGTTGGTGTGACAGTCTTCGAGGCATCCAAACGATAGCCATATCCGAATGAATGACTCGACGCGATCCCCTTTGCGATCTCCTCACCTATCTTGCCGAAACTGATCCGCAATCAGAAACCACTTGGCGCGATTGGCGCGTCACGCGCGTCACTGGCGGCTGGAACAATCTTCTCTACCGCGCGACGAACGACGCGCACGACCTTGCGATCAAGTTCACGCGGCGCGACGCGCGTGATCGCGCGGGGCGCGAGTACGCCGCGCTCCTCGTGCTGCAACAATCGCGGCTAAACATCGCGCCCGCGCCGGTTCTGCGCGCGCGCGAACGCTATCGCTTGCCGGTCGTCGTCCAAACCTGGATCGCGGGCGAAGTGAAAAACGCGCCGCCGGTGGACGATGCCGAATGGATGTTGTTGCTGGAACACTACGCCGCGCTCGCGCGTGTGACGCGCGCCAACACGTCGCTCAATCTGCTGGATGCCGTCCTCACAATGAAAAGCGCGCGGGACGCGCAAGCGCGCGTGCGTCAACAACTCGCGCGCTTGCCAAACGACGCGCACAACGAATCCATCGCGCACCTGATTCAACAAATGGAAACGGCGCGTTTCCCTGAATGGGACGCGCCGCCAGCAACACTCTGCCGCGTCGATCCAAACATTCTCAATTTCATTCGCCGCGATCACGCCTGGCTGTCGGTGGACTGGGAGAACGCGGGTTGGGGCGACCCGGCGTTCGAAATCGCGGATTTGATGGCGCATCCCTCGTACATCAGCGTTTCCCCCGCGCGCTGGGAGTGGGCGATCGAACGATATTGTCGGTTGATGAACGATCCGCAAATGGAAACGCGCATCCGCACGTACCACCGGATTATGCTCGTTTGGTGGGTCGTGCGGTGCGCGCGCTATTTGGACGACATTCCGCGCGGCACAGATCGCCGCCTAGCTGTCATGTCCAATGACATCGTAAACATTTTTCCGATTTCGTTAACATGACTTAGTCCGATGACATCGTAGACACTTGGCGGCGACGGTGCGAACGACGAAACTCGGGTTGCAAGGGGCGCACCGGTT
>VGOB01000088.1 GCA_016865935.1 Chloroflexota bacterium | reverse complement strand
GAGAATTGTGTAAAATATGAGTGAGCATGGGATGTCCTCCTGTTGGAACAGGTAAACTAGAGTTTTCTCTAGTTTACTCAGGAGGCGTCCCATGTTCAAGTTCCATCAGATTTTCGCCAGACTACAGATGTTAATACAAACGCCAAGACGTTTAACGCGTGTTCAACGTCTTGGCGTTATAATTTTATGAGAGGTGATTATGAAAATCGCAAACAATGTAACTGAATTGATCGGCAACACGCCGTTGGTGCGCTTGAATCGCGTGACCGAAGGCGCGGTCGCGCACGTCATCGCCAAGCTGGAGTTTTACAACCCGGCGCACAGCGTCAAGGATCGCATCGGTTTTTCGATGATCGACGCGGCGGAACGCGCGGGCAAGATCAACAAGGACACGATCATCGTCGAGCCGACGAGCGGCAACACCGGCATCGCATTGGCGATGGTGTGCGCGGCGCGCGGTTACAAATGCGTGCTGACGATGCCGGAGACGATGAGCAAGGAACGCCGGATGCTCTTGCGCGCGTACGGCGCGGAATTGATTCTCACGCCCGGCAGTGAAGGAATGGGCGGCGCGATTCGCAAGGCGGAAGAACTTGCCGCGTCCGATTCGCGATATTTCTTGCCGCAACAATTCAAGAATCCGGCGAACCCGGAAATTCATCGCCAGACGACCGCCGAGGAAATTTGGCGCGATACGGAAGGCAAGGTTGATTTTCTTGTCGCAGGTGTTGGCACCGGCGGCACGATCACCGGCGTCAGTGAAGTGATCAAAGCGCGCAAACCGTCGTTCAAGACGATTGCCGTCGAGCCGGACGCGTCGCCGGTGTTGTCGGGCGGACAGAAAGGTCCGCACCCGATCCAAGGGATCGGCGCGGGTTTTGTGCCGGAGGTGCTGAACACGAAAATTTACGATGAAGTGATTCGCGTCAAGAACGACGACGCGTTCGAAATCGCGCGGCGAATGGCGAAGGAAGAAGGTTTGCTCGTCGGCATATCGTCCGGCGCGGCAACCTGGGCAGCGCTTCAGATCGCGCGTCGCGCCGAGAACAAAGACAAGCTGATCGTCGTGATCATCCCGTCGTTCGGCGAACGGTATTTGAGCACGGCGTTGTTTGCGAATCTTGCTGATTGATTATCGCGGTCGGCGGTCGGCTGTCTGCGGTCGTTGCTTTGGGATCCGCTGACCGCCGACGGCTGACCGCTGACTGCTTTTTGGATGGGCTATGTTTCAAACGATTCACCGCGACATTCAATCGGTGTTAGAGCGCGATCCTGCCGCGCGGAGCGTGCTAGAGATCGCGTTGTTGTATCCGGGGCTGCACGCGCTCTGGGCGCATCGCGTCGCACATTGGTTATGGACGCGCGGTTTCAAATTGCTCGCGCGCTGGATTTCGCAGATCGCGCGCGGCGTCACCGGGATCGAAATTCATCCGGGCGCGAAAATTGGCGCGGGCTTTTTTATTGATCACGGAATGGGCGTTGTCATCGGCGAGACGGCAGAGGTCGGCGACAATGTGACGTTGTATCACGGCGTCACGCTCGGCGGCACGTCGCTCAACAAGGGCAAGCGTCATCCGACATTGGAGGACAATGTCGTCATCGGCGCAGGGGCAAAAGTGTTGGGCGCGATTACGATTGGCGCGTGCAGTCGCATCGGCGCGAACGCGGTCGTCGTGCGATCCGTCCCCGCGAATTCGGTCGTGGTCGGCGTGCCGGGGCAAATCGTTCACCGCCGGGAAGAGCGCGCCACAACGCAACCCGATTTGAATCACGGCGTGATGCCGGATATGATCGGCGCGTCGGTGATTTCGCTGATGGCGCGCGTGGGCGCGCTGGAGCAGTTGATCGTGCGGCGCGAGACGAACGGGCGCGCGCGCGAACTCGAGATGGAGGAAGAGGAGTTTGTGATTTGACAGACGCGATAATCCGCATACAATATCCGCAGTCTCGCGCGCCGCATTCGTCTAGTGGACCAGGACGCCGCCCTCTCAAGGCGGAGACCAGGGGTTCGAATCCCCTATGCGGCACCTCGTATTTTCGATTTTCGATTGCCGATTTTCAATTGAGGCAATCAAAAATCGAATTTTTATTTCGTCATCGGCACCTGCACACCCACGCGTTTCGCAAACTCGATTGCTTCCGCGTAACCGGCGTCCGCGTGCCGGATCACGCCCATTCCTGGGTCGCTCGTCAACACGCGTTGCAAACGTTTCGCCGCTTCCGGCGTACCGTCCGCGACGATCACTTGCCCGGCGTGAATCGAATAACCGATGCCGACGCCGCCGCCGTGATGGATCGAAACCCAGGTCGCGCCGTTGACCGCGTTGATCAGCGCGTTGAGCAGGGGCCAATCTGCGATCGCGTCGCTGCCGTCGCGCATCGCTTCCGTCTCGCGGCGCGGCGACGCGACGGAACCCGCGTCCAGATGATCGCGCCCGATCACAATCGGCGCGGAGACGATGCCGCGCGCGACTAGGTCGTTGAACGCGAGTCCAGCGCGCGCGCGTTCGCCGTAACCGAGCCAGCAAATGCGCGCAGGCAAACCTTGAAACGCGACGCGCTGTTGCGCCATTCGGATCCATCGTTCGAGTTGTTTGTTTTCCGGGAACAATTCCAGGATCGCTTCGTCGGTGCGGTACAAATCTTGCGGATCGCCGGAGAGCGCGACCCAGCGAAACGGTCCCTTGCCTTCGCAGAAAAGCGGGCGAATGTACGCCGGCACGAACCCAGGATAATCGAACGCGTTTTTCACTCCGGCATCGAACGCGCGCTGGCGCAAATTGTTGCCGTAATCGAAAACGATCGCGCCGCGTTTTTGAAATGCCAACATCGCTTGCACATGCTTCGCCATCGCTTGCATTGATCGCCGCTGATATTCCTCGCCCCTCGCAACTCGCAACTCGTTCGCTTCTTCCAACGGCATCTCGGGAACGTACGACAACGGATCGTGCGCGGGCGTTTGATCGGTAACGACATCCGGCACGACGCCGCGCGTAACGAGTTCGGGCAAAACCTCCGCCGCGTTGCCGATCAGTCCAATCGAGCGCGCCACTTTATTCTTGACCGCGTCTTCGACGCGCGTCATCGCGTCTTCCAGATTGTCGGTCAGTTCGTCGAGATAGCGCGTTTCGAGTCGGCGTCGCGCGCGGTGCGGATCCACTTCGACGACGAGCGCGACGCCTTCGTTCATCGTGACCGCGAGTGGTTGCGCGCCGCCCATCCCGCCGAGTCCCGCCGTCAAAACGAATTTGCCTTTGAGCGACGACCAACCTTGTTGTTGCGCGAGCGACGCGAGTGTTTCGTACGTCCCTTGCAAAATTCCTTGCGTGCCGATGTAAATCCAACTGCCTGCGGTCATTTGCCCGTACATCATCAAGCCGTCGCGTTCCCACTTGTCGAAATTTTCTTGCGATGCCCACGCGGGGACGATGTTCGAATTGGCGATCAGCACGCGCGGCGCGTCGGGATGCGATTGGAACACACCAACCGGCTTGCCCGATTGCACGAGCAAGGTTTCGTCATTCTCCAATTCCTTCAGCGATTTCACTATCGCGTCGAAACATTCCCAGTTGCGCGCGGCGCGTCCGCGTCCGCCATAGACGATCAGTTCGTCCGGCTTTTCCGCCACATCGGGATCGAGATTGTTCATCAACATTCGCAGCGGGGCTTCGGTCAGCCACGATTTGCAGATGAGTTGCGTGCCGCGCGGCGCGCGAATGACTCGGCTCATTGGATCATCCTCCACAGCAAATTGATGGTTCAAGCATAACGCGGAAACGATGGAATGTCAAAAACAAAAGGCGAGGATCGCTCCTCGCCTTATTCATTTCACTGCACTCCGAACCGCATTTCTACCGACACGTTGATTTCCAATTCACCGGTTTCGATCGGCGCCGAGACGCTATCGGCAGACATCATCGCGGGCGCGGCGCGAAAGACCGGTTGCGGCATCACGCCGCCCTCGCTGATCGAGATCACTTTGCCGAGCGTGACGTTCGCGGCTTTGGCGAGTTGTGCGGCTTTGTCTTGCGCGACTTTGATCGCGGCGGCGCGCGCTTGCTCTTGATAGAGCTTGGGATCATCCACGCCGAACGAAATGCCGTAGATATTGTTCGCGCCTGCCGCCACCACCGCGTCCAAGACTTTGCCGGTATCTTCGATTTTGCGAATCGTGATGCTGAGTTGATTGTTGACGCGATAGCCGGTGATCGTCGGTGTGACACCGGGGCGCGGTTGTGCCGTGATTGGCTGGATGTTGTAACTCGTCGTCTGAATATCTTTTTCTGCGACGCCGAGCCCTTTGATCTTTTCGATGATCGCGTTCATCTTCGCGTTCGCTTGATTCGTCGCCTCCGCCAAGTTGCCTGCAGTGATGTCTACGCCGACACTTGCCGTGGCGATGTTCGGTTTGAGCCGCACCTTGCCGGTGCCCGAAACGAAAATGCCGCTCGTGTCCGTGGTCGCCTGTTGCGCACTCGACGTGACGACACTTGCGCTGGCAGGCGTCGGCGCGAGACGCGGCGTCATCGCGATGTAACCCAGGATCGCGATCGCGGCGACGAGCAAGATCGCGACAATCGCCAGTGTAATTCGGTTGAGCATTGTGTCCTCCTCGTTGTAGGGCAAATTTAGAAATTTGCCCTACGCGTTTTCAAATCATAGACGCTGCGCCGCGCGAATTTGTTCCGCTAGCGCGCCACCGCGATAAAAATAGCAATCCACAATCCGGCAAGCAAAATCCATACCGTCGGATTTTCTTCCGTGAGCGTGAACGCGTCGCGCGTCAAAACGCCGATGCGCGAGCCCCATCGAACCGCCGCGCGCTCCAGCCGTTCTAGATCGCCGATGCGCGCGATTCGCGCGACGAACGACCGCGCGCCGAGACGATCTTGCGCGAACGCGCGCAAAAAATACGCGCCGCTGATCGGTAAAACCAGAACGAGCGCGCCGATCAGCACACCCAGGAAATTGCTTGTGCGAATCACGCGATCCAGCGCGCGCTCTGCCGATTCACGAACGCCCGGCGCGAGCGCAGACGCAAGCAACATCGGCGCGAACGCGAGCGCGGCAAACGCGAGCAGCGCGACGACCAGCCCGGCGTACTCGATGGGCGACGGTTCGCGCAGTTCGCTTCCCTTGAGCGCGCGCATCCAATTCCACAGAGGCGCAAAAACGATCAACGTCGTTGCAAACGCGAGCGCCAGAAAAAACCACTCGCCGCTTTCCGTCAGCGCGACGTACAAACCAATGCGTCCAAGAAACGCGGGCGTCAGCGGCAAACCCGCGAGCGCGAGCAAAGCCAGAAACCAAATCAGGCGCGGATAATAATTTCGATTTTCGGCGCGCCAGCGTTGCGCGATTTCACCCAGCGCCAGCGCGAACACGATTGCCAGCGTTTGCCACAACGCGAACGCGACGCCCGCCTCGCCGCCAAACGCAATCGCAAGCGGGATGAGCGCGAACGCGTGCATTGCGCCAATGCTGAGCGCGTGCGTTGCATCCGACGCGCGCCAAATCCAAAACGCAGCGACGATCAGATTCACGCCCGCCAGAATTCCGATCAGCGTATACGGCGCGGCAACCTGGAACGCGCTCCCGTGCAACCACAGATTCGCGGCGGCGATCAGCGGAATGCCGCGCGCGAACCAGAGATCGAATTCGTCCGCCCCGCGCGTCGGCAAGAGTGGGTGGAAGGGGAACAAGCCCAGCCGCGCCCACCACGCGAGCGCGATCAGGAGCGCGCCATCGGCGGGGCGCGCGGTGTGCCAAAGCGCACCCGCGAAGAAAATCAGCCCGCTGAGGAGACCGATCGCTAAACTGCGAAGCGCGGTCGCGCGTTCGATCGCGCGCGCCAATCGCCACGCGCACATCGCGAGATCGAGAATCGTCCACGCGACGAGAATCGCGATCGCGCCATCGGCGGCGGCAAGCAAAATCGCGGCGGAAACGACGAGCAGCGCGAAAGGATCGACGCGCGCAGGCGGCGCGATGAGCCAGCGCGCGACGAGCGGGACGAACATCGTCAGAAGAAGCAATTGCGTGACGCCGTCCATTTGCAGGGCAAGCGTAAACGCGGCGAGTTCCCAGTTGGACAGAACGAGGCGATGCGCGCCGGGCGCGATGTTCAAAAGGATCAACGCGATTTCGACGACGAGAAAACCGATGGCAAGCCATCGCCGCGCGGGGGCATTGACGCGCGCAGAGAGCGGAACGAGAATCAGCGCGCCGAGCGCGGGAAAGCCAATCGGCAGAAGCAGAATCCAATCGGGCATTGGGGCTCAGGGATTGATCGTGTTAAAATCGTTGGTCACGCGGCTGAAAAAATTCGCCAGTTGCGTGCCGTACACTCCCAGAATGAAAACGACGATGATCGCGACCAAGATGAGAATCAAACCGTATTCCATCAACCCTTGTCCGTTTTCTTCGCGCAAAATAAACATTCGCCCATCTCCTTTTTCGATTTGGCGATTTGCATCGTCAAGTTTATAATACCGCGTGTGAAGCGACTTGTCAACCGAACAAAAGAGGTCGTCCCGCGCGCACCCGAACGCTGGATTATGTTCACGCTCGGTTTGCTTGCCTTTGCGTTGTACGCGCGCACGATGCCGCCAACTGTGCTGGATGGCGACAGCGGCGAATTTCAATATATGGCGTACATCCTCGGCGTGCCACATTCCTCCGGCTATCCGCTGTACATTCTGATCGCCAAACTCTTTACGTTTTTGCCGATGGGCGACATCGCGTTCCGCGTCAATTTGTTTTCCGTCGTCGCCACTGCGCTGGCGATCCCGATCGTGTACGTGCTGGCGCGCCGCGCGATCCCGCGCCGCGTTCCGGCGATTCTGGCGACGTGTTCCTTTGCCGTGATGCCTTCGATCTGGGGCGGCGCGCTGGAAACCAAGGTCTACGGTTTGCACCTGCTTCTGGGCGCGCTGGCGCTCTTTTTGAGCGTGCGCTGGCATCAGGAACGGCGCGCGCGCGATTTGTCCGCGGCGGCGTTCGTGTTTGGTCTGGGCTTGACCAATCATCTGATCATCGCGTTCTGCGCGCCCGCGCTCGCGCTGATCGTCTGGTTCAATCGCGCGCGCTTGACGCGCGCGCTGATCGCGCGTTGCGTGTTGCTGATCCTCGCGCCGCTCCTCCTCTACGCGTACATTCCGCTGCGCGCGAATTATTGGATCGCGCAGCAAGACCCGCAGAACTGGGCGCTCTACCCGCGCGAGGACGCGATGCTCAAAGGCACGGTCACCGCGTACTACAACAACACGCCCCAGGGATTTTTCGATCTCGTCACCGGCTTGGGGAACAGTTACAAATTCGGTTTTACGTCGCCGACCGAAGAATCGAATCGCGTGAACGCCGCGCTCCAGTTGTTGTGGCAGCAATTCGGCGTCGGACTCGCGCTCGTGATCGTCGGCGCGGGCGCAGCGTTGTGGCGCGATCGCAAGCTGTTTGCGGTGATTGCCGCGTTCGCGCTCGGCGTCGGGTTCATCGCGGTGTATCTGCGCGCCGCAATTTCGACGATCTATTATTTTTCGTTGTGCTATCTCGCGCTCGTCGTCTGGTTTGGCGTGGGCGTGGACGCGCTGATGCACGGCGCGGCGCGCGTGGGTATCGTTACGCGCCACCGTTTGGCGGAGCAATCTCCAAATCGGGGGCTGGAAATTGCTCCGTCGCGCAAATCGCTGCTCGCAATGACATTTCAGATCCTGATCGCGCTCGGCGCGCTCGCGCTCCCCGCCAGTTCGCTCGTTTCCAATTTTGCGCGCCTCGACGAAAGTCAACATTACGCCGCGCGCGATTACGCGCAAGCCGTCTTGAACGACAACCTCGCGCCGAACGCGGTGGTGATCGCGCCCTGGGAAGTGTCACAACCGATGCGCTATTTTCAGTTCGTCGAAAACCAGCGCGCCGATTTGCTGATCGTCAACGCGAGCCCGATCTGGCCCCAGTTCGAACGGATGATGACGCGCGCGCGCGAACTGAATCGTCCTTTCTACAACGTCGAATTTTATCCCGAGTATCGCGTGAATACTGGCGCGCGGTTCGTGCAAGCCGTCCCGTTGCCGTTGCGCGCCGAGCCGCGTCCGCGTTACGCGTTGCGCGACGCGCGCATCGTGCCGGAAACAGACGTGCTGGGGTTCGATCTAGAGCCCGATCCGCCCCAACCTGGTGAATCAATGCGCGTGCTGGTGTACTATCGCGCGCGCGCGCGAATGTTCCCGATGTACTCGGCGCTGCTCAGCGTGCGCGCTGCGACCGGCGCCTTGATCGGCGATTACGAAGGATTTCCTGGGTCGTACTTTTTCCCGACGTATCGTTGGCAGAGCGGCGATTATTACCGGAGCGCGTGGACGTTCGATTTGCCCGCCGATGCGCCCGCCGGTGTGTATACGCTCGATCTGTATTGGTACGTCTACGATCTCGATACGCGCAAATCAGATTACACGCGCGAGTTTGCGCGCGCGCTCGGCGAGATCCGCGTCGGCGATTTCGGCGTCGCGCGGATCGAACACGCGCAGACCGCGCGCGTCGGCGACGCGATTTCATTTTTGGGCTGGAACGGCGCGCGCGAAATCGCGCGCGGACAAACGCTCCCGCTCGATCTGATCTGGCGCGCGGAGCGCGCGCTGGACGAATCGTACACCGTCTTCGCGCACCTGGTGGACGCGAACGGGCGCGTCGTCGCGGATGCGGACAGTCTGCCGTTTAGCGGCTTGTTCCCGACCACGCGTTGGCAAGTCGGCGAAGTTTTGCGCGATCGCCATCTGCTAAAACTTCCAAACGATCTCGCTCCGGGCGATTACGCCGTCGAGATCGGAATGTATCTTCCGGCGACCGGCGCGCGCTTGCCGGTGAATGGCGCGGCAGACAAGATCGTCTTGACGCGAGTGAGCGTGCGATGACGCGTCGCGCGTGTTTGTTTCTCGCGTTGGCGATTTTGCCCGCGTCTATCTTTTTATGGCAGGACGGATATTTTTCCTCGTCCGATGGAATGATCCACCTCTATCGCCTGTTTGAATTGGATCGCGGTCTGCGCGAAGGCGTTTTATTTCCGCGCTGGTTTCCTCTTTCCGGTTACGGCTACGGCTTGCCGGTTTTGAATTACTATCCGCCACTGACGTATTACCTCGCCGAGTTGTTTCACCTTTTGGGCGCAGGATACATCGCCGCGATCAAGCTGACGATTGCGACGACCTTCGCGCTCGCCGCGTGCTCGATGTTTCTGTTCGCGCGTGACTGGCTGAACGACGGCGCGGCGTTCGTCGCGGCGATCGCGTATGCGTACTCACCGTACTTGTTATCGGATGCTTACGTGCGCGGCAATTTCCCCGAAATGCTGGCGATGGCGTTGCTGCCGCTCGCACTCTGGTCGGTTGCGCAGATCAGGTCGGCGGTCAGCGATCAGTCGTCAGCGATCAGCCGTCAGCCGTCAGCCGTCAGCCGTCAGCCGTCAGCGATCAGCCATCAGCCGTCAGCGATCAGCCATCAGCCGTCAGCGATCAGCCATCAGCCGTCAGCGATCAGCCATCAGCCGTCAGCGATCAGCCATCAGAAAAGTCCCTTTTCATCCTTCATCCTTCATCCTTCATCCTTCATCTTTCATCTTTCATCCTTCATCTTTCATCTTTCATCCTTCATCTTTCATCTTTCATCCTTCATCTTTTCATTCGCCGCGATCATTCTCACGCATCACCTGACCGCGATGCAATTTGCCGCGTTGTTGCTGGTGTACGTCGCGTTTCTATTTGCGTTGGAAAGCCATCAGCGATCAGCAGCCAGCAGTCAGCCGTCAGCGGTCAGCCGTCGTCCGTCGTCGGTCGTCTGTCTCGTCGCGCGCGTTGCCGCCATCACCATCGCGCTCGCGCTCAGCGCGTTCTACTGGGTGCCCGCGCTCGCCGAACTGAACCTGGTCTATGTCGAGTCCGGATCGCTGGCGCGGTTTCTAGTCAGCCGACTGATCGCTCCCGCTGATTTTTTCGCGCCGTCGCTGGCGTACACCTACTTGCCGCAAAGTGACGCGCTCAAGCGCGCGTTTGGTTTTCCGCAAACGATGCTTGCGCTGCTGGCTGGTGGTGTTGTGTTGTTGCAAGTTGCAGGTTCAAAGTTCAAAGTTCAAGGTTTCAAGTTTCAAGTTTCAGGTTCCAGGTTTCGGGCCATTCGCCATTCGCCATTCGCCATTCGCCCCACGCCTCACATTCTCTTCTTCTGGCTTCTCGTCGTCATTTCAATTGCTATGACGCTCACGCTCGCCGCGCCGTTGTGGCACGCGATCCCGGCTTTGCGCTTTATGCAATTCCCCTGGCGCTTTCAAATTCTCGCGACGATTGGCATTGCGTTCTTGCTGGGCGTGTGGGCAAAGTGGATCGGCGACGCGCTGCCGCAGTGGCGATGGAGCGTGCCGCCGGTTTGCGCGCTCGCGCTGATTGCGCTGGGGGTGACGAATTTGCCGGTGCGCGCGTTTCCGCTCACCGACGCGCAAGTGGATTTGACGCGCGCGGACGACAGCGCGTACGTCGTCGCGCAAATGGGTTGGGGTTGGACGCGCGAATTCCTTCCGGCGACGGTGCAAGAGTTCGAAAGTATCTACGCGCCGCTTGCCAAATCGAATGTGCCGCCGCCCGACCCGGCGCGTCCGATTCCGTCCGCGCAAATTCAGCGCGACGGTTTGTACGACCGCGCGTTGCGCGTTTCGACCGCGCAACCTTTCGAGTTGTCGCTGAAAACATTTTTCTTTCCGGGCTGGCAAGCGTACATTGACGACGCGCCCGCGCGCACATACCCGCGCGGCTCGCTTGGAATCGTGACCGTCGCAGTGCCGCCGGGGGATCACGCCGTTGTGTTCCGCTTTGAGGACACGCCCTTGCGTTTGGCAATGAATGTGGTATCATTAGTTGTGTTAGTTGGATGGTTAGGTAGTTTGTTTGTTACACGACAACGCGCGTTTGTCACACTGATTGGCGCGATCATTCTAATCGCCGCGCTCTTTGCGTGGCGTGTTAGCGCGCCGCACGCGCAAACGCCGACCGCCATCGCCGCGAATTTGGATTCGCGCGTGCAACTCGTCGGTTATGCGACCGAGCGTGCGGGTGATTCGCTATTCGTGACCTTGTACTGGCTCGCGCTCAACGAGCTGGATCGCGATTATCACAGTTACGTTCATCTGCTCGACGCCGCGGGCAATCTCGTCGCGCAATCGGACGGATTGACCGACCAAGGTCTCACGCCGACGACGCGCTGGTTGCCCGGCGAAATCGTCTCGGAACGCCGCGTGCTCGCGTGGCGCGCTCTTGCGCCGGGTGAGTATCGGCTTGTCGCCGGAATGTACTCGCCTCTGGAAGATGGTTTCCAAAATTTAGGCGCGCGCGTGGAACTGGGACAGGTGATTAGATGAAAAACGATATCGTTGTGGCGGAACGTCAAGGTTAAACGACGATGCGAATGGAACAAAGTCGCACGGTGAAATCTTGGCTTGCCATCATGCTGGTTGCGTCCATTGCCATCTTGTTGCGCGTGTACGCGATCGATCGCTTGCCGCCCGGCTTGTTCGGCGATGAAGCAGTAGAGGGACTTGACGCGCTCGACGTGCTGGCGGGGAACTGGCAAATTTGGTTTCACGCGCACTTGGGACGCGAGCCGATCTACGTTTATCTCACCGCGCTGTCGTACGCGCTCTTCGGCGTCACGCCGTTGGCGACGCGCTTGCCCGCGCTCATCGCCGGATTGCTGACAATTCCCGCCGCGTTCTTTTTCACGCGCGAGTGGGCATCCGAAATTCTCACGCGCGAACGCGCGACGCGCCTTGCGTTTTTGGTCAGTACGCTTTTGGCGATTTCGTTCTGGCACGTGCAGATGTCGCGCAACGCGCATCGCGATACGCTCTTGCCGCTCGTCGAAGCCGTGGGCTATTTTCTGTTGTGGCGCGCGTTCCGCACGCGCGATTGGCGGCTTTACGCCGGCGCGGGCGCGGTGCTGGGTCTGGCGATCTACACGTACTCGCCGGGACGATTTGTCGGCGTGTTCGTCGCGCTGTTCGTGGTGGTGGAGTTGATCGTTTGGCGGTTGACCAATGACCAACGACCGGCGACCGGCGACCGAAAGTTTCTGTCATCGGTCATTGGTCATCCGTCATCCGTCATCCGTCATCGGTCGTCGGTCAGCGGTCTCATCATCGCCGCGCTCGGCGCGCTGATCGTGATGCTGCCGCTCGCGATTTATTTCGCGCAAAACCCCGCGCAATTCGTTCGCCGTTTTGATAGCACGTCCATTTTCGATCAGACGGATCCGATTGCGATGTTGGCGACGAGCGTCGCCGGAAATCTCGCGCAGTTCGTCATCCCAGAGATGGGTTATCAGAGCAAGCATTACAACTTGCCCGGCAAACCGATTTTCGATCTGTTGATCGCGCCCTGGTTTTTGATCGGCGTCGCGATCGCGTTGACGCGCTGGCGGCAATCCCAGTATCGTTTCTTGCTGTTGTGGTTTATTGTGATGTGTATGCCGGCGTTTCTCACCGCCGATATGATTCCGAAAGGCGTGCGCGTCCTCGGCGTTGTGCCGGGTGTGTTTGTGTTTCCTGCACTCGCGATGGAAACGCTCAGCGGTCAGCGGTCAGCGGTCAGCGGTCGCAATTCGCAATTCGCAATTCGCGGCTTGCTCGCATTGTGTTTCATTGGCAGCACACTTTGGACAACATACGATTACTTCGTCGCGTGGGCGAATCATCCCGAGGTGCCGCTCAAGTTCGACGCCGATTTGACGGAGGCGGCGGAGTTCATTCACGCGCAACCTGCCGCCGCGCCGATTTACCTTTCGCAGGAAGTGTATCGCCCGCCGACGCTGATGCTCTTGGGCGAACGCGTGCCGACTTTGCGCTACATCGATCGCGCGACGCGTTTCAAAGAAGCGGACGCGCGTCGCGCGCTCATCTTCGGCGCGAATCAGCTGGACGCGATCTACGTTTTCATTCGCGAGTACGCGCCGCCGTTCGAGTGGTTGACGCGCGTCGCGCCGCACGCCGCGCACCTTCGCAACGGCGAATATTTTACGGCGTGGCGACTCGGCGCGTTCGCGCCGCCGCAACAAACTCTGAGCGTCGAGTTCAATCCGTACTTGAAACTCGTCGGCGCATCGCGGTACGCGGACGAACCGCGCGGCATCGTGCTGTACTGGCAGGTGATTGCGTTGCCGCCGGATCGCCAAGAGAGCGATGTGACATTCTCCGGGCTGGACGCGCGCGGCGCGCTGGTGTCGCAAGACCGGTATCGTTTCGCCGCGCCGCCGCTGGAATGGAATGTCGGCGATACGATTGTCGAGTGGTCGGCGCAAGAATCACTCGAACGCGTCGCACAATGGCGCGTCGTTCTCACGCGCGGCGCGAAGGCGTGGGAATCGCCGCTCCTACAGTTGAGGTAAGATGAATTCCGTATCACGCAACCCGTTTCACGTTTCACGTTTCACGTACCTGCTCGTTCTCCTTGCCTATCTCGCGCTCGCGCTCGCGCTCACTTACCCGCTCGTGGCGCACTTTGATACGCACGTCCCAGGGAGCGAGACGTGGGCGTTCGACGAGTACAGTTTCGTGTGGAGTCAGTGGTGGGTCCAGCGCGCCTTGTTCGATGCGGACGCGAATTTATTTTTCACGCGGCAGGTATTCTATCCGGTCGGCGTCAACCTGGTCAGTTTCACGATGCTTTGGACGAACGCGATCCTGGGTCTGCCGATTCAACTCGCGTCTGGCTTGATCCCAGCCGTCAACGCAACCGTGTTGGCAACGTATGTGCTCGGCGCGTTCGGAATGTTTTTGCTGACGCAATATTTGTTTCAGGTTTCAGGTTTCAGGGTTCAGGTGGATCAACTTGAAACCTGGAATTTGAAACCTGAAACTCTCGCCGCGTTTGCTGCAGGCGCGGTCTTTGCGTTCACATCGTCGCGAATGGTGTACGCCGCGCTAGGACATTACACCGTTTTGACGACACAGTGGTTTCCATTTTATATTTTATTTCTCATCAAAACGATCCGCGCGCCGCGCTGGAAGCATCCGATTCTCGCCGGGCTCTTCGCCGCGCTCGCGCTGTACAGCGACGCCGCGCACGCGCCGTTGCTCGTGCTGTTCACGCTGTTGTATCTCGCGTTCGAATGGCGCGCGCTGCGCGCGTGGCGCGTGATCGCGCGTCTGGCGATGATCGGCGCGGCAACGCTGCTGTTCTTTTCGCCGTTGCTGCTTCCTTTGTTCAATGAAATTTTTCTGAGCGGTTATCAGTTGCCCGGCTGGGGACACGCAGAAAAACTGCTCGTTGATCTCGCGGGCTTGCTCACGCCGACGAGTTTACATCCGCTCAATCGGCAATGGGTTCAGGAACTTGACGCGGTGCGGCAGGGCAATTCACGCTTTGTGGATGTGAACACCGTGTTCCTGGGATACGCCACGCTGGCGCTCGCGCTGCTGGGCGCGCTGATCTATCGCAAGAAATTGGGAGTGTGGATCGTCGCGGCAATTGCGTTCGCGATTCTGTCGCTGGGTCCGCTCTTGCACCTCAACGGGCGATCGGTGTTCGATTTCGATGGTTTGGACGCGACGTTTCCGATGCCGTTCTTGTTGTTGCATTACATTCCCTTCCTCAAAGAAAATCGCGTGCCGAATCGTTATTCGATTGTGGTGATCTTGTCGCTTGCGGTTCTAGTCGCATTCGCGATGGCGTGGATCAGTCAGAGGTTCAAAGTTCAAGGTTCGAGGTTCGCGTTACTTTTGCCTTTTGCCTTTTTACTTTTAACTTTATTCGAGCATCTCGCGCTGCCGCTTCCGTTGACCGACGCGCGCGCGCCGGAGGTGTACGCGCAAATCGCGCGCGAACCCGGCGAATTTGCGATTTTGAGCGTGCCGCTCGGCTGGCGCAACAGTTTTACGATGCAAGGCGCGGAGGACACGCGCACGCAAGCGTATCAACGCGCGCACGGCAAATCCATTTTTTCCGGCAACACCTCGCGCAATCCGCCGTCATTGTTCGAGTACTTTGATCGCATCGCGCTGTTCAACTCGCTGGCGCAGGTGCAAATGTATCACGCTCTTTCGCCGGAAACTATCGCGCGCGATCGCGCGCTGGCGCCGCACCTTGCCGCGTTCTACGACATTCGCTACGTCGTCGTCAACGCCGCCGCGGCGGAGCGTCTGCCGTACAGCGACACGCGCGACGCGACGCACGCGTACCTCAAGCAAGTGATGCCGCTCGGCGAAAAAATTTACGAGCGCGATGGCGTGGTGGCGTATCGCGTCAATCAGGCGCAATTGCCGGCGACACAGCGCGTCGCATTCGGCACGGACGCGGCGCGCGTCTACCAAGCCGACGGCTGGGATCGCGACGAAGCGATCGGCGGCGAGCGCGCGAACTGGGCGAATCGCGCGAGCGCGCGCATCGTCTTTCCGATCCGCGCGCTCGCCGATTACCGCGTGACCGTGCGCGCGTTGCCGTTCACGTATCCGGGCGCGCCCGCGCAAACGTTGGAACTGATCGTCAACGCGCAGACGATCCAAAAGTTCGATTTGAAAGCGGGCTGGGAAAATTATGCGGCGACGATTCCCGCGCGCGTGTTGCGCTCCGGAATCAACGATCTGGTGCTGCGATTCGGTTACGCCGCGCGCCCGCGCGAGGTCGTGCCGCCGAATTTTGCGATTGGCAAAACCGGCGTCACCAGCCCGGTCGAAATCGTTGCAAGCAGCGCCGCAGTCGCGTCGATCCAAGTGAACGGACGCGAAGTCGCGCTAGGCAAGCGCGGCTACAACGTCGTCGTGCTCGATCCGCAAACGGGCGCGGTGATCAGCGCGCGGCGATTCGACACGGTGGATGATCGCGCGGAATCGCGCGCAATGACCGATTTTCTCGCGCAAATTCCAGCGGGGCAAATCGTCGCGCTCGCATCGCAAGGCGAGGTCGCGGCAAACCTGGGTGATCGCACGGTGGAACAATTGCGAACGCTCGGCGCACAAATCGATCTGCGGCAAACCGCGCGACGCGCGCACGTGATCGTCGGCGTCAAAGGCGCGGCGGTGGGCAGCGCGCGCGAACAAGCGGGGGATGCGTCGGCGTTGATCGCCATCGGGCGCAGTCCGGATGAACGCACACTCGCGGCGGCGATCAGCGCGCTGACGATCGAACGCTGAAACGCGCGGGACGTTTGACAACCCGGCGTGAATGAATATAGTGACTGGTGATTGGTCAATTAGTCAACTAGTCAATTAGTGATTAGTCAATTGGTCAATTAGTCAACTGGTCAATTAGTGATTAGTCAATTGGTCAATTAGTCAACTAGTCAATTAGTGCTTAGTCAATTGGTCAACTAGTGACTCGGCGACCGGTTGATCAATCACTAATCACCAATCACTACTCGAGAGAGATAATGGACATTGAAAAAATCGTACTCATTCAACCCGCGCACCAGGGACGCGTGTTGGGCAAAGCGGTCGGCTCGCCGTACACGTTGATGCGCCTTGCTTCGATGGTGCCGGACGATATACCGGTCGAAATCTGGGATCAGAATTTGGGTCCGCTGAATTACGCGCGCTTGAACGCGCGCACGCTCGTCGGCATCAGCAGTATGACGTTGACGATTGACGGGGCGCGCGACATCGCGACGCGCGCGCGCCAGCGCGGCAGTCACGTGATCGTCGGCGGCGTGCATGCGACGCTGTTGCCGGACGAGGTGGCGGCATTTGCGGACACAGTCGTCGTCGGCGAAGCGTACCGCACCTGGCTACAGATCATTCGCGATTTTGCGGACGACAAATTGCAGCCGCGTTACGTGGACGAAGAATGGGCGCCGCTCGGCTCGCTCGCGCCGATCAGCGAGCGCGTCATTCGGCAAGTGGACGAGCATCGCAATTATTGGACGCCGTCGCTGGAGATTACGCGCGGGTGTCCGCGCAACTGTACGTTTTGCACGGCGGTGCGCGTCTCCGGCAAAGTGATGCGCTATCGTCCGGTCGAGCAAATCGTGGAAGAGATCGAACGGCGGCGGATCAAGCGATTTTTTCTGACGGACGATAATTTTGGTTTGAACTTTCGCATCGCGCCCGATTACATCGAAAAAGTTTTTCGCGCGCTCGCGCCGTTGCCGCTTCGCAGTTGGACGACGCAAACCGAATTGGTGATCGCCGAATATCCGGACTTGCTCGACCTGGCGCGGCTGGCGCGGCTGGATAAATTTTTCATCGGCTTTGAATCGATCAATCCGGACAATCGCCGCGACCTGGGTGGCAAGACCCAAGGACAGATCGCCGACATCAAACGGATCGTGCGCCAGATTCACGATCACGGCTTGAACGTCGTCGGCTTGTTCGTCTTCGGATTCGATCACGATACGGTCGAGGTTTTTCAAAAGACCTGGGAATTCATTCGCGAAACGGAATTCGACGGCGTGAGTGTAACGGTGCTGACGCCTTTTCCCGGCACGCCGCAGCGCGAGCTGTTGATCCAGCAAGGGCGGATGTTGCCGAACATTCCCTGGAGTCATTACGACACCGCGCACGTAATTTTTCGTCCGGCGTTGATGACGGCGGAGCAACTGCGCGAAGGGTACGATTGGTTGTGCCGCCGGGTCTACTCGCCGCGCGCGATTGCCACGCGCGGCTTGCGCGCGTTGGGACGTTATCCGTTCAGTCAAGCGCGCGCGAAAGCGTTTTCGAGTTTCAGTACCGATGTGGGGTATCGCAACGCGTATGCGTTTCGCAATCGCTAACCCGGAAGCGTACGGGTGTCACCGATGACGCTCAAACGATTCGGCGCGCTCGCCAAGATCGCGGTCAGCGTCGGCTTGCTCTTTTTTTTGCTGAGCCGACTCAATCACACCGAACTGATCGCCCAGGTCGCGCACGCGCAACCGCTGTGGTTATTGCTCGCGCTCGCGTTGTACTGGGTCGCGATTTTGCTCGGCGTGTTCAAGTGGCGTCTGCTCGTGCAGGTTCAGAAACTCGGCGCGTCGTACGGCGATTTGGCGGCGTACACGTTTGCCGGATTATTTCTGGGCAACGTCTTGCCATCGAACATCGGCGGCGACGTGGTGCGCGCGTACGCGCTGGCGCGCGCGGGCAACGAGACCGAAGCCGCCGTCACATCCGTCGTCGTGGATCGCTTGATGGGCTTGGTCGCGTTTTTTTGCGCCGCGCTCGTGAATATGGGCTTGCTCGTTTTGCTCGTGACCGGCGGAACGCAATTGGAGGCGATTGAAATCGCGACGGTAGTCGCCGCGACGATCTTTGCGATCGGGTGCGCGCTGTTGTTCAGCCGCCGCGTCACGCGGCGCTTGGCGTTCGTGTTCGCGATTCCGCTACTCGCGCGCTTTAAGCCGCGCGCGCAACGCCTGTATCACGCGCTTCAAACGTTTCGCTCCAACTATATGATTCTGGCGGCGAACGTCGTCGTTTCCGCCGGGGTGATCGTCGTCGCGACGTTCGTGTGGTATGCGGTCGCGCTCGCGCTCGGACTCGATATTCCGTTGATCTACTTTTTTCTGTTCAATCCGCTGATCGCGTTCGTGTTGATGTTGCCGATTTCGTTCAACGGACTGGGACCGAAAGAAGCGACGGCGGTTTTCTTTTTTGGCTTGGTCGGCGTGCCGAGCGAATCGGCGTTTGCATTGTCGCTGATCTTTCACGCGATCGTCGTGCTGGCGAGTTTGCCCGGCGGCGTGTTGTGGTGGCGCGCACGCGCGCGCGTCGCGCCGATGTTGCCGCGCGCGGACGAGGCGAAGATCGAATGAGCGCGCGGCGATGGCTTGCCGACGCGCTCGCGCTGGGCACGCTCGGCATAATCGCATGGACGCTGGCTGGGTTTTTGCTGCGCGACGATATTTTTATTTATGGCGATCATCCGGGGCAATTTTGGCGGATGTGGTACACCATCAACGACGCCTGGCAGACGCGCCATCGGTTGATTGATTGGATGCCGCAGTGGTACGCCGGTTATCCCGAACTGCAATTCTATCCCCCCGGTTTTGTCCTCGTGGGATGGTTGCTGAACCTGGTTACGCTGGGTCGGATTTCCGTCGCGCTGATTTATGAAACCGTGGCGTTTGTTGCTTTTGCCTTGCCCGGTTTCACATTCTACTACGCGTTCCGCCATTTTGCTTTTGATCGTCGGAGTGCCTTTGTCGCCGGGACGTTGGGCTTGGTTTTTCCATCGTTCATTGCCGGCGCGAATGCGCTCTTCATCGGTATGATCGGATCGCGCCTGGCGTTCGCGTTGAACGCGCTCGCTTTGGCGTGGGGAACGGATTGGCTCGAGCGACGCGACGCGCGTTACGCGGTTCTCGCCGCGTTGGCATTGGCGGGAATCATCCTCGCGCATCCGTATCACGTCGTTGGCATGACGATCGCGCTGGGGCTTTACATCCTTGCGCGGCGACTGCCCATTTTAGATTCGGGTGCGCGGCTGGGTCTCGTCGCGCTGGGAGCGGTTGCGCTGGACGCGTTTTGGCTCGTGCCCTTGATCGCTCATTCCTCCACCGCGATGAGCCCGATCATACAAGCCACATTCGATCAAACCTGGCGCTTGCTTACCGATGCGATGCTGGGTCCCTATGTGCTGGGCGCGCTCTTCGCGCTCGTATTGTGGCGCCAGCGAGAAGACACCCGGCAGCGCGCCCTCGCGTTGACAATGGCAGGGGTAATGTTTGTGGTTGGCGCGATGATGCTTGCCGAGCATCTGATTTTGATCGAGCGGCTCGATTTTTATCGGCTCAACGGAATACGGCTGGTCGGTGAGTATTATTTTGCGCTGATTTGGCTTGCGGCGATCGGCGTGTCTCGGCTGAACGCGTGGGTTTTCGCAATTCCTTTCCGCGCGAAGATCGCGCGAGCATTTCTGACTTGGGGCATCACGCTCTTGGTGAGTATGTTCGCGTTGATCGTTGGATGGCAATCCGTTGCCGATTTTCATCCCAGAGAAAATGCCGAGCCGCGCTTTATGAACCAAGCCCGCGCAGAGTATCGGCTGGAAGAACTGTGGGAAACCCTGCGCGCGGAAGAAGGGCGTGTCTTGTTTACATCTTTCTACGCCCAGCTCAATCGCAAAGGTGACCTGGAAATTCCGACAACTTTGCCCGCGCTCACACCATTGTTCGCCAATCGGCAAACGATGGGCGGCACGTTTACGCATTGGTCGCCGATTGCCGCGCTGATGTGGGTGGGCGACACAAATCCGCCGGTCTTGTGGGGACGCGTCGAAGAGATAGACGATCGCGCGCTCTTTGGCGTGCCGCTCGAAGATCTCGACGACGCGCGCGTGTATGATTACTGTCGGCGTTTCAACATCACGACGATTGTGGCGACGATCAACGATTTTCGCGCGCGCACGTTTCTGGACGCGTCGCCGCGCTTTGAGTCGTACTACAGCAACGGATATTTCTTTGCCTATCGGGTGAAAGAGTACACGAGCGCGTGGATCGACGCGCAAAATTCTGATGTCGCTCTGATTGCGTTTGGCGACGACGAAATCGTTTTGCGCGTGCGTGCGGCGCAAGCCGACGCGCGCGTCAACGTCAAAGTGTACGCGTATCCGCTCTGGCAAGCGCGGACGGACGCCGGGCAATCATTGGCAATCGCGCGCGACGATCTGGCGTTGATGCGCATCGCGTTGCCGCGCGGCGAAAACTATACTGTCACACCTGATGTCAGGACACATTTGGCAAAGCGGCTTCCAAGTCTAGGGTGCACTGTGGGTCCAGCCACTGCCATAACCTAGAGTCGGTTTTCAATAGCAGGAGAATGGCGTTGACCAAACTCACTTC
>VGOB01000087.1 GCA_016865935.1 Chloroflexota bacterium | reverse complement strand
AATTAAAATGCTTCGGGAAAAACCTGACCCGATTTTAATTTCCGAGATTTTTCGTCAAGTGGCTTGTCTGGGAAGCATCCATAACACGGCAGCTCAACTCAGCCCGCCATAATTGGCGAAGGTATTGGTTCAGCGGGGGGGTAATAATTTGGCAATTCATCCCACCATTTCAAAACAATCTCACCGAGCGGATTCAATTGCATCACGCCGTTGATGATCTCACCAAATAGACACTCGCGGTTCTGGGCGCAAATCGTGATGAAATACGCGCCTGCCTGCGAATAGTCATATCCACGCAAGCGAATCGAGCGACGATGATGTTTGAACGAATCAAATGTCATCATTCATTTCCGTAGGGACGGGGTCATCCTGCCCTGGTCGTGGGCGACATTACGTCGCCCCTACAATTCATCCAACAAGCCCGCGTCCGCAAAACTAAACACCCCGCTCTCGCTCACAATCAGATGGTCAAGAATCTTGATGCCGAGTGGCGCGCACGCCGACATCAAATCGCGCGTCAGCGTCTTGTCCGATTCGCTCGGTTCAGCCGCGCCTGAAGGATGATTATGCGCGGCAATGAGCGCGGAGGCATTCGTTTGCAACGCGCGCGCGATGATCGTGCGAATCGGCGGGCGCACGATGTCTACCGTACCTTCGGCAATCAGCGCGTCGTCCAGCAATCGCCCTTGCCGATTCAAGTAGGCAACGCGAAAATGTTCGTCGGGCAGTCCGCGCAGGCGCGCGGAGAAATAGTCGGTGGCTTGATGAGTACTTTTGATGGAAATTTTTTCGCGTGTGGCGGGGAGTGAAGCGCGGCGACCGAGTTCCAGCGCGGCGAGGAGTTGCGCGCGCTTCGCCTTGCCCACGCCCTTGATGTCATCCCACGCGGCGAGTGGAGCAGACGTCATTGCTTGCACCGAGCCGAAATGTTTGATCAGTTCGCGTCCGAGTTCGACCGCGCTTTTTCCTGTGACGCCAACGCGAAGAAGAATCGCCAGCAATTCGGCGTCGGTCAAGGCGTGGGAACCGCGCGAAAGGAGACGTTCGCGCGGGCGTTCGTCTTCGGGCCATTTGGCAATGCCCGATTTTGCGCGTTTGGATTTGGCAACCTGGTTCGTTGGATGAGCAGAATCGCTTGACATAGAAGGATACCTGTCGTTTGTTGCCTTGCGTTGATTACGTCGCCATTATATCACTTTGACCAATCCAAATCAAGGATTGGCAAAACACAAAACCGCCCGCGCCTCCCCCGCCGCGAGCGTTGTTCTTTTTCTGTGTTTTCAGTGTTCGTCTGTGTCCAAATCTTCCTGCGCCGACTAAAGCCACTCCTCCCCGATCGACATCGCCTCCACCACCTCCCGCAGTTTCAAACCGACAACGTAATGCTCGGTGCTCTCCTTGCGCGACGCCTCAGGACGAAAAATCTGAACGGTTTGAAAATACTGCTTGGTCAGCTTGACGAACTTGCTCAAATCTTCGCCTTGGAAAATCTTGACGACGAACGCGCCACCTTCCTTGAGAAATTGTTGCGCGAGGCGGAGCGCGGCGACGCCCAGCCGAATCGATCCGGCGTGGTCAACCAGCGCGATGCCCGACGTATTCGGCGCGGCGTCGCACAAAACCAGGTGCGCGCCGCCGGGCAGCGCGGCTTGCATTTGCGCGATGCATTCGGGCCTGGTCATATCGCCGCGAATAATCTCGACGCCCGGCAGCGGGTCCATCGCCAAGAGATCCACCGCGACGACTTTGCATTTCGGCGCGCGCTGCGCGACGACCTGGCTCCAACTGCCCGGCGCCGCGCCCAGATCGAGGACCGTGATGCCCGGGCGGAACAAAGGAAAGCGCGCGTCGATCTCCAGCAATTTGTACGCCGACCGCGCGCGATAGCCGTCTTGTTTCGCTTGCCGGAAAAAACGATCCTGGGTTTGCTGCGCGCGCCATGCTTTGGGCATTACGCCTCCTCGCGCGCCCAGCGCGCGTACACCGAAGTGGAGAGCGGACGATTGCCGGTTTTCGGATGCAAGACCAACTCCCCTGCCGAAATGTTTCCGCCGGACGATCCCAGCCAATCGGACAAAAGATTCGACAGCAACAACGCCGATTCCGCGACTTCGTACGCCGTCGTGATGACGAACAAGGGCTGCTCTGACAAAATGGCTTGGCATGCGTCGATCAGCGCGGGAAACGATTTTGCAAAACGCCACACTTCGCCCTTGGGTCCGCGACCGAACACCGGCGGGTCAATAATAATTCCGTCGTAGCGTTTGCCGCGGCGCCCTTCGCGCTTTACGAATTTGAGCGCGTCGTCCAGCATCCAGCGAATCGGACGATCCGCCAGACCGGCGATCTCGGCGTTCTCACGCGCCCACGCGATCGTCGGCTTGGACGCATCAACGTGTGTGACACTTGCGCCCGCGCTTGCCGCCGCCAAGGTCGCGATGCCGGTGTACGCGAATAAATTGAGCACGCTGATCGGACGCCGGGCTGATTTTATTTTTTCGATCATCCAATTCCAATGCGCGGCTTGCTCTGGGAAAACGCCGGTATGCCGAAACGGAGTCAGCCGCGCCCAGAATGAAAGATTGCCATAGCGCATCCGCCAGCGTTCCGGAAGTTCGCGCTTGAGCGTCCAGCGACCTTCGCCCGCATCCGCCGGCACGAATTCCGCATCGGCTTGCTTCCAGATCTCCGCCGCCAAAGAACGATGCCACAGAATTCCTTTGTCGGGTCGAACCAGGGTATACTTGCCAAAGCGTTCGAGTTTTGCGCCGTCGCCCGAATCGAGCAACTCGTAATCAACCCAGTGGCGCGGCGAGAGCGCGTGGATTTCGGGTGTCTTGAAATTCATAGCTGATGCCCCTTGGGAAAACGATTGGGCGCGACGATTCACGGCGACAATCCGCGCGGACCGCGCCCGACGGTTTTGTGACAATACTCGCACCGTGGAAAGATCGCATCGCGAAAGAGAAACGTCGTGCGCTCATCCGCCGGACGATGGCTGACGTGACAATCACTGCACCGAATGAACGGGACCGGCTCCGGGCTCAGAAATTGCTTGTTGTGCATATGATTTTCAAAGCCCGGTTGACGCACGCGCGCGTCGTGGCATTTCAAGCACGCTTCGTTCTGCAGTGGCAGAATGATCGTCGCGGGTTGTTGCGCGAAACCGGTGTAGCGTTTGAACGCATTGTGCGCGCCGTACAACAAAACCTGCGTGCGTCCCAGCGCGCCTTCGCCGCCGTGACAATCAATGCAGCGAATTTCCTTTGCGCGATAATGAAACGCCGCCAAATCTTCCGCCGCGTCCTGCTCGACCGCGCGGAAATACCGCGCGAGGTACGTCATTTCCGGTTCCGTGTGGCACGACACGCAAAACGCGTTCGCCTGTTCTTGATGCGAAACATACAACACGCCGACGGCAATTGCCAAAACGACGATGCCCGCGCCAAACGCAATCAAGCGAAGAAGGTTACGCGACATTTTTTGTCTGTGTAGGGACGTTTAATCAAACGTCCCTACGGTTTGAAATCCAACACGATCGAATGCATTTGATCCACGCCTTCCGGAAACGTTTCCATAATCCGGTACGCTTGCGCGCGCACTTGCGTCTTGCCGCGCGTATCCGTCGCGCGCGCGAATAACGTGTGGCGTCCGGGCGGCAACGCGCTCCCCGTCCACCGCCAGACCGACCACGCGAGCGGCGTTTCCGCGCGCGTCAGTTCGGCGGGGAACCATTGCTTCGTATCGTCCCAACTGGTAATCGCCCATCGCGTTAATTCCTTTCCGTGACTGCATTATACACACGAATCGGCGCGCCGGAAAGGGGTGGGCTGAAAATCAGAGACCTGGAAGGTTTTCAGAAACCTTCCAGGTCTCGCGCGTTCTAATACCGTCCGCGCGGTCTGCCGCCGCGACCACCGCCGCCACCGCGACCGCTGCCGTAGCCGCCGCCGCGGTTGCCAAAGCCGCCGCCACCGCCGCTGCGTTCTTCGCGCGGGCGCGCGACGTTGACGATCAACTTGCGACCGTCCACTTCGTACTCGTTGAACATCTCGATCGCTTTTTGGGCGTCCGCGTCCGTCGTCATTTCGACAAAGCCAAAGCCCTTGGATTGACGCGTCGTCCGATCCATAATCAGCGAGACTTCTTTGACCTCACCGGCTTGGGCGAAGAGTCGTTGCAGATCGCCTTCACTCACGTTGTACGACAGATTGCCGACGTACAGTTTTGTTCCCACTCTAAAACCTCCCCTTTTGGGTTTTGGAAAAAACGCCCCGGCTCTTCGCTTTGGCGATTCCTTCCGAAAAAATAGCCGCCCGAATCACAAGCTCAGGCGGCTTTACCGAATCTACTTGTCTCCAACGATTCGCACTATAACACAAATCGGCGGATTCGTCAAACGAGATTACACCTTGTAAATCTCGCCGAACTTGGACTGTAGGTACGCGACGAACGAACGCGTCTGCAACGATTCGCCGGTGACCTTGTTCGCCAGTTCGTCGAGCGTGAACTTGCGCCCGTGCGTGTGGACGTTCGCGCGCAGCCAATCGAGCAGGACGCGCAAGTCGCCGCGCTCAAAGCGCGCATCGAGATCCGGAATGTCGCGCGCGATCTGGTCGAACAACTGCGCGGCAAAAAAGTTGCCGAGCGAGTACGTCGGAAAATAGCCGAACGTGCCGTACGACCAGTGAATATCTTGCAGGACGCCTTGCGCGTCGTCGGGCGGCGTCACGCCGAGATACTCTTGCATCTTGGCGTTCCACACTTGCGGCAAATCGTTCACCGCGACGCGATTTTCCAACAGCGCGTTCTCCAACTCAAAGCGCAGCATAATGTGCAAGTTGTACGTCACCTCATCCGCTTCGACGCGGATCAACGATGGCTGGACGCGGTTGATCGCGCGATACATTTTTTCCGCGCTGACGCCTTGCAATTGGCGCGGGAAAACTTTCTTGGCGTGCGGCATAAAATATTTCCAGAACGCGCGGCTGCGCCCGACCATATTCTC
The DNA here is from genome assembly GCA_016865935.1 of Chloroflexota bacterium. GTDB lineage: Bacteria > Chloroflexota > Anaerolineae > UBA4142 > UBA4142 > VGOB01. Next base: position 15,779 of record VGOB01000087.1, on the reverse strand, counting down.
CCACATCCGCGATTGCGATTCGTGGACGCCGAGCGACGCCGCGCCGCCAATCGTCGTCCGTTCGAGTTCCGGGCGCGTGCCCTGGTTGTAGAGCGCGTGCCCGCCCTCGTGCATCGTCGCAAAAAACGCGGCGTTGAAAAATTTCGGCAGAAAGCGCGTCGTGATGCGAACGTCGTCCACCGCAAACGTCGTCGTAAACGGATGCGGCGCGCGATCCTGCCGCCCGCGCTCGAATTCGTACCCCATCAACTTGACCGCTTCGATCCCCAAGTCCCATTGCTTTTTTTCGGCGAACGCCTGATGCAGAAACTTGTCGTCCACCGCGTTCGCCTTTTTCGCGATTGCGTGAACCAGCGGCACGATCTCTTTTCGCACGTTCGCAAAAATCGCTTCGACTTGCGCGGTCTTCATTCCCGGCTCGAATTGATCGAGCAACGGATCATAAATCCGATCCGTGTAACCGAGACACTGCGCCAACTCGCGGCGCAATTCCAAGTTGCGTTGCAGGAACGGCGCAAAGTCGGCAAAGCGTGATGCGGCTTTAGCTTTTTGCCACGCCTGGAACGCGTGCGCGCTCGCCGTCGCCATTTCCGCGACGAGTTTCGGTGGCACCTTGCGCGCCTTGTCGTAATCGCGTTTCGTGATCCGGATCAGACTCGCGTCGTCCGAATCGTACGGCAAACTTGCCGCGTCACCGGACAGATCGTCCAGCAAACGTCCCAGCGCATCGGACGTGAATCGTTCATGCGCGAGCCGGCGCAAGAGCGCGAGTTGCTGCGCGCGCGCCGCGCCGCCGCCCGGCGGCATATACGTTTGTTGATCCCAGCCCAGCACGGCGGACGCGCGACCCAGGTCTGCCCACTCCGCGAGCCGCGTTTTGAGTTCGTTCAATTTTTCTTGCATTGTAGTTTGCTCCTTTGCAAAGATGACCGCTGACGGACGACCGCCGACCGCCGCGAATTTTTACCGGCATGATTATAGTCCAACTTGCGAAAAAAACAAAGACCCGCCGAGTTTTTGAAACTCGACGGGTCGGTGATCGTTCCAGAAGAACGCCAGTCCGGACGTTTACGCCGGAGCCGCCGCCATTTTCTGCCGCGCGTTGCGATTCGCTTCGACGTAGCGGCGAATCGCGTCCGCGCTGGGCTTGACGAGCGCGGGCGCGCGATAATCAACGCCCTCCAATCGTCGCCGCTCGATTTTTTGCTGCAACACGATTTCGATCCGGCGGACGAGCATTTCGTCGTCCGGCGTGACGAGCGTGTAGGCGCGTCCGGCGTTTTGCATCCGCCCGGTGCGCCCGATGCGATGGACGTAATCTTCGACGTGCAGCGGCGCGTCGTAATTGACGACGTGCGAAATGCCTTCCACGTCCAGCCCGCGCGCGGCGATGTCGGTGGCAACGAGCACGCGCGATTTGCCGCGCCGAAAATCTTCCAGCGCGGTGATGCGCTGCGATTGCGTCCGGTCGCCGTGAATCACGGTGGCGCGGATGTTCGCGCGCTGCAATTGCCGCGCCACGCGGTCGGCGCGATGTTTGGTGCGCGCAAAGATCAGGACGCTGTCCATTGCTTCTTCGCGCAACAATTGCTGTAGCACCTGGGATTTCAGATGTTCCGGCACTGGGAACAAGGTCTGCGCGATCGCTTCCGGCGTCGCGGTCTGTTCGACCTGGATGCGCGCGGGATGGCGCGTCACTTGCGCGGCGAGCGCGACCACTTCCGGAACCAGCGTCGCGGAAAAGAGCATCGTTTGGCGTTCGCGCGGCAATTGCGCGATGATGCGCCGAATGTCCGGCAGAAAGCCGACATCCAACATCCGATCCGCTTCGTCCAGCACGAGCACTTGCAATCGATCGAACGTGACATTTCTACGTTCCGCGTGATCGAGCAAGCGACCCGGTGTCGCGATCACGATGTCGGTGCCGCGCCGGAGCGCGATCGTCTGCGCGCCCATCGGCACGCCGCCGAAAATCGCGGCGACGCGCAAATCGGTCTGCGCGCTCAACGCTTTCGCCTGCTCGGCGACTTGCAGAGCCAGTTCGCGCGTCGGTACGAGAATCAGCGCGCGCAAGGCGTGATCGCGCGCAGCGAGCAAGCGTTGCAACAAGGGCAGAAGGTACGCCGCCGTTTTACCGGTGCCGGTTTCCGCCGAACCCAGAATGTCTTGACCGGTCAGCGCGGCGGGAATCGTCGCGGACTGAATCGGCGTGGGCTGGGCAAAGTCCAACCGCGCGACGTTTTTTTCCAGGCGCGCGTCGAGACCGAAACTACTAAAACTCATCAAACTCCTATGCGGTGAAAATATGCCGAGGTGAACAACCGCTGGGGACACATCGGTCGCAAAGCGTCAGGGCATTTTCACGCATCAACACTCTGCGAACGTTAGGGGCATATCAGGGGTAAACGAAACGCCGTCCGATCATTGGACTCGGGCGGCATTGACTAACCGAATCTACTTGTCTCTAACGGGACATAATATACCACAGATTGGTGGATTCGTCAAACGCGATTTCTTGCCTTTTCGTCTTCCATTTTCAACGCAACGTAAATCGTCTGATGCACCGGCGTCGCGATATCTTTTGCCGCGCCGAAGCGCATCACCGCGCCGCTCATCGCGTCGATCTCCAAACGTTTACCGGCTTCGAGATCCAGTTGCATCGAAGGTTTAGCGCCCGGCTTAAGGTTCAGCGTAAAATTGTACTGACGCTCCACGATGTCGGCGTCCATCGCCACACCATTCGCGCGCGCGACCGCGTCGATCTCTTCCATCGCGGCGCGTAACGTCGCGCGCGCTTGCGGCATCTGGAACAAAACGTACGGCTCGGTGCGCGCGAGCGTTGCCAAGCCGGACGCGGATGCGATGAAAACGAGTTTGTGCCACAACGGCGTGCGCGCATCCGCAACGGCGGTCGCATCCACGCCGGTACGCTCGAGCATTTCGACGAACTGGGTCACGCGCGGCGTGAGTCCTTGCCCATACACCTCGCCGACGAACGAAATACGGAACGGGCTTTTCTGTTCGATCACGCCGGGCGCGGCGACGTTCGATACGATTTGCGTCGGCGCGACGATGACGCGCTCTTTGCCGATCACCGCGCCGATCTGATCGTGGTTGTCCACGCCGTTTTGAAAAGTGACGACCGTCGTCTGCGCGCCGAGCATCGGCTTACACGCTTGCGCGGCGCGCGCGTTGTCGTACGTTTTGACGCTGAACAGGATCCAATCCACCGCGCCGACATCGGCAGGATTATCGGTCGCGCGCGCGGGCTGGATCGCAAAATCGCCGTGCGCGCTTTTGATCGTCAAGCCGTTCGCGCGGAGCGCGTCCAGATGCGCGCCGCGCGCGATGAACGTCACATCGTGTCCGTCGCGCGCGAACAGCGCGCCGTAATAACTGCCAAGACCACCGGCTGCCATTATCGCAATCTTCATTGTTGACCTCAAAACAAAATGGACAAGGTGACAGGGAGACAGCGAGAAAATATCCCTGTCACCCTGTCGCCCGCGCTCGTTGTCTTGATTCAGAATGGATCAGCAACATCGAATTTCAGCAAACGCGTTTTATTTCAACACGCGCGCCAATTTTTCTTTGTCGAATCCGATCACCGGGTTGCCGTCCACGACGACGAGCGGACGACGGATCAGGCGCGGTTCTTGGATCATCAGCGCGAGCAGTTCGTCGTCCGAGACCGCGCGTTGGTCCAGTCCCATCTTTTTGTACGCCGGACTTTTTGTCGCGACGACATCGCGCGGCGTCAGTTTCAGCGATTTCAACAACGCGCGCAACTCGTCCGGTGTGAACGCTTGTTTGAAAAAATCGCGCGTCGCGGTTTTGAGTTTTTTCTTGGCAAGAAACTCTTGCGCGTTGCGGCAGGTCGTTCACGCCGCGCGCCAGTACAGTTGAACTTGTTTGGGCATACGTTCCTCATTTGACCGACGACGGACGACCGCCGACCGTCACTGGGTTACTGTTTCACCGCCGCACCGATCTGCGCGATGTGTTCCGGGTTGTGCTGGTACGAATTGACCGCGATCAGCATTTCGAGCGTGTCGCCTTGGCGCCACGGCGCGGGGAGTTGCTGCGATAGATCCGCGTCGCTCAGCGTTTCGATTGCCGCGATCAAATCGCGGTGCGCTGCGTCAAATTCCGCGCGGACGCGCGCGAGCGACCAATCGCGCCGAATCGTCGCGCCGCGTTTGTTGTATGCGTTGATCGCTTCGTCGTTGTCCATTCCGAGCGGTTGCGGAACGCCGTCGCGTTTGTACTCGGCGATGAATTGGATCGCGACGTGTTCCCACATCGCGATGTGTCCCAGCACGTCTTTGATCGTCCACCATTCGACGACGGGACGTTTGCAGATCACTTCTTCAGGGATCGCGTCGAGCATCGCGACAAGTTGCGCGTGATGTTCCTCGATCGTTTTCAGAATTTCGGCGCGCGTCATTTTGTCTCCTCTTCGCAAAGACGAGGTGACGCGCGTCGAATTGCCGCGTCACCCCGAATTGTGCCTTCGTCGCGTATCATTGCGGGAACCCCAGAGTGTCATTTCGAGGAGCGGTTTCTGCGACGAGAAATCTCACGTTCGCAAGGTGGAGTTTTCTCGCTCCGCTACCCAGAAACTTGCGCAGACTTGCGGCGCCGCCGATTGGAAATCGGCGGCTCAACGAGGTGAAAACTCGATAAATCGAGTTGCGCGAAGCGAATCGGTTGCAACCGATTCGCTTCGCGCCTCGCTGAGACCCCGAATTCATTCGGGGGCGTTCTCGCAAGAGCAAGTTTCTGGCGGCAGACATACCGCGTATCGGCGGTATGCGCGAAGCGTCTCGAAATGACAAGGGTGATTCGCAATGACAAAAGAGTTTATTCGCCGTGCTTTGTGAAATGCCCGTCGAGCAGCAACAAGGTCGAAGGATGTTCTCCCGCTTGCTTGAAGCGTTCGACCATTTGCGTCGCGTTCTTTTCCTCTTCCACTTGCTCGTCAATGAACCATTTGAGCAGAGATTGCGTCGCGTAATCTTTTTCGGCGAGCGCGATTTCGTACAGTTTGTGGATCGACGCGGTCACTTTTTTCTCGTGCTCCAAAACCATTTCCCAGGTTGCGACCGGCGATTTGAACTCGACTTGCGGTTGCTCAATCGCCTTGAGCGTCACGCGTCCGCCGCGATCGTTCACATAATCGAAGAATTTCAACGCGTGTTCCTGTTCTTCGCCGTGTTGCGCGCGCATCCATTTCGCCGAACCCGGCAGGTTGACGGACTCGAAGTACGCGGACATTGAAAGGTACAGGTACGCCGAAAAATATTCTTTGTTGATCTGTTCGTTCAGCGCATCCTGCATCGTTTTGCTTAACATCGAAAATCCTCCTGAAAATTCGACCGCCGACGGCTGACCGCCGACCGTCGCTAGTTTTACGCGCGAGTTGTTCGCGCGCTTGATTATACCACAATTTTGCTGCGGTGGTGCGCGGCGTACATCAATTTTCCGTTAAAACGATCTCGCCGGTGTAATCGCATTGCGTACACTTGACGCCGTTTTTGCCCTTCAGCGTCATCAGTTTTCCGCAACGCGGGCAGGGCGTTTTGACCGGCTTGTCCCACAGCGCGAATTTGCACGCAGGATAGCGGTTGCACGAAAAAAAGATGCGCCCCTTTTTGCTTTTCTTTTCGACGATTTCGCCTTGCTTACATTCCGGACACCGGACGCCGGTGTTTGCGCTGCCGCCGCTCGCCGACACGCGGAGCGTGCGCGTGTTTTTGCATTCGGGGAACTTGCTACACGCGAGAAATTTGCCAAAGCGTCCGCGCTTGACGATCATCGGCGCGCCGCACTTGTCGCACACCTCGTTCGTCGTTTCGACCGGCAGCGTCACTTCCGGCATTTCGCTTGCCGCGCGATCGAGTGTTTGCTTGAACGGCGCGTAGAAATCGCGCAAGACCTGCACCCAGTTCGCTTCGCCCTCCGCGACCTTGTCGAGTTGCGTTTCCATCTGCGCGGTAAAACCAATGTCCACCTCGTTCGGAAAATGTTTCACCAACAAATCGTTGACGATGAAACCCAGGTCGGTCGGCTTGAGTTTTCGATCCGGCAAGCGTTCGACGTAGAAACGTTCCTGGATCGTCGAAAGAATTGGCGCGTAGGTAGATGGTCGTCCGATTCCCTTTTCTTCGAGCGCCTTGATCAGCGTCGCTTCGGTGTAGCGCGCGGGCGGCTGCGTGAAATGCTGTTCAGGAAAAATGCCGAGCAGATCGAGCGGCTCATCGCGCGCGAGCGGCGGCAAAATCTTTCCTTCGACTTCGCTCAGGACGCGGTTCGCTTCGTCGTCCTTGTTCTCCGCGTCGTCCTTGCCTTCTTTGTAGACCGCGAGAAAGCCGCGAAATTTAAGGATGGAGCCGTTGGCGCGAAAAAGAAAATCGGACGGATGACCGACGACCGATGACGGAGGTTTCGGTCGTCCGTCGTCCGTCGTCGGTCGGTTTGCACCGATATCCACCGCCGTCGTATCGAACACCGCGCTTGCCATTTGCGACGCGACGAAACGCTTCCAGATCAGATCGTACAGTTTGAATTGATCCGCGTCGAGAAATTGTTTGAGCGCGTCCGGTTCGCGAAATACGCTCGTCGGGCGAATCGCTTCGTGCGCCTCTTGCGCGCCCGCGACTTTTTTCTTGTACACGCGCGGCGTCGGCGGCAAATATTCTTCGCCGAATTTCTGCTTGACGTACGCCCACGCCTCTTTTCCCGCACTCTCCGCGACGTTCGTCGAATCGGTCCGCATATACGTGATCAAACCGACACTTCCCTCATCGCCGAGCGCGATCCCTTCGTACAATTGCTGCGCGATTGCCATCGTCCGTTTCGCGTTGAAACCGAGTTTGCGCGACGCGTCCTGCTGCATCGTCGAAGTGATAAACGGCGGCGATGGATTGCGCCGTTCGTCCTTGCGCCGCACATCGAGCACGGTGTACGCGCATTGCTCCAAAACCTCTTTCAGTTTCAGCGCGTCTGCACCCGCGTGACACTCGAAATCCTTGTCGCCGATTTTGATCAGTTTCGCGCGGAACGTCCGACCGACGACGGAGGACGGAAGACGGGCGTCGGTCATCGGTCGTCCGTCTTCCGTCCGCTTTTGCAGTTCCGCTTCAATTGACCAATACTCCACCGCCACAAACGCTTGAATCTCACGTTCCCGTTCCACGACGAGACGCACGGCGACAGATTGGACGCGTCCCGCGCTCAAATTCCTCGTCTTGATTTTTTTGCGAAGGAGCGGGCTGATCGTGTAACCGACCAGGCGATCCAGCACGCGGCGCGCTTGCTGCGCGTCCACGAGTTGCTGATTGATCGCGCGCGGGTTGGCGAACGCGCGATCAATCGCGTCGCGCGTGATCTCGTGGAACTCGACGCGCTGTACCGGCTTGCCTTCCAGCGCGTTGTCGAGCGCGGCGACGAGATGCCACGAGATCGCTTCGCCTTCGCGGTCGGGATCGGTCGCCAGAAAAATTTCAGACGCGTTGCCCGCCAGTTCCTTGAGTTCCTTCACCACGTCGCGTTTTTTCGGCGTGATGACATAGTGCGGACGAAAATCGCGCTCGATGTCCACGCCCATCTGCCGCTCCGGCAAATCGCGAATGTGACCGATGGACGCGCGGACACGGTACGCCGCGCCGAGAAATTTTCCGACGGTGCGCGCTTTGGCGGGCGATTCGACGATAACGAGTCGGCCGCCGACCGCCGACGGTTGACCGCCGATTTTCGATTTTCGATCCTTCGCTTTGCTCAGGACACCATTTTCGATTTTCGATTTCGGAACGGCGCGCGCTCGCTTTGCGGCGGTCGGCAGTTGGTCGGCGGCGGCCGTTCGCCCTTCATCCTTCACGCGGAGCGTTCCGCCTTCTGCCTTTATTCCCGCGTGCAACTCCGTCGCGCCCCAACGCGTCAATTTCGTGCCGCAGACCGCGCAGACACCTTGCGAGTACGCCGCGCCGCGCGCGCTGAACAACGCGTTGGGATTTTGCATCTCGCGTTTGGTTTTACATTTGACGCAGTACGCCTGTAGTAACATTTTCGATTTTCGATTTCAGATTTTGGATTTGCGTTGCAGGTTACTGGGTTCAAAGTTCAAAGTTCAAGGTTCGAGGTTCAAGGTTCGAGGTTCATGTTTTACGCAATACGCATCACGTCTCACGTTTCACGCATTACGCAACACGCCTCTCGCCCCGCGCTCCTCGCCTAGTATACCACAAAACAAAAAAAGTTGGAGACTTGCGCCTCCAACTTTTAACTTTCAACTTTGAACTTTACACGAACACGTGCTTGGTGAACTTGTCTAGCGATTCCACCCCGCGGATTTCGTCGTCGAGCAACGGCAGGAGCGCGCGGACGCCGACGTGGAACTCTTTCCAGATTGTCTCCATGTGCTCGGCTTGCATCGCGACGCGGTTGCGCACGAATTCGGGTGACGCAGAAGTTACTTGCTCTTTTTGAATGAGCATGTTGACGACAACGCCGCCGACCGGAATACCGAAATCGTGGAACCAGTTGATGAAGCGTTTGATCACCGCGATCGGCAGCGCTTCCGGCAAAGTGACAAAGAAGAACGACGTCAGTTGATCGTTCGTCAGCAGTTTCTGCGCTTTACCCATCCGTTCGCGGAAACCGATCAGATAATCCATCAACGGGTCTGCTTCTTTCTTCTTGGTGAACGAGAGCAATTCGCGCAAACTGCGCGCTTCCTCGCGCGACTTCATCATCTTGTTGACCCACAACGAGTACACCTTGCTCATTCCCAGCAAGCGGCGCGCGTTCGCGGTGGGCGCGGTGTCGAAGACGTAGACATCGTACTCGTCCTTGAACATCAAGTCCACCATATTCTCGAACATCGCCGATTCTTCGAACGCGGGATTCATCGTCGCCGATTCGACGAACGCATCGGCTTGCGTCGAGATTTCCGCGAATTTCAAGAACCACTGAATCTTTTGCTTGATGTCGTTCTTGGAGCGTTCGATCGTCTCTTTCGTATCAATTTCGTACGCCCACAAATTCGGGACGCCGTTGACCGGCGTGGGTTGTCCGAACACATTCTGCGTGAGCAGACCGGACAAACTATGCACTGGGTTGGTGGACGCGAGGACGGTTTTCCTGCCTTGCCTGGCGAACCAGACCGCGGTCACGCCCGCCATCACCGTCTTGCCCACGCCGCCCTTGCCACCGAAGAAGACGAACTTCATCTTCGGATGTTCCTTGAGAAACTGCACCATTGATTTTTCGATGCCAGCCATATCCATCTCCAGTTTTGGAGTTCAAGGTTCAAGGTTCAAAGTTCGTCGGTACGCAACCTCGAACTTTGAACCACGAACTTTGAACCTATCCGTACATAATCTTGGCGAGTTTTTCGATCATCGCCAAGCCCGTGACGTCGCGTTCCAGCTCCGGCACAAAGCCCTTGACCTGATCGCCCAGCGTCACTTTGATCTTGTCGAGATAGCCGTCCTGCATCGCCAAGCGATTCTTCAAGTACGCCGGAACGTTTTGGGTGTGCAGTTCAGTCGGCAAGACGCGATTGACGACGTACCCGGCAATCGGCACGTCGAACTTGGCGAAGAGTTCCGCCGCTTTTTGCGTATCGAGGATGATCATTTCTTCCGGCACGACGACGAAGAAGAAGGCGGTCTTTTCCTTGTCGGTCAGAATACCGGACGACGCGTTGATGCGCCCTTTGATGTACATCAACTCGGTCAGAATCTTGTCCTCGTCCGTTTCTTTCTGCCGCTTGATCTTGGCGACCATCGTTTCGTACTCGCGCATCTCTTCGCGCAGTTTGGTGATCTTGTTGATCCATTCGTCGTACACTTTCGCCATCGAGAGATAGTACAGCGCGTGTCCGAGCGGGACGAGATCGTAAATGTAGTAATCGTACTTGCCTTCGACGATAATGTCCACGACCGCGTCGAAGATCGCAGACTCTTCCATCGCCGGTTCGGCGGACGCGGCTTGAATGTAATCCTCGATTTCTTCCGGGATCTGATCGAACCCGTACATATCGAGAATCTTTTTGCGGATCTCGCCCTGGTAATTCTTGATGTGCGAATCCGCGTCGATCTCCTGCGCCCAGAGATTCTCCATAATCTTGACCGGGCCCTTGCCGAAAATATCTTTCTGGAAAATGTCGGTCAAGCTGGCTTGCGGGTCAACCGAAAAGACCAGCACTTTTTTGCCTTGCGACGCGAGCCAGTACGCGGTGGCGGCGGAAAAAGTCGTTTTGCCCAAACCGCCCTTGCCGCCAAACATAATGTACCGGCGATTCGGATTTTTTTCGAATACATCTTTGAGAGACATTGGATAACTCCAGACATCAGATTTCAGACAACAGACCTCAGACAACAGACTTGTTTTTTCTGTTATCTGTCATTTGTAATCTGTAATCTGTGTTCTTCTAGAACATTGCGTCGCTCACGTCTTTTTCGCGCAACATCCGGCGCTTCCACGTGGCGATGTTGGGGACGACGTACGGTAACAAGCGGAGGGAATAGTACGGTGGCAAAATCGGCACGCCGATCAGATCACCCATCGTGATCAAAATGAAGAGGTGTTCCATCGAGGCGCGCGTGCGGAGCGCATAGCGGCTCATATCGTGCGCCGCCATGCCGTACATAATTTCTTTCATGTTGTCGAACAAGCCGCCGAGCCCGCCGCGCTTTTCCACTTTCGGTTTTTCGTCTGGCATAATTCACTCCTTTGTTGAATTTCAAACTATCGGTTGTCGCGATTGGCGACAAGAGGATCGCCGATGCGAGGACTTGCTTGCCTAACTTTCATTATATCACGGGATTGACGATTGTCAAAAAACGCGGTTTTTTACTTTCACTGCGATTTGATTTATACTGCTAGCAAACTCGAAACGAGGACGAAATGCCGATTCGCCAAATTGTGATCGCGCTGATCTTCGCGCTCTTGCTCGCGCTGGCGTTGATCGCTCCGCTCCGCGCGCCCGTCGTCGCCGCGCCGAACGCGCAAAGCCAGATCACGGGACCGTTCACCGCGCCCGCCCAAGTCGCGTCGTTCGACGGCGACGTGCGGCGGTTGCCCGCGCCGCGCGCGCCGGTCGAACCGCGCGAGGTCTCGCATCCGCGCCGCATCGCGCGCGCGCCCGCCGCGCCGGAAATCGTCGCGCCGCGCGCCCACCCAGCCGCGCCCGCGCTCGAGAATCCGCGCACCGTCGCCCCGCTCCAAAATTTCGACGGGCTGGATATTTACGCGGGCGGCGGCTGGGTCCCGCCGGATCCCAACGGCGATGTCGGACCGAATCATTACCTCCAAGCCGTCAACACCGCGCTCGGAATTTTTAGCAAGAACGGCACCGCGCTCGCGGCTTTTTCCTACAACACTTTGTTCGATCACGCGTTTGCGCCGTGCGACGAGACGAATTATCGGCGCGGGGATCCGATCGTGTTGTACGATCCGCTTTCGGATCGCTGGCTCGCCTCCGACTTTGCGTACGCCAATGCCACTGCGGGTCCATTCTATCAATGTATCGCCGTTTCCAAAACGAGCGATCCGGTGAACGGCGGCTGGTGGTTGTACACGATCAACGTCGGCAGTACTGCGACGCCGGGCGTCAACTGGTTCAACGATTATCCCAAACTCGCGATCTGGTCGGATGGAATTTATCTGTCCGCCGATATGTTCGACGCGTCCAACAATTTTCAAACCGCGCGCGTGTTCGCGTTCAATCGCGATGATCTGATCGGTGGCGCGATCCCGCGCAACGTCGGCTTTGATGTGGGCGCAAACTATTATCACCTGTTGCCGAGCAACCTGCGCGGCGCGTTGCCGCCCTCCGGCACGCCCAATTTCTTCGCGGCGATCACGGAACCGAATTTGTTCCACCTGTGGAAATTCCAGGTGACGAATTGGAGCGCGTTCCCGCCCGCCGCGACGTTTACCGGGCCCACGAATGTGCTCGTCAACAATTTCGTGATGCCGTGTTACGCCGCATCCACTTTTCACTGCGTGCCCCAACTTGACACACCGCAACGCGTCGATGGACTGGGCGATCGGTTGATGATGCAATTGCAGTACCGCAATTTCGGCGGCGTCGAATCGTTGTGGGTGAATCACACCGTCGCAGACGCCGCGCCGATCGGCTATCCGACCGGCGTGCGCTGGTACGAAATTCGCAATCCGAATGGCGCGCCCATCGTTTATCAGCAAGGAACTTTTCAACCCGATTCCAATTATCGCTGGATGGCCAGTCTGGCAGTCGATCAACTGGGAAATATGGCGCTGGGGTACAGCGTATCGAGCGCGGCAATGTATCCGGCGATCCGGTACACCGGGCGTTGGGCAAGCGATCCGCTGGGAAAATTGTGCATCGGCGAAACTTCGCTGATCGAAGGCACCGGCTCGCAAACCGGATCGCGCGGGTATCGGTGGGGCGATTATTCCGCGATGACGATTGATCCCACCGACGATTTGACTTTTTGGTACACCAACGAATATTTTGTGACGACCGACGCAATCTGGCGCACGCGGATCGGATCGTTCAAGTTGGGAAATCTCCCCACGCCGCCAACAGGTCCGTACATTTACTTTTTCCCGCTGATCTTTCAGGGCAACGCGCCGATGTGTTATTGACGCGCGCGTCTAATTTTCACCGCACAACCACGCGAGCAACTCCGCGTGCGCGCGATAATCCGGCACGATCAGATCGGCGCCGGCGCGCAACAAGACCGCGCGCTTGCGCGGCTCGATCCCGTCGCGCGTCTCCTCGTTCGACGCCACGCCGACCGCGATTCCGCCGACGGCTTTCGTGTCCACGATCTCCGGCGCGCCATCGCCGAATGTCACCAACTCGCCCGCGCGCAACGCGTGCCGCGCGACCAGGTTCCGGATCACCACTTTTTTAGAATGGTTTGCGTAATCCGCGTGCGCGCCAAAAATTTCCGCACAGTACGGCGCGAGCTGCAATAGCGCGGCTTCGCGCTGGACGAATGGTTCATCCGTGCCGGACGCGATGTAACACGTCACGCCGCGCGCGCGGAGCGACTGCAACAGTGCGAGCGCGCCGGGCACGCGCCATTCTTCCAGCGTACTTTTCCCCGCGCGAATCGCCGCCACGCGTTCGTTCACGCGCGCCAGCACGCGGTCGGCGAAAATTTGCTTGTACGTCTCCGGTGGTTTCGGCGCGCCGCCGCGCTTTTCCACTTCCTCTGCCAGCCGGATCATTTGGTAAATCGTCTGCTGTCCGGACGATTGGTAGATGAAATCGGTGACAAAGCGTTCCAGGTCTGCCGCGGGCGCGCGCAGAGGTGTCGCGCGCAACGCGTCGAGCATCACCGCGCGCATCGCTTGGGGCCAGCCCGCGCGCAACAGCGAGAGCGTCCCGTCAAAATCGAAAACCGCGCAGCGTATCTTGCCGCGCGGGATGTCGGGGTTGATCAGTTCGATGGTGTCGTGCATTTGTTTGGTTAGATTTTCCTCCAGCCATATTTTTCCAGATCGATTTTCCCTGCGCGATTGAAGCGGAGCCCCTCGACGCGCAACCGCGCGCGTTGTTCGGCGTACCCCGCCGTCGGGCGCAAACTGATTTCGCCGCGCGCGTTGACAACGCGATGCCACGGCGCGTCGGCGGGACACGCGCGCAGTGCCCAACCGACGGTACGCGCCGCGCCGGGCGCGCCCAACGCGCGCGCGAGTTGCCCGTACGTGACGACGCGTCCACGCGGCACGCGCCGCACCAGCGCGTACACGCGCGCAAAGAAATCGTGCGATCGCTCATTCGTTTTTGACGGCGGCATCTTCTTCCATCATCCGCAAAAACGCTTCGACGATGTGCGGATCGAAATGTTTGCCGGATTGCGCGCGCAAATACGCCTGGGCGCGCGTGTGACTCCACGCGCCGCGATACGATCGCGGGGAACACAGCGCATCCCACACGTCCACCACCGCGAAAATGCGCGCGGCAAGCGGAATCGCTTCGCCGCGCAAACCGCGCGGGTAACCGCTGCCGTCCCATTTTTCGTGATGGCAGTACGCAATGTCCAGCGCGCCGCGCAGGTATTCGATGGACGATAGCATTTGATTGGCATACTGCGGATGGCGTTGCATCTCTGCCATCTCGGCGCGCGTCAACTTGCCTTTCTTTCGTAAAATCCGATCAGGCACCGCCATCTTGCCGATGTCGTGCAACAGCGCGCCGCGACGCAGCGTGACCAGGTCGGCGTCGGACGTTCCCAGCACGCGCGCCAGACGCATCGTCAAGTCCGCCACGCGTTGCGTATGCCCTTCCGTTTCGCGATCGCGCAAATCCAACACGCGCGACCAACTCTCAATCGTCGAATCGTAGGCGATGGCAAGATCGACGTTGGAACGTTGCAGACTGGCGAATAACGTCGCGATCTCGATCGCGATCGCGGTTTGTCCCGCCAGCATATCCAAAAACTCAAGCCACTCCGGCGTGGCACGATGGGATGCGCGGTAGAAAACTTCCAGCACGCCTTTGAACTGCCCCTTGGAAATCAACGGCGCGGCATAGTACGCGCGGAAACCTTCGTCGGCGAACGCTGCGGCGCGCGGATCATCGGCGGACGATAAATCGGCGTGTTGCACGATCGGCTGGTCCAGACCTGCGCGGGCAACCAGCCCTTCATCCAAACGGACGCGCGTAGCGGTGCCGGCATTCGTGCGGAAACCCTGCCCCGCCGCAAAATCGAGCGTCTGCGTGATCGGATTCAGCGTCAACACCTCCGCCGCGTCCGCGCCCAGTTGCAGAATCGTTTGCTCGAGCAAAATATTCAGCGTGACGCGCAGATCGAGACTGGCGCTGATCGTCGTGTCAATCGTGCGCAAGGCGTCGAGTCGTTGAATCTGCCGTTCGGTTTGCTCGTACAAGTCAGCGCGATGGATCGCGTTGCCCGCCATTTCGGCAATCGTCTGCGCCAGGCGCGCTTCGTTGGGCTGGATGATGCGCGGCAGTCGGACGGCGATCACCAGCGCGCCGATCACGCCCTGAGTCGTTTTGATCGGCACGCACAACCCGCCCCAGCCCGACGGAATTTGCGCGCGGGCTTGCTCGCGCGTGAGCGGATCGGTGCGAAACTCGCGCGCGGTGTACGGTTTGCCGGTGGTGAGCACGTGATTGACGATCCCTTCGGGCGAGTATGAGAGCGCGTGCGCGAGCTCGGCAAACCAGCCGCGCGTGGCGATTTCGCCGAACGTGGCTTGCTCCGCGTCGTACAACAACGCGAGTCCGTTGTCCGCGCCGAGCGCGCGCAGGGTGGCGTCCAACAGCGCGGGCACCATTTCGCGCGCGGTGAGCGCGGCGCGCAACACCGATGAGATTTCGTTCATCGCCTCCAGCTCGGCGACGCGTTGTTGCGTTTCCTCGAACAGGCGCGTACGTTGGATCGCGACGGCAACTTGGTCGGCAATCGTGATGAGAAAGCGTTCTTCTTCGTGGCTATACTTGTTCGGAGTGTACGATTGAACGCTGACAATCCCAACGACCGCGTCGCCGAGTAGAATCGGCACACCCAACCACGAACGCGCGTGCTTCATCGTGCCCCACAATGTTTCCGGCGCGAGCGGAAAACGCGCGTCCGTTTCCCGATCACGAATCAAAACCGGCTGACGAGAGGTGACAACATGGTAACGGGCGCATATAAAGGTTAGGGGAGGGGGACGACACGGCAACGGAAATACGGTAAACTTTCGGACGTTCGCCACAACACCGAAAGGAGTACCGTTCCCGATGCCGTGTCTAGCCAATAGTATACGCC
>VGOB01000086.1 GCA_016865935.1 Chloroflexota bacterium | reverse complement strand
GACACCTTCATGACCTTGGTCGCCACGGCCAAGAAACTGGAGGTAAGTTTTTACGCGTACATCCAAGACCGTATTTCTGGCGCGTACCGATTGCCCAAGCTCGCTGATTTGATCACGGAGCGCGCCCGGCGAGATCCACTCGATGCGTCTTGGAGTTCGCCGTAGAATTACCCCAAGTTATTGAGAAGATACCGCCGGAAGAATTTTGGCGTAACTTGCTCGCGAGCCAATCCGGCGTCGGTCCCGTCACCTTGTTCGACGCGACGAACTACAAAACACGCATCGCCGCCGAAGTGAAAAATTTCGACGCGACGAAATACGTGGACGCGAAAGACGCGCGGCGAATGGGACGCGCGACCTTGTTCGCGCTGGCTGCCGCGCAGGGCGCGCTGCGCGACGCGGGGTTCGGCGAACATTTCGATGACAGCGATCGCGTGGGCGTTGTGCTGGGCACCGGCATCGCGGGTTTTCCGGAAGCGATCAAAGAACATCACGAATTCGCGCGCCAGGGTACCGGGCGCGTCAGCCCGTTTCTTGCCGCGATCATTCTGCCGAATATGCCGGCGTTCTTCGTCGCCAAACATTATCGCGCGCACGGCTACAACTCGACCGTCGTGACCACCTGCGCGGCAGGCACCGACGCGATCGGCGCGTCCACTGAAGCGATTCGGCGCGGCGATGCGGACGTGATGCTGGCGGGCGGCACCGACGCGATCATTTCCGACATCATCTTCACCGCGTTCGGCGCGATGCGCGCGCTCTCCACGCGCAACGACGATCCGGCGCGCGCGTGCCGTCCGTTCGACAAGGATCGCGACGGCTTGGTGATCGGCGAAGGCGCGGCAATCGTCATCTTGGAAAAATTGGAACACGCGCGCGCGCGCGGCGCGAAGATCTACGCCGAAGTGATCGGTTGTGCCGCGAATTGCGACGGTTTTCATTTTGTCGCGCCCGATCCGCAAGCGACCGGTTCGATTCGCGCGATGCGCGCTGCCCTCGCCAACGCGGAGATCGCGATCGAGCAGGTGGATTACATCAACGCGCACGCCACGGCGACGCAACTCAACGATCCCGCCGAGACGTTGGCGATCAAAACTGTTTTTGGATCGCGCGCGTACAACATTCCGATCAGCGCGACCAAGTCTATGGTCGGGCATTCGATGGGCGCGGCGGGCGCGATGGAGGCGATTGCGTGCGCGCTGACGTTGCGCGATCAAAAAATTCATCCGACCGCGAATCTCGCTGCGCCGGATCCCGCGTGCGATCTCGATTACGTGCCGAACGTCGCGCGCGCTGCGCCCGTCAACATCGTGTTGTCAAATTCATTTGGCTTTGGTGGACAAAACGCGTGTTTGGTGCTATCAAAATTCAAATGAGCCAATTGCCCAATGTGCCAATGAGCCAAACACAATCGCGCTAGGATTTGGCTCATTGGTGAATTGGATCATTGGCTCATTTCGGAGTGATGTATGATTTCCAACCCATTGACAATGCCGCCGGTCGAGATGCTCGCCGACAAACGGCTCTCGCCGCAAGAACTCGCACAGATGCAAGTGCTCGCGCACCCCAAACGCGCGCGCGTCGTCGTCACCGGTTTGGGCGCGATCACGCCCCTGGGACAAACGCCGGATGAATTCTGGCAGAATCTGCTCGCGGGCAAATCGGGCATCGGTCCCGTGACCTTGTTCGATACGAGCAAATACAAAACGCGCATCGCCGGTGAAGTCAAAGAGTTCGACGTGACGAAATATGGCGTGGACGCGAAAGACGCGCGGCGAATGGGACGCGCGACTTTGTTCGCGCTCGCGGCAGCAAAAAGCGCGCTGACCGACGCGGGTTTTCCAGATGGCTTGAAGGAAAACGAACGCGCCGGAGTTTTGCTCGGCACCGCGCTCGGCGGATTCGTCGAGGCGATTGAAGCGCACAACGGCTTTTTGCAAAAAGGTCCCGATCGGATGAGCCCGTTTTTGCCCGCCGTCATTTTGCCGAATATGCCGTCGTTCTACGTCGCGAATTATTTTCGCGCGCGCGGGTACAACTCGACCGTCGTGACGGCGTGCGCGGCAGGCACGCACGCGGTCGGCGCGGCGGCGGAAATTATCCGGCGCGGCGACGCGGACATTATGCTGGGCGGCGGCGCGGACGCGGTGATCTCCGAAATCGTCTTCGGCGCGTTCGGCGTGATGCGCGCGATGACGACGCGCAACGACGAGCCGACGCGCGCGAGTCGCCCGTTCGATAAAGATCGCGATGGCTTTGTGATCGGCGAAGGATCGGCGATTTTGGTGCTGGAACGATTGGAGCACGCGCTCGCGCGCGGCGCGCGCATTTATGCCGAGGTATTGGGCTACGCGACGAATTCGGACGCGTATCACTTTGCCGCGCCCGATCCGCAAGCCATCGGCGCGACGAACGTGATGCGCGACGCGATGCGCCACGCCGGGATCACGACCGATCAGGTGGATTACATCAACGCGCACGGCACTTCGACGCCGCTGAACGACGCCGGGGAAACGCTCGCGGTCAAAAACGTTTTCGGCGAACGCGCGTACAAAATTCCGATCAGTTCGACCAAGTCAATGATCGGACACTCGATGGGCGCGGCGGGCGCGTTCGAAGCGGTGGCGTGCGTGATGACGCTGCGCGATCAGAAAATTCATCCGACCGTGAACTACGAGACGCCGGATCCGGCGTGCGATCTCGATTACGTGCCAAACACCGCGCGCGCGGCGAACATCAACATCACCTTGTCCAACTCGTTCGGGCTGGGCGGGCAGAACGCGTGCCTGGTGCTATCAAAAAACAAATGAGCCAATGATCCAATGTGCCAATGAGCCAAACGCGCTTGCTGGAAAACAAATTTGGCTCATTGGTTAATTGGTGCATTGGCTCATTGGAGGAAACTATGCGGCTAACTACCAACGACAAACTGGTTCAACAGCGCAGTACCTGGGCGCGCTATCTCACATTCGCGGGAATGGGGCTCTTGCTCGCTTCGCTCGTCACGTCGTTTATGTCCGATCAGATCGCGCTGGCATACGGCACACTCATCGGCGGATTTATTACCGCGATGATCGGTTCGCACTTGGCGAGCAAGTGGATCAGACCCCCGCGGGCTGATCAAGCTTTGGAAAAATCGCTCAAGGGTTTCGACAACAAGCATCATCTCTACAATTATCTCTTGCCGGCGGAACACGTTCTTGTGACGCCGAGTGGTGTGCTGGTTTTCAAAACCAAACAGCACGACGATCGGATTTTTTGCCGGAACGGCAGATGGAATCGTCCCTGGAAGTGGACGCGCTTGTTCGGCGCGCTGGCGCAAGAGCCGCTGGGCAATCCGATCGTCGAGATGGAATACGACGTCGGCAAGATTCAACGATTGCTGCAGGACAAGATCCAAGCGCCGCCGATTCCGGTCGACGGCTATGTCGTGTTTACTCACCCGCGCGCGCAGTTGACGATTGACGATCCCGCTTTGCCGGTGGTGATGGCGGACGATCTGAAAAATACGCTCCGCAAGCGAAAGCGCGAAGCGTTGTCGCCGCCAGCGCTGGAACAGATCGAAAAAACGTTCAACGAATACGCGAATGCAAAAGCAGCCAAATAGCGATCACTGCTTCGTCTGCGGACGCCAAAATCCAATCGGCTTGCGGATGCGCTTTTATTCCGGCGACGATGGGTGCGTGTATGCCGATTACACCCCGCGCGCCGAACATCAAAGTTATCCCGGCGTGATGCACGGCGGATTGGTTACCGCGATGCTCGACGAGATCATCGGGCGTACGGCGATCGCGCACAATTTGTGGTGTATGACCGCGCAACTTCAGGTGCGCTTTAAGAAACCGGTGCCGATTGGCGCGGCGTTGAAATTGAAAGGCGAGATCGTGAAACAGGCGGGGCGGGCGCTGGAAGGGCGCGGCGAAATTCGGCTGTCGGACGGGACCCTTGCCGCCGAGGCAACGGGCACGTACATCAAAATTCCCGACGAACAGATCGCGCAATTTCAGGATGCGATGAGCGGCTGGCGCGTGGATGAGTGAAGATGAGTGATCGCACCAAGCCCGCCGCGCCGCGCGTCGTCGTCGTGATGCCGGCGTACAACGCGGCAAAAACAATCGAACGCACCTACGCCGATATTCCCGCCGGAGTCGTCAACCAAATCATTCTCGTGGACGATATGAGCCAGGACGAAACCGTCGAGATCGCGCGCCAACTGGGGATCGAGGTGATCGTGCATATCCAGAATCGCGGTTATGGCGGCAACCAGAAAACGTGCTACTTGCGCGCGCTCGGCACGGACGCCGATATCGTCGTGATGCTTCATCCCGATTATCAGTACGACTCGCGGCTCATTCCCGAACTGATTCGCCCGATCCAGGACGGTCGCGCCGATCTCGTGCTGGGTTCGCGTTTTCTGAGCAGCGGCGCGCTCGCGGGCGGGATGCCGCTCTATAAATTCATCGCCAATCGTTTTTTGACGATTGCCGAAAACCTGGTCTTGCGGCAGAATCTGTCCGAATGTCACACCGGTTTCCGCGCGTACAGTCGCCGCTTGTTGGAAACCTTGCCGTTCATTCTCAATTCCGATGATTTCGTTTTCGATTCACAGATTATCGTTCAGACCGTCGCGTTTGGATTCAAGATCGCGGAGATCGCCGTGCCGACGCGCTATTTCAAGGAAGCGTCGTCGGTGAATTTTCAGCGCAGTATCGTTTACGGCTTGGCAACGTTGAGCGCGCTCGCCGAGTACATTGGGGATCGCGCCAACTTGCGACCCAGCCCGCGTCTCCGCAAAACACTGCCGCAGATCATCAGCCGCTATCATCGCCAACGTCTGTTGCGCGTGCCGCCGACGAACGACGCTGAGCCCGCCTCGCCGTATCCGATCACGTTGGAATTCTAGTCACAGAGGACACGGAGAACATAGAGAGATTTCTCGTTGCGTTCGAAATTATATTTTTCTCTGCGTTCTCTGCGCTCTCTGCGGTTGAAGATTCAGCCGCCGATGCGCGAAAAAATATTCTTATCAGGAATCATTGCCGCGTTCATCGCGCTCGGCGCGTGCTACAGTTTCACCACGCCGCTCTTTGAAGCGCCGGACGAAGTGTGGCATTACGCGTACGTCCGCGAAATCGCGCTGCGGCGCGGTTTTCCGGTGATGCAAGCCGGAGTCGAGCAAGCGTGGGCGCATGAAGGGACGCAAGCGCCGCTGTACTATTTGCTCGGCGCGCCGCTGATCGCCTGGATCGATCCGCGCGAATTGGACACGTTGCCCGCGCCCAATCCATTCGTTCGCCTCGGCGAGCCAGCCGCCGCGACGAACGATAATCGCAACGCGTTTCTGCACACGCCGGATGAAAATTTTCCCTGGCGCGGCACCGCGCTTGCCGCGCATCTCTTGCGATTGTATTCGGTCGCGCTGGGCGCGTTGACACTCGCGCTGACCTTCGCGCTGGCGCGCGAAGTTTTTCCAGCGGCGCGCGCAGTCGCGTTTCTCGCCGCGATCTTTGTTGCGTGTCTGCCGCAATTTTTGTTTATCGGCAGTTCGATTAACAACGATAACCTTGCTACGCTGCTTTCCGCCGCGACGCTGTGGCAGCTGGCGCGAACCTTGCGACGCGGGATCGCGCCGCAGCGCGCGTTGATCCTGGGTGCGTTGGCGGGCGGCGCGTTGCTGACCAAGTTTAACACGATCACACTCGTCCCGTTGACGCTCCTGGTGATCGCGAGCGCCGCCGCGCCCAAACGCGCGTGGCGCGTCGCACTGGTCAGCGCGAGTGTGTTCGTTTTTGTCGTCGCATCGATCGCCGGATGGTGGTACGCGCGCAACCTCGCGCTCTATGGCGATCTGTCGGGCTTGGCGCTCATCATTCAGATGATCGGCGAGCGACCCGCGCCAATGGATCTGGCGCGCTGGTTCATCGCGGAAACTGAGGGACTCCGGTTTTCAACCTGGGGCGTATTTGGCTGGATGAGCGTGCTCGCCGCGCCTGCGTTCTACGCATTCTTCGATCTGCTCGCGCTTGCCGGAGTTGTAGGAATGTGTGTGGTGTCATTGCGAGCCGCGCAGCGGCGAAGCAATCCCCAATCCGCAATTGGAGATTGCTTCGTCGCAAGAAACGCTCCTCGCAATGACACTCTGCCCGCGCTCCTCGCGCTGTGGTGCGCGATCACATTCGCGGCGGTCGTTTACTATAATCGCGCATTGCCTGCCGCGCAAGGGCGTTTGCTTTTCCCTGCGCTCGCGGCGTTCGCCGTGTTATGGGCGTGCGGGATTCTTGCGCTCGTTCCGGCGCGCGCGCAAACCGGCGCGATCGTTCTGCTGGGCGCGCTGCAATTCGGCGTCGCCGCGTTCACGCCCACGCGGTTCATCGCCCCGGCGTATGCACCGACGGTTGTGAACATGATCCCGTCGGATGCGACGCGTGTCAACGCGCGTTTTGCCGATGGCGCGCAAGTTCTTGCCGCGCGCATCAGCCGCGCGGAAACGCAACCCGGCGACGTGTTCGACGTGACGATTTACTCGCGCATTTCGGATGGGCAAACCGCACGCCGCGCGATTTTCGTCCACATCGTCAATTCCGCCGATGTGATCGTCGCGCAACGCGATAGCGCGATTGCGTCAGGTAACTGGAACGCGCTGGCGTATCCGGCGCTGATCGCCGATTCGTTGCGCGTGCCAATTCCGATTCTCGTGTCTGCGCCGGACGATTGGCGCGTTATCATCGGAACGTACGATCTCGAATCGCGCGAACGCCTGGGCGATCCGATCACCATCGCGCGTTTGCCCGCGCGCGCAAATGCTGCCGCGTGGCAATTCGATTTCGACGGACGCGCCACATTGTTGCGCGCCGAAATCGCGCCGCAGGTCGTCGCGTCCGGTGGGACGGGGCGCGTGATCTTGCGCTGGAGCGCCGCGCCGCCGCAGCATCGCGTTTTCATTCACGCGCTCGGCGACGCGGATCGGATTTGGGCGGAAGCGGACGCCGCGCTCGCGCGCGAGATGGAACTCGTCTTGCGTTTTGCGCCGGAGACACCGCTCGGAATTTACCCGCTCGAACTCGGCGTGTATCCAGAGGGTGGCGCTCGCGTGCCGGTGTTCGACGCGCACAATCAGTTGATCGGCGACCGATTGTTCTTGCAACCGATTCGTGTGGCGGGTGAGTAGGTGAGTAGGTGATTGGGTGATTCGGTGATTAGTCATCTGACTCCTGATCTCTGACCGCTGACCGCTGACCGCTGACTGCTGACTGCTGTAATTTTTTTTTTGGAGTTATGTATGCCAATCGCGCTTGCTGATTTTCCACGTCCCTCCGGCGATAACGGTCGAGGTTTGCATGGCAGTGCCTTGCCGGGCTGGTCGGGCGGCGACGAGAGGTACGAGCATTGGATTCGCCATCTCGTCGAAATGGGAATCAAGTGGTTCAAAGTCGTTGACGATGGCGGCGATAGCTTGCCATTCTGCGAAAAATTACTGGCGGCAGGAATTTTTCCGATCGTGCGAATTTTGCGCCGCGATCCGCCGCCGAACGATACGCCCGAACCGAACCCAGGGCATATCGGCGCGCCGGAAGAAAAAACGATCCGCCGCTTGATTGACGCCGGCGTTCGCTACTTTGAAACGAATAACGAGCCGAATCTGAACGCGGAATGGAAGCACGGCGCGATGACGGGGAATGTGATCGAGTGCGCCAAACTCGTCGCGCTCAATTGGCTGTTCGACGCGCGCCTGATTTTGGCGCTGGGCGGATTTCCCGGCTTGCCCGCCATCGGCAGCGGCGGCGCGATGGATTTGATGGGCGCGCTCGTCACGCTCGGGCGGCAGGAAATTTTGCTGGAAGGATGCTGGATCGCGCTGCACAACTTTGGCGGCAATCGTCCGCTGAATTTCCCGGACGATCCGATTCATCGCGCCGGACAAGCGTTGACGCGCGAGACGTACGAGCACGGCGCGTTTACGGCTTGGGCGTGGTGGAACACGGCGGAACGCCGAGCCGATTCACTCGACGAGATCAACGCGGCGCGCGCGAACCAAGCGAACCCGGCAGGAACGATCCAGGACGATCATTCCTGTTGGCGCGAATTCGAATATTATCACGCGCTCGCGATGAAATACCTGGGACGCGCGATCCCGATCATCGGCACGGCGGGCGGCTATCAAATCGGACGGCGCGACGACTTGCGTTATCCGCGCGTCACGCCGGACGCGCAGCGCGAATTCACGATCGCGCTCTTCGATTTTATGCAACGCCAAGCGCCGGATTATTTTTTCGCTACGACGCCCTGGCTCGCGTTTGATACGGGCGGGTACGACGCGGACGCATGGTTCGGCTCGTTCTGGCGGGACGCGTTGACGCACGGCTCCGGCGGACACAACAACTTGCCGACGATCACGGTGCCGGAGCACGGATTGGGCGAACGTCTGCCGGTGGTTGACGCGGTCAAGCAAATGCAGAATCTGGCGCGGCGTTTGCCCGGCGCGCAGCCCGCGCCGCCGCAACCAGCCATCGCAGTTCAGTCGGACAAGCCGGTCGCGCTGGAACCGGCGCGCGCGCAACCCGCGCCGGTGAGCCCGCCGGTGTGGCTGAGCGATAAACTGCCTGCCGAGCCGCCTGTGGCACGCGCGGAAAAAATCACGCCGCCAACGGAAATCGCGCGTGAATCGCAACCGGTGGTGCATGAAGAAAAAATCGCGTCGCCAACGGAAATCGCGCGTGAATCGCAACCAGTGGCGCGCGCGGAAAAGATCGAAGCGCCGCCAACGGAAATCGTGCGTGAATCGCAACCAGTGGCGCGCGCGGAAAAAATCGCGCCGCTAACGGAAATCGCGCGTGAATCGCAACCGGTGGTGCGCGCGGAAAAGATCGAAGCGCCGCCGCCAATCGAATGGGACGCGCCGGAAAAACTCGCGCCGCCGGAATCGCTTCCGATCGCGCCAACCGAATCCGTTGCGCGCGCAACGCCGCCGATGGCATCGCCCGCGCCGCTCGTGCTGCCCATCGGCGATGAGTTGGAATGGGATTGGCGCCTGGACGCGTTGAACGTGACCGTTGAAGCGGCGCAGATCGAATCGGGATTTGCATACTGGAAATTGGTGCGCGCGGTTTATCAGGGTCCCGATGAAGCGCAAGATGGTCACCAAATTTATTACACCGTCGTCAACGAACGGAACGAGCCGGTCGAATTGCAAAAGGTGCGCCAGAGTTGGTCGGATGGAGAGACGGAGGCGATCACGAACGAGCGCGGCG
Source organism: Chloroflexota bacterium (assembly GCA_016865935.1). GTDB lineage: Bacteria > Chloroflexota > Anaerolineae > UBA4142 > UBA4142 > VGOB01. The sequence continues at coordinate 11,999 of VGOB01000086.1, read as the reverse complement.
AAACGAATATTCCGCTCTGGGCGGGCTATGCGCCCGAGCGCAACGAGCGCGGCGCGTATGTCGCGTGGGTGGATGGCTTGCCCAGTGATCGCGTGAGCGGCTTGGGGTTGCCGTCCAAGCGGCACGTGAATTTTCTTTTGACGTGGCGGCACGCGGTCAAACGATGAAAGACGAGAGATGAAAGAGGAAGTGAGGTTGACGTGGCGCGCGCTGAGCGTCGTCGTTGGCGTTTTTCTGATCGGCGGATTGGCGATTGGGTTGTGGATCGGCTGGGTCGCATGGCCCCCCGAAATCGCGAATGTGGATGCCGCCGATCTCAAGCCGTCGGCGCAAGACGATCTGATCGTTTTGATCGCCGATACGTTTGCGTACGATCAAGATGTGGCGCGCGCGAAAACGCGTCTGGCGGAATTGAAGGACCAGAATGTCGCCGCGCGCGTGACGGCGTTGGCAAAACAATCTGCCGCGCAGAATCAATCGTCCGCCGCAAACCTTGCCGCGCTCGCGCTCGCGCTGGGCGTTTCCGATTCGCAGATCGCGTTGATCGTGACGACGCTGACGCCGACGCTCACACCTACGCCTTTGCCCACCGACACGCCCACGCCATCGCTGGTTCCGTCCGCCACGCCAACCTGGACGCCGACCGCGACGAACACGCCGACGCGCACTGCGACGCGGCGACTCGCTTCGGCGACACCCAAACCCGCCGCGCTCGCGCCGACGATCTGGATCCCCGCGTTCCCTTCCGAGTGGCCCCCCGGCGCCAAGTATGAAGCGGTCAACGTTGCGTCCGGGCAAAAATTTTGGCGGCTGACCAAAGCGATGTTTTGCGATTCGAACGACAAGCACGATTACTGTCAGGATTTACCGGGTGGCGGCACTGGCACCAGCACGTACGTGATGCTCCTGGGTTCGACCGGCGCGCGCGCGAACGCGCCGCTCGTCGTCACCAAGCAAGACGGGAAAACCGCCAGCGCGGACGACATCGGCGTTGAGAAATCGCCGGACGATATGTGTCGTTGCAATTACTCGTTTCTCTCCAGCGGCTGGGTCATTCAGGTCGGCGGCGCGCCCAGCGACAAAATGAGCGGTTTGGGTCTACCGGGAAATCGTCACGTGCGCTATTTTTTGACGTTTCAGTTGGTGACGCGATAAATCGAAAGACCTTCCAGGTTTTCTACAACACTTCCACATCGTGCGGTAACGATTCCTTCAACCCGACCGGCGTCATTCGCACGAACGTCGCGTTGGCGCGCAATTCGTCCAGAGTGTGCGCGCCGCAATAACTCATTCCCGATTGGACGCCGCCGAGCATTTGCGCCAGCATCTCCTTGACGTGTCCGCGATACGGCACCGCCGCTTCCACGCCTTCCGAAACGTACTCGGCGATTTCTTCCTGCGTGATTTCCGCCGTGCCTCCTTCGCGGATTTTGCGGACGATGTTGGCTTGGACGGATGCCATTCCGCGCGATGTCTTGTACCGATGTCCTTGCCGCGTCATCATCAAGCCCGGGCTCTCGTCCGTTCCGGCGAATAAACTCCCGATCATCACCGTCGCCGCGCCCGCCGCCAATGCCTTGACGATGTCGCCGGAAGCGCGAATGCCGCCGTCCGCGATGATCGGAATATCGGCGCGGCGCGCGATCTCCGCGCACGCGATCACCGCCGAGAGTTGCGGCATTCCCGCGCCTGTGACGACGCGCGTGATGCAAATCGATCCGGGACCCACGCCCACTTTGACTGCGTCCGCGCCCGCGTCGATCAGCCGTTGCGTCCCTTCCGGTGTGGCGACATTCCCGCCGATGATTTGCGCGGCTGGAAAATGTTTGCGGATGCTTTTGAGCATTTCGATTTCCAGTTGCGAATCGCCGTGCGCGATGTCTACGACGATACAATCCGCGCCCGCCGCCAGCAGCGCCTCGACGCGGCGCAATTCTTTCTCGCGCACGCCCACCGCCGCGCCCACGGCGAGTCGTCCGCGCGCGTCTTTCGTCGCGCGCGGAAAGCGTTCGATCTTCATAATGTCTTTCAGCGTGATCAGTCCGACGACGCGCCGCTCGCGATTCACCAGCGGCAGTTTTTCGATCCGATGATCGTGCAAGATTTTTTCGGCTTGTTTGATCGTCGTATCGGGCGGCGCCGTGATGACCGCGTGTTGCATCACCGTCGTCACGGGACGCTGCTCGCCGTTTTCGAACAGCAGATCGCGCGTCGTGATGATGCCCGCGAGGCGCTGCTCCGCGTCGAGGATCAAAATGCCGCCCGCGCCGGTCGCTTCGATGATCCGTTTTGCATCGCCAATCGTGTGCGAAACGGACAGCGTGATCGGTTCGTCCACGATGAACGTTTCCGATTTTTTGACGCGCGTGATTTCTTGCACCTGCGCCTCAATCGGCATAAAGCGGTGAATGATGCCGATGCCGCCTTCGCGCGCCATCGCCAGCGCCATTTCACTTTCGGTCACCGTGTCCATATTCGCCGAGACGATCGGAATTTGCAACACGATCTTGTTCGTCAGTTTCGTTTGGGTGGACAAATTTTTCCGCGATCCGATATCGGAGTACTGCGGCACGAGCAACACATCGTCGTATGTCAGAGCCACATCGGGTAAAATTTTCATTGCACTCCTCCGGGTTCAAAGTTCGAGGTTCAATGTTGGCGCGTTCGCCCCTCGCGTTACGATTATACGCACTTGACCTTTCCCCGCAACATTTCTATAATGCGCGCGGAGTTGATGCTATGCCGATTGACGAACTGCAAGCCCTTTCCCCGCTCGACGGACGGTACGCGCGCGAAACCGCGCCGCTGCGAAATTATTTTTCCGAGTTCGCCTACTTGCGCGACCGCGTGCGGATCGAAATTGATTATCTGATCGCGCTCGCGTGCGACGCGCACCTCGTTCGTTCGTTTACCAATGATGAAATTGCCAATCTCCAGTCTCTAATCTCCAACCTCTCTCTTTCCGACGCGCGCGCGATCAAAGAAATCGAACGCACGACGCGCCACGATGTCAAGGCGATCGAGAATTTTCTGCGCGCGCGGCTGGCGTCTACGTCGCTTGCCGATGTGATCGCGTGGCTGCATTTCGGCTTGACTTCGGAAGACGTGAACCAGACCGCGCACGCGCTCGCGTTGCGCGATGCGCGCGACCAAGTGATGTTGCCCGCGCTCGACGAAATCATCGCGCGTCTTGCCGCGCGCGCGCGCGAATACAAAAGCGCGCCGATGCTCGCGCGCACGCATGGGCAGCCCGCCGTGCCGACGACGCTCGGCAAAGAGTTCGCCGTTTTTCTCGCGCGACTGAGCAAACAACGCGCGATCTTGAGTGAGCATCGTTTTGAAGCGAAACTTGCTGGCGCGGTCGGAAATTTCAACGCGCATCAAGCCGCCGCGCCGAATGTGGACTGGCGCGCTTTCAGCGCGCGGTTCATTCGCGCGTACGATCTGGAGCCGAACCTGGTCACGACGCAACTGGCGCCGTTTGACAACTGGGTGAGGTACTTTGACGCGCTGCGTTTGACCAACTCGATCTTGATCGATCTCGCGCAGGATGTGTGGCGGTACATCAGCGACGATTATCTGACACCGCGCGCCATCGCGTCCGAAGTGGGGTCGTCCACGATGCCGCACAAGGTCAACCCGATTGACTTTGAAAATGCGGAAGGCAATCTGGGAATCGCGAACGCGCTGTTCGAGCAGTACGCGCGTAAACTGCCAATCTCGCGCCTCCAGCGCGATCTTTCAGATTCGACGGTGCGGCGCACGTTCGGCGTCGCGCTCGGACACACACTCGTCGCGTACACGAATGTCGCGCGCGGCTTGGATCGGATCGAGGCGCACGTGGAGAAAATGCGCGCCGATTTGGACACGCACTGGGAAGTGATCGCGGAAGGCGCGCAGACGATTTTGCGCGCGGCAGATGTGCGCGACGCGTACGATCAACTCAAAGCGCTGACGCGCGGCAAAACATTTACGGAAGCGGAATATCGCGCGTGGATCGAATCGCTCGCCGTAGACGAGACGGTCAAGACGCGTTTGCGCGCACTTGCGCCATTCGCGTATGTCGGTTTGGCAGAACAAATCGTTGAGCAAACACTGGCTACTGAATCCTGAACACTGAATACTGAATACCGAACACTCGGAGGACGAATGTCCGTTACAATTGTACTGGGGACACAGTGGGGCGACGAAGGCAAGGGCAAAGCGGTGGACGTGTTGGCGCGTGATTTTGATTTTGTCGCGCGGTTCAACGGCGGCAACAACGCCGGGCACACCGTGATCAATCCGCGCGGCACGTTCAAGATCCATCTCGTGCCGTCGGGAATTTTGTATCCGCACACGCGTTGTCTGATCGGCGGCGGCGTCGCGATCGATCCGGTCGTGCTGATCGAAGAGATTGCGGCATTGCGCGCGACAGGTGTGAAAATCGAAAAGCGGCTTTACATTTCGCGGCGCGCGCATTTGATAATGCCGTACCACAAAAGTCTCGACGGTCTGTACGAAGAAGCCAAAGGCGCGGGCGCAACCGGCACGACGCGGCGCGGTATCGGTCCGGCGTTTGCGGACAAAGCGAGTTACAACGGCATTCGCTGGAGCGATCTGGCGGACGCCGATTTGTTCGCGGAAAAGTTGCGGACGCAACTTGCGCTGAAAAATAAAATCATCGCCGCGCTCGGCAGCGTGCCGCTGGAATTCCAGAAAATTTTCGACGACTATCGCGCGTACTACGCAGTCCTCAAACCGTACATCGTCGAACTGTATCCGATCATCGAACGCGGCTTGCGCGCCAAGGAAAAATTTTTACTCGAACAAGCGCAGGGCGCGCTGCTCGATCCGGACTGGGGGACGTATCCGTTTGTCACCGGTTCGACGACGCTGGCGTCGGCGGCGACGGCGGGCTTGGGAATTCCGCCGCGCGCGCTCACGCGCATCATCGGCGTAACGAAAGCGTACACCACGCGCGTCGGCGCGGGTCCCTTGCCGACGGAAATTATGGAAGAAGGCGCAACGCGTCACGCGCTCCAAGAGGTCGCCGCGACGACCGGGCGCATTCGGCGCGGCGGCTGGTTCGACGCGGAGGTCGTGCGTTTTGCTGCGCGCGTCAACGGCGCGGACGAACTGTTCTTGACGAAACTCGACATCCTGAGTCAATTCGAAACGATCCAGGTTTGTGTGGGCTATGAATTCGAGGGTCGCCGCGCACATTATCACGATCTCGACGCGTATCAACTCGCGCGCGTCAAACCGATTTATCGCGCGCTGCGCGGTTGGCAGAGCGACATTACGCGGGCGCGCAAGTACGCCGATTTGCCGCTGCGCGCGCGGCAGTACGTCGAGACCGTCGAAAAACTTGTTGGAGTGCCGGTGCGCTGGATTTCGGTTGGGCCTGAACGCGAAGCAACAATCAAGAAATAGGGAATCGGGCAATCAGTCACCTGGTTGCCCGATTGCTTGTTTGTTGGCTTGACGCGGAACGATTCACCAAGCCAATTCCCGCGATGATCAACGCGAGTCCGATCAGCGTGTCCCATTTGATCGGCTCGTTCAGCAACCACGCGCCCCACAATACGCCGGTGATCGGAATCAAGTACGTGACGAGCGCGGTGCGCGTCGCGCCGGTGTGCTCGATCAGCCAGTAGTACAGCACATACGCGATTGCCGTGCCAAGCAGCGCGAGGATCGCGAGCGAGCCGATTGCCGCGAGCGACGGACGCAGCGCGAACGGATTATCAAACGCGAGTGAGAGCGGCAGCATCCACAGCGCGGCAGACGCCAACTGTCCGGTTGACGCGACAATATGCGATACCCCCTGGAGGTATTTGCGCGCGATCAACGTCGCAATGGCGTAGCTTGCCGCCGCGACGACGACCGCGAATTGTCCCCAGAATTCCATTTGCAAGCCGCGCGCGAATTCATCGAGGAACAGGACGATGACTCCGGCAAAACCGACAAGGACACCCAGGATTTTTGTCGCGGTCAGTTTTTCGTCGTGCGTCCAGAAATGCGCGAGGATGACGGTGAAGATGGGCATTGCCGCCGTGAGAATCGCGGCGAGTCCGCTGGAAATGTAAATTTCGCCCCAGGTGATCAGAGTGTACGGAATCACGCCGTTGAAAATTCCCATTCCGATCAGCGGCAGCCATTCGCGGCGCGTGCGCGGCAATGTTTCGCCGCGCCACCGCATCGCGATAAACAACACGATTGCCGCGATCAGCGCGCGTCCTTCGACGAACGTGAACGGCGGAATTTCCGCGCCGCCGATTTTGATGAACAAGTACGACGAGCCCCAAATCGCGCCGAGCAAAATCAAGATGAACCAGGACATTTGACTCCAGTGGACAGTGAACAGTGAACAGTGTTCAGTGAAAGAAAAATATCTGGACGAGCCAGAGCGTTGCCATTCCGACGATGATCGTCAGCATTATGCGGCGCGTGAACGCGGCGACGAGAATCGCGGCAAGTCCCGCAATGAATCGCGCGTTGACCAGCGCGATTTCGTTCTTCTGCAACAAAATTTCGGGCGCGATGATCGCGGCGAATGCCGCCATCGGCACGAACGTCAACGCCAGCGTCACCGCGCGCGGAACTTGCCAGCGACCCAGGATGACGATCATCGAATAGCGCGTGGCAAACGTGACGAGCGCCATCCCCAAAATCAAGAGCGCGAATTCCATTTCTCCGTCATCATTCCTGCGAAAATTCCCGCCGCAATCGCGATGAGCAAACCGAGTTTGTTTGGCAGTCCCGCCGTCAATACCGCCATCGCGCCCGCAACGAGCGCGGCTAAAATCGTCGCGCGCGATTTGAGTTGCGGAATCAGAATCGCGATGAAGACGACGGGCAAAACGAAATCGAGACCGAGTGCGAGTGGATCGCCCAACGCAGTACCGATCCAATAGCCCAGCGCGCAATCCAATTGCCAGAACACGTACATCGCGAGATTGGCGCCGAGGAAATACCAATGCTTGTTCGCGTTCTCGCCGCGCGTTTCATCGCGATAATGCACGATCGTCGTCGCGTACGATTCGTCCGTCATTCCGAACGCGAGAACCGCGCGCCACGTCGCGGACAAATCGCGCAAGTACGGCGCGATGCTCGCGCCGTACAACGCGTGGCGCAAATTGACGATGAGCGTCGTCAGCACGATGAACGGAAACGGCGTGCCTTGTCCGAGCAAACCCGCCGCGATGAATTGCGCCGAGCCCGCAAAGACGAACGCGCTCATTGCTTGCGCCGCCCACCACGGCATTCCCGCCGTCAAACAAATGACGCCGTACAAGATTCCAAACGGCACCGCGCCAATGATGAGCGGCGCGGTATCGCGCGCGCCGGCGAAAAATTCGCGGCGGCGCGTCACAACAACGCGCCTTCGAGTTCGAGGAGTTTGCGCTTGAGCGGCAAGCCGCCGCCGTAACCATGCAAGCCGCCGTCACTGCCCAGAACGCGATGGCAGGGCAAAACGATCGGGATCGGATTGGTGGCGAGCGCGCGTCCAACCGCGCGTGCGGCGCGCGGCTTGCCGATTTGTTGCGCGACCCAGGCGTAGGTACGCGTTTCGCCGTACTTGATCGAGTCGGTCACGCGCAACACGTCGCGCTGAAACGGTCTTACCGACGACCAATCCAATCGCAAACCGAATTCGCGTCGCCGTCCTTCGGCGTACTCGCGTAGTTCGCGTGCGATTTCGATTGGCGCGGCACCTTCCACAGTGGCGCGCGGAAAGTCGCGTTGGAGTTGGGCGAGCGTTTGGGCGCGCGACGCGCGCGGCAATTGCAAACCTGCGAGTCCGCGTTCAGAAAACGCGACGCCGATCCATCCGATTTGAGTTTCGACGATTGCCAGGTTCATTTCAGTAAACCTTTCAAGCAGACGCGCGCGGATTTCCGCGCGACGCGTAGAGGGTGGAATGTGTTCGCGCTGTTTCAGGGTAACGATTGAACTGCTGACCGCCGACCGCCGACCGCTGACCGCTGATGACTGACGGCTGACGGCTGAGTGCTGAACGCTACTCACTCGCATAGAATCATCTCCAACTTTTTTAGCGCGCGATGCGTTCGCACGTAAACATTGTTCTTGGTCAAATGTAATAGCGCTGCAATCGTGTCGCCGTCCAGTTCGTCAAAGTAGACCAGACGGATGATTTCGCGTTCCGACGCGTTCAGTTTTTGCAAGCCGCGTCGCACTGCCGCGTATTCTTCGTCGCGCTCCAACGCATCGCCGATGCTGTCGCGCGTGAGGTGCGCGAATTCATCCAGTGGCGCGTCGTTTGTGCGCGCGCGATAAAAATCGGCGACGCGGCGCGCGGCGATGCGATACAGCCACGCGCTAAGCGGCTTGCCTTGCCAGCGCACGCGTCGGATGCCGCGCAACGCGTCCTCGAATACGCTTGCCGCGATGTCTTCGGCGATCGCGCGCGCACCGACGCGGCGATACGCGTACGCGTAAATGCGCTCATAGTACGCGTCGAACAACTCGCCGAATCCTGCGGCACTCGTTTGCGCGCGATGGAGCAGGGCGCGTTCGTCGGCGAGCGTCATTGCGAATTCTTTCGGCGGACGTAAAGCAATTTTTCGACGCGCGCGACGATTTCGTTCTGTTCGTTTACGATGTCAACAGTGAAGGTCGGTTCGATCTTTTCGCCGCGATCTGCTGCCGCGCGAATTTCTGCGACGCGTTCGGGCGGGATGTGAAATGTCGCGTTCACCGTGCCGCGTCCCGGCTGCAGAAATCGAATGTGCGCGGCTTTGTCCCAAACGATGTAGCCATTGCCCAGCGCGTGCATCAGGATCAGCATAAAGAACGGATCGCACATCGCGTACAACGTGCCGCCAAAATGCGTGCCAACCGCGTTGAGATTGCGGCGCGATAATTTCGATTGCACGCGGAGCGTCAGAAAATCGGGCGAGGTGCCGACGACGCGAATGTTCATTCCCAGGAACGGGGGATACCAGTTGATCCATTTCAGCAAGCGCATTGGGTCTCGACGCATTGTGCCTCCAAGAATTATATCGGGGATTGGTAGGGGATCTTACAGTGGATGAAAGACGAAGGACGAAAGGCGAATGAAGAATTTCGTCCTTCGTCCTTTGGCGTTGGGAATTATCCTTCGTAGTGCGTCGCCGTCACGCGCGGTTGCACGCGATTGGGTCCGCTAAAGTAGATGACGAGGCGTTGCCCCGGCGCGAGTCGGCGGACGCGCAATGTGGCGAACGATTGCAATTCGCCGCCGCCGCGCAGAATGTACTCGACATCGCTCAGGACTTGCAGGTGCCGAATCTTCGTCGTGTCCGCATCGGGAAATTCCAGCGCGACTTTGACGTTGTGCGCGGGTGCCGCGCCGCGATTTTCGACGACGACGCCGCCCATCACGATCAGATCGGGAATTTCGTAGGGCGGAAGGATGAGGTATGCTAATTCGGGTATCGGAAGATCGCGTTGTTCGGGGGATGTCACCGCTAGTCTCCTCGCAGGATTTTTCGCGCGTCTTGCAAAAATCTAGTCGTATACCTCGCGCCGATGTCGTACGCGATAAACCACACATTCTCCAGTCAAAGATTCGTGGTTGATATCATCCACATGCTCAGCGAGCCAATCTAGGCGCGTGCCGATGCGCTTTTGTAGTGGTGGATCAAGTTGTGCGAGATCGCGTTGCGCTTGCGGCAACACGTCGAGCGCGTACATCACGCTAATCCTAATTCGCGCTTGACTTGCGTCCAGGGTTTGCCGCGCTTGCCCGCCGCATAATCCTTTTCTTGGCGTAGCAGTTCGGCGGCAAAAGATTTTTTCAACGGACGTCCCGCGTCGGGATCGCGTTGCCCGATTGTCGCGATGAGCCTACGATACGCGGCAATCGGCACGCTCCGCGTTACTTCGACGGGTTTACCATCTGCGTTCACGATATAACGCGCTTTGGTGTTCACTTGTCCCACTCCTTTTGTTTGCAAGTATAGCCGTGTTGCTGTCCTCTGTCAATGTGTGCGTTTTGAAAAATAACGAGAGGCAGGGATTTCTCTCTGCCTCTCGTTATTCTCAACTCCAACTTGCCGCGAGTTTTTGGTACTCGGCGATCATCGCATGATAGCGTTCGTGTTCGCCGGGACCGGTGCGCGTCGCTTCAATGTTTTCAAATGCCGCGTACAATTTTTCGTGATCGGTATCGGCGAGAACTTGATCTGCCATTTGGAACAAAACGTTATTTTCTTTCCAAATGTGCTGACGCAGCAGATTGACATAGCCCAACGTGTTTTGAACGAGCGCCGGCGCTGCGCTCGGATCGCCTTGCGCATACTTGGTTGCCGCGTCGCTCATTCCGCGCACGAACGCGCGTCCTTGATCGTGTTCCACCAGCATCATCCCGATCGGTCCGCCTTCTCTTGGCACACCGCGCTGTTCCATCGCCGGGAACAATTCATCTTCCTCTTTGCCGTGATGACACTTGTCCGCAAAGTTGCGGAAAAAGCCGACGGCGTTTGTCATCAGATCGCGCGGAATCTCTTTGCCGTTCTGCAAACGCCGGGCGGCGGTTTCCACCACCGCGAGCATCGCCAGAATGCCTTCGTGTTCATCGCGCAAAACCTGTGTTGCTTTCATTTGTTCCTCCTGAAAGGTAGGACAAATTTGCAAATTTGTCCTACTGATAAACTGCGCGCAGATTAACACAAGTCGGCGCGCAAGGCGATGACACAAGTCAAGTGGAGCAGGATTTCTAACGCAAGTTTAACAAGACCCGAAGGGGTTTTGCGCTCCTTCGGGTCTCTTGTGTCAAGGTTTTATTATCAACGTCGGCGTTAGCGTTTTGGTTGCTGTGATTGGCGCAATTGTCAGCGTCGGTGTTTGGGTTAACGTTTGAACTGGATTGACGGCGATGGTTCTCGCTTGGGTTGGGAGCGGAGGCGGCGCCAATGTGCGTGTGGGCGCGCTAACCACAGTTGGCGCGGCGGTTGGCTTGAGCGTCGGAGTCCACGTCCGCGTTGCTGTCGGGAGGATGGTTGCCGTTGGTATTCGCGACAGCGTCGCAGTTGAAATTGCCGTAGCCGTCTGAATTTTCGTTGGTGTTGGGGTTGGCGTCATAGTTGTTGTTGGTGTGTACGTGCGCGTCGCCGTGGGCAACTGCGCGGGTCTTTGACCTCCGGCAGATTCGCGCATAACAAACGGCAGGAAGATGCGACCAAGTTGACTGAGACTGGCGGTGACCGGTCCATACGTCGTTCGCGTACCATTCGTCGCAATTTCGATTAGGCGATAGGACGCGCGTACGCCGCGCGTCAACGTAGTATCGCGCACGGAATACACGCCGCCGAAACGTGACGGAACGAATGTGCCTAGCGCGACAAACGTCTTGCCATCTAACGCGCGCTCCACTTGGAAACCACTGACTCCAATCTCAAGCACTGTTTCCCATTCCACCGTGACGCCGGTGGCATCGGGCTGGGCTGAAAAACGCGTAACCGTTAGACTCGTCGGCGGGCGCACTGTGACAATCTGCGGCGCGGTTGCCGGATTCGTCGCCGGAAAAGTCGCAACCGTACTGCCGTCGCTTGCCTGAATGTAGTACGCCAGACCAGCCGCCGTTACGTCTGCCGCCGGAATTGTCGCCTGATAGGTTTGCGTGATCTGCGTCATCGGCAGCGACTGCCACGCATTTGTGCCGACTTTGTAGTAGAGCGTCGCGCTTTGCACTGGCACATAGTTGACCACACTGGCGTGAATCGCGAGCGGTAGATTGGCGCGCGTCGTGGTGATCGGCGTGGGCGACATCAGACTTCCTTGTGCGATGAGAAAATCGCTAAAGTGATTCACCGTCACGCTGATCGCTTGCGTCGCCGGACTCGCCGCGCCGCCCGCGAGTTTGAGCGCGCCGTTGTCCACGTAGTAGACGCGCAGTTGGCTCGCGTCCAAGCCGCTGATGTCACTCGCAGCGTAGTTGAAGGTGACGGTGATCGGTTTGGCGAATGTGGTGGTGCCGTCCGCCATCGTGAAATTGTAGCCGATGGTGGTCG
>VGOB01000085.1 GCA_016865935.1 Chloroflexota bacterium | reverse complement strand
CGCTTGGCTCAAGACCCGCCGCCCCGGTCAACGACAGCCGCATCGGCGTCTACGTCATCGTAGTTTCATCGCAAGCCTTGCCGCATTCGGAAAGCCAGGATGACCGGAATTACTTTTGGGATATGTGCATAAACGAATCGCGTTGTCAAGAGGAGCGATTGGGTGGAATACGGCTGGTGCAAAGTCGCGTCCGACCTATCCCCCTGCCCCCTTTCCTACGAGGAAAGGGGGAAAGTTGCTCCCCTTCCCTCGCAGGGAAGGGGCTGGGGGTTAGGTCGGTTGGCAAGTCAATAGACTTTGCACCAGCCGTGTTGGGTGGAACGAATTGGGGCACATGCACGTTGCGCTAATTTGCCGTGCAATCCGAGTGTGGTATACTAACATCCAAACACGCGCCAAGGTGATGCAAAACAAATGCCACAAAAATCTACTGCAGTCAGTTGCAGCAACATCGCATTCATCAAATACTGGGGTAATCGCGATGCCGCGCGCCGCATCCCGCTCAACAACTCCATCTCGATGAATCTCGATCACGCGACGACGACCACCACCGTCGCGTTCGAAGACGCGCGCGATGACGATCACATCGTCATCGGCGGCGCGCTGGCAAACGCCGCGCAACGCGCGCGCGTCGTCGCGCATCTCGATCGCGTGCGTGCGCTCGCGCAGATCGAATCGCGCGCGCGCGTGCAATCGCAAAACAATTTCCCGATGGGCGCGGGCATCGCTTCCAGTGCGAGCGCGTTTGCCGCGCTGTCGCTTGCCGCGACGCGCGCCGCCGGACTGGAATTGCCGGAACGCGAACTCTCGATTCTCGCGCGGCAAGGTTCCGGCTCCGCGTGCCGCTCCATTCCCGGCGGTTTCGTCGAATGGCTGGCAGGCACCGAGAGCGCGAATTCGTACGCGGTCAGCATCGCGCCGCCGACGTTTTGGGAATTGCGCGACGTGATCGCGATTGTGAGTACGGCGGAGAAAAAAATCGGCTCGACCGATGGGCATCGCGCCGCGTCCTCCAGCCATTTTCTCGCGGAACGCGTCAACGCGCTGTCCGCGCGTCTCGCGCGCGTCCGGCGCGCGCTCTTCGCGCACGATCTCGCCGCGTTGGGCGCGGCAATTGAAGAGGACGCCATCGAATTGCACTTGATCGCGATGACGAGCGCGCCGCCGATTTTTTACTGGTCGCCCGAAATGGTGCGCGTGATCGAAGCGGCGCGCGCGTGGCGCGCCGACGGCTTGGGTGTCTACTTTACACTCGACGCCGGACCGAACGTGCATTTGATCTGCGAATCGAAAGACGCCGACCAGGTTGCCGCGCGCGCGCGCGAAATCTCCGACGTGCGCCAAGTGATCGTCAACGCGCCGGGCGGCGCGGCGCGGCTCGGCGAAGAGCACCTCTTCTAACAAGTGAAATGCAAATTGCAAATTAGGAATTGCGAATTGCGAGAGGACGTAGCGCAATTCGCAATTCGCAATTCGTAATTTGTCATTCGCCATTTGTCATTTGTCATTTGTCATTTGTCATTTGTCATTTACTTTCCCCGCTGTTACTTTCCCCGCTTGCCACATTGCCCTCGCGCGTGTATAATGCCTTTGCTTGCTCCGTTACAGTGAAAGGAATAAAGTGGATACGCTTATCTCACGCGGGTTTGACCTGCTTATTTTTCTCGCGATGCTCGGCCTCCTGGTGTTCGTGCACGAACTGGGTCACTTTGCCGTAGCAAAACGACTGGGCATTCCCGTCCTCGAATTTGGTTTTGGCTTTCCGCCGCGCGTCAAATCGCTGTTCAAACGCGATGGGACCGAATACACGCTCAACGCGATTCCGCTCGGCGGTTTCGTGCGCTTGCACGGCGAAGAAGACCCAGCCGTGCCGGGCGGCTTTGCCAGCGCAAAGGTGTCCGTCCGCGTCCCGATTCTGCTCGCGGGGGTGACGATGAATTTCATCCTCGCCGCGCTGATCTTCACGCTCACCGCGTTCTTGACGCCGCCCTATGCTTCGATCCAAATGACGACGATTGCCGAAGTGGTGGAGAAATCACCCGCCGCGCTGGTCGGCTTGCGCGACGGCGATACGATTGTCGCGGTGAACGGTCAAAACATCAAGGACGATTATTCGGCTTTCCGCCAATTGATTCGCGATTACGCCGGACGCGAAATCACGCTCACGGTCGTCCGTAAAAATCAAACGCTCGATCCGATCCGGGTGACGCCGCGCGCCACTCCGCCCGCGAACGAAGGACCGCTCGGGATCAAATTGATCGGCTGGAACGGGTTGCGCGTGATGGGCGTTGCGCCCGGTTCCGTCGCGGACAAGGCGGGCGTCCGTGAAGGCGACGCGCTGTTGTTCTTCGTCGAATCGAATCGTCCCCTGCGCGATCAAACCGAACTGGCGCAATTCACCCAAGCGCACCCGGGTTGGAAGATCGAATGGCGGATCGCGCGCGACAATCGGTTGGGCGATGTGATCGTCGTCCAAATTCCTGAAACGATCACGGCGGACAACGCGACCCTCGGATTGGATCTTCAAGTCTCCTTGCTCGCTGCGCCGATCAAAGCCGCGCAAGATATGTGGATGATCGCCGCTTCGATTCCGACCATGTTCCGGCAACTCTTCACCGGCGCAGTCCCAGCCAACGCGCTCGTCGGGCCGATCGGCATCGGTCAACTGACCAGCGAGGTCGCGCAGCGCGGCGGACCGCTGGGCTTGTTGTACTTGCTCGCGCTCTTGAGTCTCAACCTGGCAGTCGTCAATCTGTTGCCGTTCCCCGCGCTCGACGGCGGACGTCTGGTTTTCATCGCGCTCGAAGTGGTGCGCGGCGGCAAAAAACTCGATCCGCAAAAAGAAGGATTGGTGCATTTCGTCGGGCTGGCGATTTTGCTGGGCTTGATGTTGATCATCTCGTACTTTGATGTCCTGCGCCTGCTTGCCGGTCAACCGATTTTGCCCGCGCCGTAATTTGCAAGGGCGAAGCATCCCGAGCGACCGTCGAAGGATGCTTCGCCCCGACCTGAAAAAACCTTGCCTCACCTTGACGACTCGGCTCGCCTAAACGACGATGCGCCGCGCTGTCCCAGTTGCGCCAAGCGCATCCACACCGACGCGACGAACTGCCCCGCGTGCGGCTATGAACTGTTGCCGCGCCGCACGCGCATCCGGTGCAAACGCTGCGGCAGCCGTATCCCCGCCGATGCGACCGTTTGCCCGCGCTGCAAAAACGATCCGCGCAAAGAACGGATTCCACCGATGCTCGTGCGCGGCATCGCAATTGGCAGCGGCGTTGTCTTGTTGCTCTGCGTCGGCTGGATCATTTTTCGCGTGTTCGCGACGAACACGCTTGTCCGCGCGTTGAATTTCAATCCGCCGACTGCCGTGCCGACGCGCGTGATCCAGATCATTCACGTCGTCGCCACGCCGATTCCGCCGACGCCAACGCCGACTGCGACGATCACGCCGACGCCGACCTCGCGCTTTTCGCCGACGCCGACGCGGCGCGGCGCGCGCACGGCGACACCCGCGCTCAGCGCGACGCCGACACTGCCGCCCGGTTTTTATCCGATGCCGCAATTGCTCGCGCCGGCGAACACGACGGTGTACTCCGGCGCCGACGCGAATATCTGGTTGGAGTGGCTGCCGGTTTCGGCGAACGCGTTGCGCGAGAACGAATGGTACGAAATCAAATTGAACTACACGACGCGCAACAATACCCCTGGGGAGTATCGGTATTACACCAAAGAGGCGCGGTGGATCGTTCGCACCGATTGGCGCGGCGATTTGTCGCCGGACGCGCGCGCGGTCAAATGGCTGGTCACCGTCGTCCGCGCGGAGGGACTCGATCCGTTCGCGTCGCAAAATCGCGCGCCGATCAGCGCGCCGAGCGCGGCGCGGGTGTTCATCTGGAACTGAAATAAAGGATGAGGGATGAAGGATGAATGTCATTGCGAGCGTTTTGTGCGAAGCAATCCCCAAATCGCAAGTTGGAGATTGCTTCGGCGCAAAAATCGCGCCTCGCAATGACAAAGACCTCCTTCATCCTTAAATTCAATGGAGGAACAATGGAACGTCAAGTGATTCACACCGACCACGCGCCCAAAGCGATCGGTCCGTACTCGCAAGCGATTCGCGTGGGTGAATTTATTTTCTGCGCGGGGCAAACGCCGATTGATCCAGCGACCGGCAATCTGGTGCCCGGCGAGATCGAAGCGCAGACGCGCCGCGTGTTGCAAAATCTCGCGGCGGTGCTGGAAGCCGCCGGTACGTCGCTCAGCCGCGCGGTCAAGACGACGGTCTTTCTGCTCGATATGAACGACTTTCAACGGATGAACGCGGTGTACTCAGAATTTTTCCCGAACGATCCGCCCGCGCGTTCCACCGTCCAAGTCGCGCGCCTGCCGCGCGATGCGCGCGTGGAGATTGAAGTGATCGCGTTGGCGAAATAGGGGACAGGGGGCAGGGATCGGTGGACAGACAAACACAAACCCGGATACCTTAGTTCAAGGCATCCGGGTTTTGTCTGTCGACTGGCGACTGGCGACTGTCTACTTCCGTTCCACGTACTGCTTTTTGTAATACTCCAAGTACTCGCCGCTTTTCAGCTTGCGCCACCACCATTCGTTTTCGACATACCACTGCACCGTCTTTTGCAATGCTTCTTCAAAGTTGTGCGCCGGTTCCCAACCGAGCGCGCGCAGTTTCGTCACGTCGAGCGCGTAACGCCGGTCGTGTCCGGGGCGATCCGCAACCGGCTGGATCAGCGACTCCGGTTTGCCGAGCATTTTCAAAATCATCCGCGCCATCACGATATTTTCGGTTTCCTGCCCGGTGCCCACGTTGTAAAATTCGCCGATCTTGCCGCGATGCAAAACCAAGTCAATCGCTTCGCAGTGATCGAGGACGAATTGGTAATCGCGCACTTGCTTGCCGTCGCCATAAAGCGGCAGGGGCTTGTTGTCAATCGCGTTTGTAACGAAGAGTGGCACGACTTTTTCCGGATATTGGTACGGTCCGATGTTGTTCGCGCCGCGCGTCATCGTCGCGGCGACCCGGTGCGTGATGACGTACGCGTGGATCAGCAAATCGGCTCCGGCTTTCGACGCGGCATACGGCGAGCGCGGCAGCAGCCGGTCCTCTTCGATAGAGCGACCTTGCTCGACCCAGCCGTACACTTCGTCCGTGCCGACTTGATGGTAGCGCAATCCGAATTTTTTCGCGGCTTCGAGCAAAACGTACGTGCCGTAGATGTCGGTCTTGATAAACGCGTCTGCATCCATAATCGAACGATCGACGTGCGTCTCCGCCGCGAAATTGACAATCGTGTCAATGTTGTGTTCGCGCACCGCGCGCTCGACGGCAGACGCGTCGCAAATGTCGCCACGAATGAACGCGTAGCGCGGATGCTTTTCCACATCGCGCAGATTATCGAGATTTCCGGCGTAGGTCAACTTGTCAAAGACGATTGTGCGGTAATCGGGATAGCGATTCAGGACATAGCGGACAAAATTCGAGCCGATAAAGCCCGCGCCGCCGGTGATGAGCAGATTTTTCATTTTCCTTTGCCTTGCAATTGATTTCGCACGAAAAACAAAAATTCACGCAGAGCGGTTTGAGGATCGTCGCCGAGGTTGCTCTCGATCACGTTTTCTTCGCTACCGGCGTGAAAGTGTTTGGGGAATGAAGCGAGCGCCGCCCATTTTGCGTCGGGGATATTATCGTGCCGCCAGATCGTTCCATCTTTCGCGCGGCGTTCCCAGTGGAAGGCAAAACGCGACTCGGGACGGCGAATGGAATACCACACATCAACATACGTTCCGTCGTTCAAATGCAAGCGCACATTCGCGTTGAGATCTTGCGTGTGGGTGATGATATCGCCATACTCGTCCAGCGCAAGTCGAACCAGTGGGGAATAATCGTACTTCATAAACTCTCGAGCGAGTGACGCAGGGATGCTTCTTCCGCCTCCAAATGGTCCAGCCGGAAGAAATCTTCCCACGAGTCTTTTTCGGTCAACGCGCCCGCCCGATACGCTTGCTCCATTTCCGCGCTGGAACGAACTTGATAGCGTTGGCGCAGCGCGCCGAGCGTAGATTCCACTTGCGCGAGCCGCATATGCAAGTACGCGCGCACGCTTGCGCGCGCGAGTTCATCCACCGACATTTGCAAGGTGGACGCGATCTCTGTCATCGTTCGGTCAGAGAAAAGTGTCGTGCGCTCCATATCTGGTCACTCCCGATTGACGATCAAATCCGCTTGCCGCGCATCGCGTACGCGTCTTCCAAGAGCGCGCTGATGTCTTCCGGCGTCAGTTGGTACGTATCGCGTTCGCCTTCACGCTCGCCGCGCATCACGACCCCCTGCAAGATCAAGCCCTCGTCCGTCTCGACGACGCGGATTTCACACAAGTTGGCGCGCTCGATGTACTGACCGATCAAGCGCAAGATTTCGGAATAACGCAACGTCGCTTCGCCGCGTTTCGGTCGTCGCATCTCAACCTCCCTTCACCAGCCGTTGCAAATCATCGCCGGACAAGACGTGCGTTTCCGTGCGCCGTCCCATCGTTTCGCCGGTGTGGTACAACACCGTGCCGGTCACGATGATGCCGTCTTCAAATTCCATTACGCAAATGTTCCCCAATCCTCGTTTCGCGATGAACTTGCCGATGGCGTGCAAGAGTTCGGGATACGGCAAAACTTTTTTGCCTGCGCTCATAGTCCACCTCCCGCTCGATTAAATTCCAACTTTACTGTAATCGCCGATCATTAGTTTGATCGTTCGCGTGCGTCCACCCGCGCGCGCGATCTCCGTGTTTCGTCCGATCAAACTATCGGCGATGCGCGCGGGCGCGCCCGTGATCGCGCTCTGTTCCAATACCACGCTATTTTCGATTTCGCAATTCTGCACGAGACAATCGTGATAGATCGACGTGTACGGACCGACAAACGCGTTTTCGATCCGCGTCCGCTCGCCGATGATTACGGGACCCCGGATCGTGCTGTTGACGATCACCGCGCCGGATTGCAGCACGACGCGCCCTTCGATGATCGACGCGCTATCCACTTGCCCGTCGTTCCGCGCGCCCAGAACGTCCAGCACCAGCCGGTTCGCTTCCAGAATGTCCGACATCTTCCCTGTGTCAATCCAGCCGCCGGTGAGCAAATGCGCGCGCACGTTCAATTTCCGATCGATCAAATATTGAATCGTGTCGGTGATTTCCAATTCGCCGCGCGCCGAGGGCTTGATCGAATTGACTGCCTCGAAGACGTGGGGATCGAACATATAAATTCCGATCACGCCATACGGCGAAACGAATTGCTTTGGCTTTTCGACCAAGCGCGTCACGCGTCCCGCGTCGTCCAAGATCGCGACGCCCATCGAACTGGGATCGTCCAGTTTGTACAAAATGATCTGCGCGTGCATCGCGCCATCGCGAAATGCGTTGACCTGGGGCACGATGCCGTCGCGGATGAAATTGTCGCCGAGGAACAAGATGAACTTGTCCGCGCCGACAAACGTTTGCGCGATTTTGATCCCGTGCGCGATGCCCTTCGGCGCGTCTTGCGTGATGTACTCGATGCGCGCGCCAAACCGCGCGCCATCGCCGACGGCGGCTTTGACTTGCTCGCCGGTTTCCGGGCTGACGATGATGCCAATTTCGGTGATACCGGCTTCGACCAGGTCTTCAATCGCGTAAAACAAAACCGGTTTGTTCGCCACCGGCACGAGTTGCTTGGTGCCGGTGTACGTGAACGGGCGCAGGCGCGTGCCTTTGCCGCCGGAGAGAATGAGACCTTTCATTCGGATTGTCACGCTCCTTTTGCGAATCTCACCTACCGCTTTTCGTACACCTCGCGGCGATGTCGAACCAGGTGTACCATCAGGTATCTTTCATTGCGGTTGACGGTGTAGATGACGCGATAATCGCCGACGCGAAATTTGTATTTGCCTTTCCAGGGCGCTTCCAATGGTTCTGGCGTGATTGAGTCAAAGTTTGTACTCAACCACTTGACGCGTTTGTAAATGCGTGTGGCGACCGGCGGATCCAAATCTGCCATGTCCTGCTCCGCCGTCGGCATATATCGCGGTTTCGTACATCGGCTATACCTTGATCCCAAGCCGCTTGGCTAGTTCTTCTGCCGGGATGCCTCGTTCACCGCGTGCCTCCGCTGCAAAAGAATCGTGCAAGCGAGCGCGAACTTGTTTTCGCAGTTCCAAACCCCAGTCGGGATCTCTCAAGAACTCCAGCAACTTGCGCTCGACAGATTCCTCGACGAGTTCGCGTAATTCGTCACGGGTCATTCGCGCGATTGTTGTAGCCATCCGATCCTCCCTACGCGGCTTTCTCTCCGCTCGCGTAATACTGATACAAACCGGCTTCGCCTTTGACGTTGTTCAACACCGTGCCGATGAGATGCGCGTTTACTTTTTCGAGCAACGCTTTCGCTTTTTTCGCGTGCTCGCGCTTGGTCTTGCCCGCGCTGACGACGAGCAGCACCGCGTCCACTTTGGACGACAGCACCGCCGCGTCCGTCACCGCGATCACCGGCGGCGCGTCGAACAAGACGATCTCGGCATGTTTTTGTAACGCGGCGATTACGTCGCTCATCCGGCGCGACGCGAGCAGTTCGGCTGGGTTGGGCGGCATCGTGCCGCTCGGCAACAGGGATAAATTCGGCACGGCGGTTTCTTGCAACGGCGGCTGGCTCATCAGCGCGTCGTCGCGCATCATATCAGTAAAGCCAGGCGCGTTGCGCGCGTCGAAAATTTGATGGAGCGTCGGGCGCCGCAGGTCGCAATCAACTAGAATCACCTTTTTCCCAGCTTGCGCGAGAGCAACCGCGAGATTCGCCAGCGTCGTAGATTTGCCTTCTTCCGGCGACGCCGACGTCACGACCATCGAGCGAATGGGTTTGTCGAGACTGGTGAATTCCAAATTGGTGCGGAGCGTGCGGAATGCTTCGCTGATCGGCGAACGCGGATTTGAAATCGTAATCAAAGTGGAGGTGCGATCTTCGGGCATATTGAACTCCAGTGGGCAGTGGTCGGTGGGCAGTGATCAGATGTGCTACCCACTGACCACTGTCCACTGACCACTCAAATCGGATTTCCGCAATGCGGACAGATTTTCGACGCGCGCGTTGGGCGCGGACGCGTGGACGCGCCTTCGGCGGCAATCGTCGGAATCGAACCCAGGACGGTCACGCCGATCACGCGCTCGACATCTTCGACGGTGCGCACAATGTCCGAGTCGAGCCATTCGAGAACGAAGATGACGATCAGCCCGAGCAGCGCGCCCAGCACGGCTCCCGCCAGCGTGTTGATCAAAGTCTTGGGCGAGAAAATATCGGGCGCGGTGGCGTTGCGCAAGATGTTGATCAAAATACGATCGCGCTGATCGATTTGGAGATTTTCCTGGTTATGCGCCGAAACAAAAGTCTCCGCCAAGGTCTGCGCCATCCGGGCGACGGTGGTGGTGAGGGGATGACGCGCTTCGATGGTGATGAGCAACGTAGATTCGTCCGCGCCGAAATTGAGTTGACTGACGAATTTGTCGGACGACACATCCAACTGCAATTTGTCAATCACGGGTTGCGTGATCGCAGGCGATTGCATTTGTTGGACGTAGTTACGCAGCAAATTTTTGATCGCGAGCGACTGACCATAGTCGGAAGGGCGCGCGGGGACGGCGCTGAGCGTCACCGTTGATTTGTAAATCGGCGTTTGCAGTTTGCTGAATCCGTACGCGCTTGCCGCCGCGAGCAGCGCGAGCAGAACGATGATCCAGCCGCGTTTCAACAAGACGCGCGCGTAATCTTGCAGTTGCATTTCTTTCTCCTCGCCGTTATTTTACCACAGTTACGCATAATTCAAAAGAGAGGGGGCGCGCGGGAGAGAGGGAGAGGGGAGAGAGGGAGAGGAGGGAGAAAGATTCTCCCACTCTCCTTGTCTCCCCCTCTCCCTCTCTCACTTGGGAATTTCGCCGAGCACGCGCAAGCCCAACCTCTCCGCGTCGCGCGCGTCGCGCACCGACGTATCGAGGTAATCGAGAATGAACGCGAGCGCGATTCCGGCAAGCAACGCGAGCAAAACGCGAATCGGAATATCGAGTTGTTCGCGCAGTGACGCGCCCACGCGCGCTACGACCGGGCGATCAATCACCGCGACGCTCGCGCCGGTCGCGCCAAGTTGCGCGAAATATTTCGCGTTGTTCTCGCTCAGATTCCTGACGGCGGCGTCGGCGATTTTTTGCGCTTGCGCCGCGTCCGACCAGGTGATCGTCAACGACATCAGCCGCCGTTGTTTTTCGATGGTGGCGGATATGTTGCCTTTGCCGACTTTGAGATCGTTCGCACCGGTTTTTGCCAGCACCGCGTTTACGTCATCGGCGAACGCGTCGCTCTTGATGATCTCGACGAAATCGTCGCGGATGTACTCGGACGCTTGGTACGACGTGAGGATCGGATCGTAGCCGGAAACCTGGGTCGCGGCGGGCGCGTTGACGCCAATCGTAAAGCGCACGCTCGCTTGATATTGCGGCGCGGGTTGCGCGCGCAAAATCCAACTGCCCGCGCCCACGACGACGACGAGCGCGGCGATGAGCCACCAATAGCGCCAGACCACTCGAAAATAATCTTTAAGTTCCATTGTCGCTCCACGTTCCAGGTTCAAAGTTCAAGGTTCGGCGTTCAACTTTGAACTTTGAACTTTGAACTCGAAACCAACGCAGTCAACTTTTCCTTGAATACCCCCACGCTAAATTTCTCCGCGTGCCGGCGCATTGTCAACGGATCGTACTTGTTGTCGTCGAACGCGCGGACGATGTTGGCAAGCGCCGCGGCAGTCGGCTCGCGGAAAAATTCGCCAGTCACCCCGGGCACAATCGTCTCGCGCGCGCCGCCGCCCGCAAACGCGATCACCGGTTTGCCGGACGCGTTCGCTTCCAACGGCGTGATGCCGAAATCTTCTTCGCCGGGAAAGAGGAACGCGCGACAGCGCGCCAACAAATCGCGCGCTTGCTCATCCGACACGCGTCCCAGGAATTGCACATTCGATTTTGCCAGCGTCTGCAAGCGCGCGCGATCGCGTCCATCCCCGGCGATCACGAGCGGCAAACCGAGTTCGTTGAACGCCTGCACCGCGAGATCGATTCGTTTGTACGGCACGAGGCGCGACAGAATCAGAAAATAATCGTCGCGCGCGGACGAGACCGCAAAGCGTTCCACCTCGACCGGTGGATGAATGATCACCGCATCGCGCTGATAATAATTCGCGATCCGTTCGCGCACCGTCTCCGAAATCGCGATGAATTGCGTCACGCGAGCGGCGGCGCGGCGATCCCACGCGCGCAAGCGCGCGATGAAAAGCGGCAGGAGCGCGCGCGGCAAGCGTCCGATATTTTCGCGTTCGACGTAATCGGCATAGTTCCAGAGAAAGCGCGCGGGCGTGAGACAGTAGCAAATGTGGCGCGCGCCCGGCGGCACGCGCACGCCGTGCGCGAACGCGCTCGTGTTGCTCAGGATCGTGTCGTAGCCGTTCAAGTCCAGCGATTCGAATGCGGCAGGATACAACGGCAACAACGCGCGTTGGCTCTTGAGCGGCAAGCGGTCGAGGAAAGACGCGCGAATATCCCACGCGCGATACGCGGCGGGCAATGTCGCCGGATGATACGTCGAGGTGAAAATGGGTGCGTCGGGAAAAACCGCGTGCATCACTTCGAGCACGCGTTCCGCGCCGCCGTACTGATTGAGCCAACTAGCCACCAGCGCGAGTTTCATCGGCAGTAGTATAATCGAAAGCGACACGCGGCGCAAACTGACCGATCGGTAAAGTTGTCGGGCAGCGCGGTCTGTGCTAAAATGATCGCCGTTGCTCAATCCTTTCAGGAGAAACCTCTATGCCCAAATTTGCGGCGAATTTGACGATGCTCTATGCCGACAGTCCGTTTCTGGACCGCTTTGCGCGCGCAAAAGCATCCGGCTTTCACTTTGTCGAGTACCTCTTTCCATACGAGTACGATCCGCACGACCTTGCGCGCGCGCTCGCGCAGAATGGCTTGACGCAAGTGCTGTTCAATCTGCCCGCCGGAAATTGGAGCGCGGGCGATCGCGGCATCGCCGCGCATCCGGATCGCATAACAGAGTTTCGGCAAGGCATCGCGCGCGCGCTCGAATTCGCGGCAGTCTTGCAAGTCAAGCAGATCAACTGCTTGGTTGGCAAGCGCGATGAGAAAACTCCGCTGGACGATCAGCGGCGCGTGATGATCGAAAATTTGCGGTACGCCGCGCGCGCGCTCGCCGATCAAGGAGTCACGTTGTTGCTGGAAATGCTCAACCCGTACGATGTGCCGGGCTTTTTGATCGTCTCGCCCAAAACCGCGTTCGAAATTCAAGACCAGGTCGCGTCGCCCAACTTGAAAATTCAGTACGACATTTATCACGCGCAACGCACCGAAGGCGAATTGGCGAACACGCTCCAGAAAAATTTCGCGCGCATCGCGCATCTGCAAATCGCGGACAATCCGGGACGCCATCAGCCCGGCACCGGCGAAATCAACTATCGTTTTTTGTTCGACTGGATTGACAAACTGGGTTACACCGGCTACATCGGACTCGAATACATCCCGGAAGGAACGACGGAACAATCGCTGGGGTGGGTGAGAGAGTACGGATACTCGTTGTAAGAGTTCAAAGTTCAAGGTTCGATGTTCAACCTTGAACTTTGAACCTTGAACTTGAAATCCAAAACGCACGGAAAGGATCAGCACAATGACCGAACGTATCGGCTTTATCGGGCTGGGAATTATGGGCAAGCCAATGTCCCAGCATTTATTGAACGCGGGTTTTCCGCTGACAGTACTCGATCTGAATAAATCTGCCGTAGACGAACTCGTCGCCGCAGGCGCGCGCGCCGGAACTTCGCCGAAAGATGTCGCGGCGCAAAGCGATATCGTCGTCACGATGCTGCCCGATTCGCCCCAAGTCGAAGAAGTGATCTTGGGCAAGGAGGGCGTGCTGGAAGGTTTGCGCGCCGGCGCGCTCGTCGTGGATATGAGCACGATTCTGCCCTCCGTCGCGCGACGCGTCGCGCAAGCCGCGCGCGCGCAAGGCGCGGACGCGCTCGACGCGCCGGTCTCCGGCGGACAAGTCGGCGCGCAGAACGCGACGCTGACGATTATGGTCGGCGGCGCGCAAGCCGCGTTTGATCGCGCCAAACCGATCTTCGAAAAGATGGGCAAGAACATCACGCTCGTCGGCGAAGCGGGCGCGGGGCAGATCACCAAAGCCGCGAATCAAATCATCGTCGCCGGAACGATTGCGGCGGTGAGCGAAGCGCTGTTGCTGGCGGCGAAAGCGGGCGCCGATCCCGCCAAAGTGCGCGCGGCGTTGATGGGCGGCTTTGCGTCGTCGCGCATTTTGGAACTGCACGGCGATCGGATGATTCAGCGCACGTTCGCGCCAGGGTTCAAGATCAAACTGCATCGCAAAGATCTGAACATCATCCTGAACACCGCGCGCGAGCTGGGCGTCGCGTTGCCGGTCTCCGCGAATATCACCGAGATGATGAACGGCTTGATCGCCAACGGCTCCGGCGATCTCGATCATTCGGCGTTCGTCACGCTGTTGGAGAAACTCGCGAATTTCGAAATCGGCGCAAAGCAAATGTAGCGCAAGCCGGTTGACGGAATCGGGAATGGGTGTTATACTCCCGACCGTCCTGACGCTGGGACACCATCGCGCCAGACTGGAGTTTGTTTGGCGCGTTTGTCATTTCAACGGACACACTAGACAAAGGATTACTCGACCAGATGAAACATTCAACTTTGAAAAAAATCTGTTTGACGCTTGCCGCGCTCGCGCTGATCGCGCTCGCGCTGCTGGCGTTGCCGCGCGAGGCGAACGCGCAGACCGCCGGGCAAGGCAAGATCGAAGGCGCGGTGATCAACGCGACCAAAGACGCCCAGCCCGGCAGCACCGCGAACGTAACGGTGACGTTGATGTCGGTGGCGGCGGGCGCGACCAACGTCATCAGCCAGACGGCGCGCACCGACGCGAACGGCAAATTCGTATTCACAAATCTCGATACGATTTCGACGACGCGCTATCTGCTCACCGCGCGCTACGTGGACGTGGAATATTATTCCGGCATCCTGAATTTCACCTCCGCGACCACGCCAACTCTCTCCGCCTCCATCTCGGTGTACGAATCCACCGGAGATCCCAAAGTCGTCCAGGTTTTGGAAACGCATCTCGTCATCGAAGTGCAAGCGCCCTGGTTGGTCGTGCAACAAATCGTCGTGCTGGAAAACGCGAGCGATCGCGTCTACATCAACCGCGATGCCGTGGCGCATCCGCCCACGCTCCTCCTGCCGATTCTAGCCAAAGCGATTGACATTCAGTTCGACGATCAGACCGTCGATCAAATGACGCTGCGCGGCGACGGCGTCTTGACGTATACCCTGCCGATCGGTCCCGGCAAGGATCAAATTATGTTCCAGTACGCCGTGCCGTATACCGCGCCCAAGTACGAATTCAGTTTGCCGCTGACGCACGACATCGCGCGCTTTGGTTTGTATCTGACGGACGTCGGCGCGACGATCCAGAGCGCGCAATTATCATCCGCGCCGAATCCGATGGGCGATACGCCGGGCGCGCCGAAACTGATCACCATCGCCGGGGAAAAACTCACCGCAGGCACGACCGTCAAAGCGACGATTGATAAATTACCGGCGGCGGCAGCCCAACCCGGCAAGGCAACGTCCACGCCCTCGTCGTTGCCGTTCGGCGATAATCAAACGATTGGGATTATCGTTCTAGCGCTGGCGGCGGGCGCGGCAGTGGCGGTGATCGCGTATCCGATTCTGCGCAAACGCCATCAACGCGACGATGACGATTTCGAAGACGAAGCGGAGACGGCGAGCGACGACCCGCGCGAAAATCTGATGCAACAGATCGCCGATCTCGACGACGCGTTCGAAGCCGGTGACATCACCGAAGCGGAATACAAAAAGCAACGCGCCGCGCTCAAAACTCAACTCGCGGAGTTGAAGGGGTGAGTGGACCGCTCATCGCGGTTGAAAAATTAGACAAGCAATTCGGCGCGCGCTGGGCGTTGCGCGACGTCGCCTTCCAGATCGCGCCCGGTGAAATCGTCGCGCTCGTCGGACCGAACGGCGCGGGCAAGACGACCTTGCTCCGCATCGTCGGCACGCTCGCGCGACCGACGACCGGGCGCGTGCGGATCGGCGCAACCAGCGCGCACGAAAACGCCAACGCCGCGCGCGCGGACATCGGCTTCGTCGGGCATCAGACGTTTTTGTACGACGATCTGACCGCGCGGGAGAATTTGAATTTCTACGCGCGCTTGTACGATTTGCCGCAGCGCGCGCAGACGATTCACTCTGTCGCCGCGCGCGTCGGCATCGTGCACCGCCTAGACGACGTGACGCGCGCGCTCTCGCGCGGCTTGCAACAACGCCTGACGATCGCGCGGATGTTGCTGCACGATCCGCGCGTGCTGCTGCTGGACGAACCGTACACCGGACTCGACAAGGTGGCGGCAGACGCGCTCGATCAGATTTTGCTGGATGCCAAGCGCGGTGGGCGCGCCGTTTTGTTTTCGACGCACGATTTGGAGCGCGGACTCGCGCTGTGTGACCGCGCGATCATCCTCAAAGCCGGACGCGTGGTTCACGATTTGCCGCGCGACGCGTGGCGCGATCTCGCCGGATTTATGGCGTTCTACGCGCGCGTGCTGGAGGATCGCCAGTGAGACTTGCCGTGAGCGGAGTCGAACGGTTTGTCCGCCAAGTCCTCGCCATCGTCCAAAAAGATCTCGCCGCCGAGTTTCGCACCAAAGAGAACTTGTCGGCGATGATCGTCTTTGCCCTGATCGTCCTGGTCATTTTCAATTTCGCGTTCGAGTTGCAAGGCGTGGACCTCACGGTTGTCGGCGCGGGCGTGCTGTGGGTCGCGTTCACCTTTAGCGGCATCCTGGGGCTGGGGCGTTCGTTCGCGGCGGAAAAAGACAAGGGGAGTTTGGAAGGCGTTTTGCTTTCGCCGGTCGATCGCGGCGCGGTCTTTCTGGGCAAGGCGATCAGCAATTTCGTTTTCATCACCGCGATGGAGGCGGTCACGCTGCCGCTCTTTGCGATTCTCAACAACCTCGCGCTCCCCTGGTTTCCGCTCGTGCCGTACATCATTCTGGGCACGCTGGGGTTTGCCGCGATCGGCACGCTCCTGTCCGCGATCGCCGCCAGCACGAAAATGCGCGAAGTGATGCTGCCGATCTTGCTCTTCCCTGTTTCGATTCCATTGTTGATGGCGGCGGTGAAATTGACCGGCGGCGCGTTGCAAGCGCGCGATTTTTCCGATGTCGCGCTGTGGTTCAACATTCTGATTTTGTACGACGTGCTGTTTCTCGTCGTCGCGTTCTGGGTGTTTGAGTACGTGGTGGAAGAATGACGAACGAATGACAAATGCACCAATGACGAATGACAAATTGACGCGGCGCAAAACTGCGACGATTGGCGTCGCGCTGTTCGTTGCTGTGTTGTTGCTGGTTCTCGGCGCGTGCAGTCTGATCCCGCTGAACCTGGGAGGCGCGGCGCGCGATGCTGCGGGGCGACCCAGCGTCGCGCGGGTGGGCGAACTCGCGCCGGAGATCGATCTGCTGACGCTCTCCGGCGAACGCGTCGTGCTGAGCCAACTGGCGGGCAAGCCGGTGCTGGTCAACTTTTGGGCGACCTGGTGCGGACCGTGCCGCGCCGAGTTTCCCGCGTTCGTCCGCAAGCACAGTCAATATCAAGATCAGGGCTTTGTGATCATCGCGGTCAACACGCAAGACCCGAATTCAGATCAAGGCGTGCAGGCGTTCGCGCAAAACACCCTCGTCAATTTTCCCATCGTGCGCGATCGCGACGAACGGATCGCGCACGCGTACAACGTGCGCGGTTTGCCTACGAGCATCTTTATTGATCGCAAGGGCATCGTGCGCGACATCGTCGTCGGCGGTCCGTTGGACGACGCGTGGATCGATCGGCTGTTCGAAAAGATCAAGTAGGAGTTGGAATGTCTCTTCTCATCGCGATTGGCGCAGGTCTCTTATCATTTTTCTCGCCGTGCGTTTTGCCGATGGTGCCGATTTACATCGGCTATCTGAGCGGCGCGGCGGTGACGCCGGACGGAATCGTCACCGCGCGGCGGCGCGCGGTGTTGCACGCGGCGGCGTTCGTGCTGGGCTTTACGCTGATCTTCGTCGCGATTTGGAGCGCGCTTTCGGTGCTGACCGTGATCTTCACCAAGACGGATATCGCGCGCATTGCAGGATTCATTCTCATCGTCTTCGGGTTTCACTTTGTCGGGCTGGATATTCGGCTTGTTGATGTGGAGCGATTTAGAATCGTCACGCGCATTCCGTTTTTGTATCAGGAAGCGCGCGTCGAGATTCGCCAGCGCGCGCTCGGTTATCCGACTTCGCTGTTGACCGGCATGGCGTTCGCCGCGGGCTGGACGCCGTGCATCGGGCCCACGTTGTCCGGCGTGATCGCGCTGGCGACGCAAGAGGCAACGGTATTGGAAGGCACGGGCTTGCTGATCGCGTACGCGGCAGGAATGGGCATTCCGTTTCTGATCACCGCGTTCGCGTTGGGCAGCGCGACGCAGTGGCTGAAGAAAATGAGTCCGCACTTGCGAAAAGTGGAAATCGCGAGCGGGGTCCTACTTTTGCTGATGGGCATTTTGCTCATCACGGACAATTTCCAAAAACTGAACGCGCTCTTTTTTCAGTGGACGCCCGAGTGGTTGTTCGAATTGCTGTAACCCGAATCCCGTCTGCTTGCCCAAGCCGGACGGGATTTTGTATTTTGTCACCCCCCTTGACTAGGCACCCAAGTCGTGCTAATCTCTCGTGCAAGGAGGTGTGGTATGAACAAAAAAGTACTCTTGATCATCGGCGGTGTGGCGCTGGTGTTTTGTCTCCTGTGTACGATCTTGTTCGTCGTGGTTTTCGCTCTGGGAATCGGCGCGACCCAACCTGCCGCTACGGCGGGCGAAAATTTTATGACGGCGTTGAAAAATGGAGACTATAACCAAGCGTACGGCTTGTGCTCGCCTGCCCTGCAAAGGGAACTGGGCAACGCGGGAGGACTGGGAACGCGAATTAGGAACGGCAAGGTCGAGCCAACCGCGTGGTCATTTTCTTCCCGGAATATCAGCAACGATACCGGCGAACTAACGGGGACGGTGACCTTCACGGGCAATCGCGAGGGAACGGTGCGCCTTGTGCTGGCACAGGTCGGCGGGGAATGGAAAATTTCCGGATTCAACCTGAGAGAAAAATGATCGGCTGATGTAAAACTGGGACGGGCGCGCGCGGCTCGTCCCAGTTTTTTGATCTGACTTTGACAAAAAATATTTTCTTGGATATAAACAGTCCGGGGGGCGCGTGTGAAAATCAAGATTTTTGCCGTCGGCGGAACGATTGACAAAGTTTACTTTGACAAACTGAGCGCGTATCAAGTCGGCTTGCCGAATGCCAAAGAGATTCTCGACCGGTTGCCGATGGCATTCGAGTACGCGGTCGAATCGCTGTTACGCAAAGACAGCTTGGAGATGGACGACGCGGATCGCGCGTTGGTGCGCGCGCGCGTCGCCGCCGAACCGTGTCCCAAGATCATCATCACGCACGGCACTGACACGATGATCGAGACGGCGAAGAAATTGAGCGACATTCGCGACAAGTGCATCGTCCTGACCGGCGCGATGGAGCCGGCGCGTTTTGAATCGAGCGACGCCGAGTTCAACATCGGGATGGCGGTCGGCGCGGTCTCCTGTTTGCCGGATGGCGTCTACATCGCGATGAACGGTCGCATCTTCGATCCGTTCAAATGCCGCAAGAATCGCGCGCGCGGGGTTTTCGAAGATTTATAAATACAGAAACCAGGTTTCTTGGAGAAACCTGGTTTCTGTTTCACTCCAACACCGCGCGCAATCTTCGCACGCCTTGCCCCACCGCTTCTTGCTTCGTGATCTTGAATTTCCCCAACTCGCCGGTGCGCGTGACGTGCGGACCGCCGCACACTTCTTTTGAGAACGCGCCAATCGTGTACACCTTGACTTGGTCACCGTACTTTTCGCCGAAGAAGGCGAGCGCGCCGGAGCCAGTCGCTTCGTCAAGCGACATGACTTGAACCGACACCGGCAAGTCATTCGTGATCTGCGCGTTGACGATCGCTTCGACTTGCGCGGTTTGCTCCGGCGTCAGTTTCTCCGCGTACGAAAAATCGAACCGTAATCGCTCCGCCGTGATGTTCGATCCCATTTGGTGTACCGACGCGCCGAGGACTTGGCGCAGCGCTTGATGCAATAAATGCGTCGCGGTGTGCAAGCGCGTCGTTTCCGTCGCGTGATCCGCCAAGCCGCCTTTGAATATGTGCGCGCTCCCGCGCCGCGACATTTCTTTGTGTTCTTGGTACAACGCCTCAAACCCAGATTCGTCCACGCGCAAGCCCTGTTCGCGCGCCAGTTCGACGGTGAGCGGCAGCGGAAAGCCGTACGTCTCGAAGAGATCGAACACGTCCGCGCCGGAGACGGTGTTCTCGCCTTTGCTCTGGGTGCGCTCGACTTTTTTCTGGTACTCGCGCAGTCCGCGCGCGAGCGTGCCTTGAAATTTGGTTTCTTCGCGCTCCAATTCCTCGGCGATGCGCGCGCGATTGCGTTCCAGTTCGGGATACGCGGGCGCGAAAATGTTGACGACGATGCCGGACAGGTCGGCGCAGAAATTGTGCGCGATTTCCAGGTCGCGCGCGTACCGCACCGCGCGCCGGATCAATCGCCGCACGACGTACCCGGCTTGTACGTTCGACGGGGTTGCGCCATCGGCAATCGCAAACGTCGCCGCGCGGACGTGATCGGCGATGACGCGGAACGCGCGCAGGTTGTCCGCGTACCGTCGTCCCGACAATTCTTCGACGCGCGCGATCAGCGGCGCGAGTGTGTCAACCCGGAACACGTCGTCGTATCCGTTCAAAACTGCGACGGTGCGATCAATTCCCATTCCGGTATCCACGTTTTGCTGGCGCAGTTTTTCGTAGCGACCGTCGGCAGTTTTGTTGTACTCCATAAAAACGTTGTTCCAGATTTCGAACCACTTGCCGCATAAACAACCGGGCGCGCAGCCGGGATGAGCGGGCTTGCCAGTGTCGTAGAAAATTTCGGAATCGGGTCCGCACGGTCCGGTCGCGCCGGCGGGTCCCCACCAATTATCTTTCTTCGGCAAAAAATAAATGCGCGCGTTCGGAATGCCCAGCCGCCGCCAAACCTCCGCCGATTCGTCGTCGCGTGGCGCGTCCGCGTCGCCCACGAAAACAGTGACGGACAAGCGCGCCGGATCGAGCGCGAGATCGCGCGTGAGAAATTCGTAACTCCACGCGAGCGATTCCTTTTTGAAGTAATCGCCGAGCGACCAATTGCCGAGCATTTCGAAAAACGTCAGGTGCGATGTATCGCCGACTTGGTCAATGTCGTCGGTGCGTAAACATTTTTGCACATTGACGAGTCGTCGCCCAAGTGGATGCGATTCGCCGAGCAAAAACGGGACGAGCGTATGCATTCCGGCAGTCGTGAACAAAACGGTCGGATCGTTTTCCGGCAAGAGCGGCGCGGAGCGAATGCGCTCGTGTCCGCGCGCTTCGAAAAATTTCTGATACTGTTCGCGTAGTTCGTTGGCGTTCATAATTCATCCATTCGCCTGTGTCATTGCAAGGAGCGCAGTTTGCGACGAAGCAATCCCCAAACTGCGAGTTGGAGATTGCTTCGGGCAAAAACCGCCCTCGCAATGACAAACTAACAAAAAACTCGCCCTCCCAAAAACGGAGGACGAGTTTGATCTCGTGGTACCACCTCGATTCGTCCGGCAATGCGCGCCGAACCTCGTGCGCTCGGTAACGGGAGCGACCGGCGAGGTTTACTTGCTGGTTGGGCGGGGAGACCCTGCCCCTACAGTTTTCTTCTCGCGTCTCGAGGGCGGCGAACGCCGCTGAATTCGCGCCGGACTTGCACCCTGCCGCGAATGTTGCGGCGTGTCCGGCTCTCTTCGCGATTATGCGGCGCTTGTTCCCTGTCGTTGACTTGTGCGATTATAGTCGGAATCGGGGATTGTGGCAAGTTTACATCTTCTCCACCGGCACTTGAATCTCCGTCACGTAACTCGGATCGTCTTGGCGCACCGGCGTGCTCGCTTTGATGTAAATCTCGCGGTCGGGTCCGCAGATGCGATAACCGTTTTGCTGAATCCACTGCATCAGCGCGTTGTACGCCTGACTCAGCGCGTTGAACGCGCCGTGATGCACGACGCACGCCATCGTCTCGACCGCCGGCAGATCGTAGAATTTGACGCGCGCGGTGCCGCCGCGCGCCGCCGCGTCGATCGGCTCGCACACTTCGGCGTCCACATCGCGCTCTTTGTACTCGGCGTCGTGGTACAGCGTAAAGCACGCGCCGGTTGGCTTGATGCGCTGTTGTCCGAGATATGCTTCCAGTTCGTTCCACAATTCGCCTTGTTCCGGATACGTGGGAATGATCCCGCGGACGGACGCAACGCGTTGCGCTGGAACCCATATCCGTAAACTTAAGCTGGTGAGCGGCACCGGTCACGATGTCCCATCAAGACAACTGCCTGCACCAGTTGGTGGAAAAAGGTCACGAGCGCCGTTGAGGTTTGGCGGAACAGTTGGGATAGATG
>VGOB01000084.1 GCA_016865935.1 Chloroflexota bacterium | reverse complement strand
CTCCGCGCCGGTCAGGCGGATTGCATATTTGAACGGTTTCGTGGTGGCACCTCCATTGAAAGAATACGAATGCGGAGCCAATTATACACCATTACACCGTCGGATTACTTTTGAGACAGGGTACTAGAGCGGTTGAATCACGAACTCTTTGAACAAGGTCGCCGCGATCCGTTGACGCAATTGGGCAATCGCCTGCGGCTGATGGAAGACCTGGTTTTGATCGTCGGGCAAGCCGAACGATATGAGAAACGCTATTGCGCGGTGATGTGCGATGTGGACGGTTTCAAATCGTATAACGATTTTTACGGACATCTCGCCGGAGACGAAGTTCTGCGGAGCGTGGCGCAGACCTTGATCGCCAGTTGCCGCGACGGCGACGCGGCGTATCGGTACGGCGGCGAAGAATTCTTGTTGATTTTGCCGGAACAATCGGAAGCCAAAGCCGCGATCGCGGCGGAACGCTTTCGCAAAAGTATCGAGACGCTTGCGCTGCCGCACCAAACCAAATCGCCGCCGGGCGTGGTCACGATCAGCGCGGGTGTGGCGACGTTGGAGCCGTGCGATTACAAAGCGGCGCACCTCTGGCTCAAGCGCGCCGACGAGGCGTTGTATCGCGCGAAACAAGACGGGCGCAATTGCGTGCGCGTGGCGGAGGCGTAAAACGTGATGCGTGAATTTCGCGTATCACGCATTACAAAGTGCGAGGATGACTTGGACGCAAGCCGACTACCCCAGATCACCCAAGACGAAAATGCGCGCGCTTTTGCCGCGCGCTATGCGCCGATCGTTCTGGCAGACGCGCGCGAGCCGTTCGCGATCGTCGCCGTCGGGTACACGATCTTCGATCACGCGGACGCGTCGCGGTCGTTTCCCAGCCGTCGCGTCGAGGTCGGGGCGGGGTCACCCCGCCCCGACGATTCCGCGACGCGCGCGATTGAGTACGCGCTGTGGTGGGATTGGGATATCGGACATCTGTACGAACTCGAACACGTGTGGACGTTCGTCAGCGCGGACGGCGCGGTCGTCGCGGTTGAAGCGAGTTGGCACGGGATGTACGGAATCGCGGAGGTTGGCGGCAAGCCTGTGCTCGACGGCACGCACCCGATTCTGCTCGCGCAGCCAGGCAAACATGCGATGGCGGCAAGCATTGAGCCGTTCGACGAAATCCGCGAGTGGGCGGAACAGGAAGCGGGACGCGACGCGGGCAAGGATGGCGTGCTGGATAATGGTTTGTTTCGCGGCAAGTTTCTCAAGACGCCGGAAAACGACGCGCGCGTCACCGTGTATCTCAAACGGCTTGCGTTCACGCCATCGTGGAATTTCACCAAACGATTTCCGGTGACGCGCGAAATGCTTGTGCCCTGGGATGCGCTGGCAGAGTGGATTCCCGCGCGCGTGGCGTGGTGGCTGACGCGAATTGGAGATTAGAGATTGGAGATTGGTGGGGCAGAATTGAATGGAGACGCGCAAGATAGAACAATTTCCGCAATCCGATGCGATTCAACGCGCGGTTGAGTACGGCGTGGATATTTCGTTGCTGTTGGAAAATCTCAAGCGCACTCCGACGGAGCGGCTTCGCAAAACGCAACGCGCGTTGGAGTCTGTACTTGCATTTCGAGCGGAGGTCAAATCGTCTCGGATGATGCGGGAGGCAAAGCGTGAGTATGACGCAAATTGAGCAACTCTTTGCAGTACTCAGTCAGAATCAAGTTTCTTTATCGGAGAGAATACGGCTCTTTGGTTTTGCCGTTTGGGTTCTTTCGCTTGAGGGATTGATCCGTTCCAAAAAAGCCGCAGGTCGTCCCAAAGACCTGAACGCGCTGCCCGAACTCGAAGCACTCCTCGCGTTGAGAAATCGAAAATCATAAATCTGAAATTTCCTTCGAGGTGACGAATGCCTCTGCTCGATCTCGAACTCTATCGCAAAGAAGTGACGGTTTCGACCGAGCCGCCGATCCGCTTGAGCGTGATCGACGCGGGACGCTCGCCCGCGGAACGCACGCTGTTGTTTCTGCACGGCTTTGGCGGATTCGCGATGCAATGGGAGCATCAACTCGTCGAGTTCGCCGACAAGAGCCGCGTCGTCGCGGTGGACTTGCGCGGACACGGCTTGTCCGATCGCCCCGCGACGGGATACGCGATGGACGATCTTGTGCGCGATGTCGAACAGATCGTCAGCGCGCTGAATTTTCCGCCGAAATTTATTTTGCTGGGACATTCTTTCGGCGGCGCGATTGCCGCGACGTACGCGAGCAGACATCCCGAACGCGTCGAGCGCATCATCTTCGTCAGCACGTCGGTGGACTTTGTGCTCAGTCCGCTCTTGCAACTCGCGTTTCACTTGCCGCTCGTGATCGCCGAACCGATCCGCGCGCTGTTTCCCAAAGCGCTGTCCGCGCCCGCATTCGTGTTGAAAGCAATGTTCCACAACGCGCTGTCGAAATGGCGGGGAACAGATTATTTTCCGCGCGTGCGCGCGCCGGCGCTCGTGATCATCGGTCATCGCGATCTCGTGTTCAAGCAGGCGGCGTATGACGCGGTCCCCGATCTGATTCCCGGCGCGCAGATCGCCAAGATTCCCGTCTCCGCGCATCTGGTGATGCTCGAACGCCCCGACGCGGTGAATCGCGCGCTCACGCGCTTTATCGGCGCGGGCGCGGTCTCGTGGCGCGAAGGACGCGCGCGCGAAAAAGCCGATCTGGTCAAGCGGCGCCCCTGGCTCAAGCATTACGAACCCGATGTGCCGTTCACGCTGGCGTACCCGTCGCAGCCGCTCTTTCGATTTTTGGACACCGCGGCGCGGCATCATCCGCGCACGCGCGCGCTGGTCTTTTTCGACCACGCGTTGACGTACCGCGAACTGAACGACGCGGTCAATCGTTTGGCGAACGCGCTGCTCCAACTCGGCGTGAAAAAGGGCGATCGCGTCGCGCTGCTGCTGCCGAACTCGCCGCAGATGGTGATCGCGTACTATGCCGCGCTCAAGACGGGCGCGATTGCGGTGAGTCTCAATCCGCTTTCTGACGCGGAGGAACTGGGGCATCAACTCAACGATTCGGGCGCGGAGACGATTGTCGCGCTCAGTTTGTTTTACCCGCTGATCAAAGTCGTCAAGGCGGGGACGCCGCTCAAACGCGTCATCCTCACGAACATCAAGGAATATTTTTCGCCGTTGCGCCGCGTGCTGTTCGAAATCGTGCGCGAGGCGCGCGAAGGGCATCGGATTGATTTGCGCGGACAGCGCGACGCGTTCGCGTTGCAGGAGCTGCTGGCGCGCGCGGCGAACGCGCCACCGGCGATTCCGGTCGAACCGGATGATCTGGCGCTGCTGCAATATTCGAGCGGGACGACCGACGCGTCCAAGGGCGTGATGCTGACGCACGCGAACATCGTCGCGAACACCGCGCAAGTGCGCCACTGGATCACCGACATTGACGAAGGCGCGGAGCGCGTGCTGTGCGCGCTGCCGTTCTCGCACATTTACGGGATGACGGCGGCGATGAACCTGGGAATTTCGATTGCCGCGACGCTGATCTTGTTGCCGACCTTTGTGACGGGCGAGGTGCTGAACGTGAGTATGCGCTATCGTCCGACCTTGTTCCCCGGCGTGCCGACGATGTACGTCGCGATCAATCATTTTCCGAACGTGCGCAAGTACGGTTTGAAATCCATTCGCGCGTGCGTGAGCGGCGCGGCGCCGCTGCCGCTAGAAGTGCAAGAGGAATTTGAAAAACTGACGCGCGGCAAATTGATCGAAGGATACGGCTTGACGGAAGCGAGTCCGGTGACGCACGCGAACCCGATTTACGGCGCGCGCAAAACGGGCACGATCGGCATTCCGTTTCCCGACACGGACGCGAAAATCGTCGATCTGCAAACGGGAGAGGACGCGCCCATCGGCGCGATCGGCGAACTCGCGGTGCGCGGTCCGCAAGTGATGCGCGGGTACTGGAATCGTCCCGACGATACCGCGCAAGCATTACGTGACGGCTGGCTGTTCACCGGCGATCTCGCGCGGATGGACGAGGACGGCTATTTTCAGATCATCGATCGCAAAAAAGATATGATTCTCGCGGGCGCGCTCAACGTCTATCCGCGCGATGTCGAAGAAGTGTTGTACGAAAATCCCAAAGTGCTGGAAGCCGCGGTCGCGGGTGTGCCACCGGATGGCGGTCCGCAATTCGTCAAAGCGTACGTCGTCTTGCGCCAAGGCGAAGTCGCGACGACGGAGGAATTCATCGAGTATTGTCGAATGCGCTTGAACGAATCGGCGGTGCCGCGCTTGGTCGAGTTTCGCGAGCGGTTACCCAAGACGTTTGTGGGCAAAGTGTTCAAAAGAAAATTGGAGGAGAAAAATGAGTGAACAGTGGGTAGTGGTCAGTGAGTAGTATGACGATCTTTCTGACCACTGACCACTGACCACTATCCACTATGCCTTTCCTCGCTCTCCTCATCGTTCTCATCGCCGCGATTCTGCACGCGATTTCCAATTTCCTTTTCAAGGGCGGACGCGATGCGGCGGCGATGTTGTGGTGGTCGGTCACGATCGGCGCGCTGTGGTACGGCGCGTTTCTCGCGACGCAAGCGTCGTTTGCGATGCCGCTCGAAACCTGGGTCGTCTTCATTCCAAGCGCGCTCGCGGAAATCGCGTATGCGCGCTTGATCACGTTCGGCTACGCCGATGGCGCGCTCTCGCAAGTGTATCCGATCGCGCGCGGCGCGCCGTTGCTGTTGATCGCGCTCTTCGGCGCGCTGTTTTTGGACGAGCGCTTGCCCGCGCTCGGTTACGTCGGGATCGCGTTGTTGGTGGTCGGCATCTATCTCGCGTCGCTGCCATCGCTGGGCGATTGGGCGCGCCCGCTGCGCGCGGCGCGGCATCGTCCGACGCAAATCGCGCTGCTCGCCGCGCTGATGGTGACGATCTACACGCTGCTCGACAAAATCGGAATGCGTTCCGCGTCGCCGCTGGTGTACAACTGGTGGGTCTACGCCAGCATCGCGATCGGTTTTGCGCCGTTCGTGTGGTCGCGCGCGAATCGCGCGAGCACGGCGCGCGAATTTCGGCTGAACTGGCGGCGGATTCTCATCGCGAGCGTGGCGACGGTGGGGAGTTATCTTGCCGCGCTGATTGGCTTGCAAATGACGGCGGCGAGTTACGTCGGTTCCGTGCGCGCGACGAGTGTGGTGATGGGCGCGCTGTTGGGCTGGCTGTTTCTCAAAGAGCAGCTGGGCGCGCTGCGCGTCTTTGCCGCGGCGTTGATGGTGGCGGGGTTGGTGTTGATTGCGGTGGCGCGGTGAGCAGTGGACGGTGAACAGTGGACAGCGTTTGTAGGGGCGAGGCATTCGCACAATCTGGGTTGCGGGGATGAATACGTTTTGGCGAATGCCTCGCCCCTACGTGGAATGATAGGGGCGAGAGGCGCGCGCGGGAACGGGGCGCGCGTTTTTGTTTGGCGCGCGGGATGATGACAACGGACGAGAACGGATTAAACGGACGCGCGTCCCGCGTTCCCTCCCCTGTCGAAGACGGGGGAGGGTTAGGGTGGGGGTAACGATTCTAAATTCCCGCGCACGATTTTGATGTTGGGATGATCGGGCGGCAGGAATTGCAACAAGATTTTCAGCGCGCGCTCGAAACATTCTTTGGCGCGCGGCAGATCGCCGAGGTCGCGCAGGACGCCGCCGAGGTTGTTGACATCGGTGGCGACTGCTGGATGGTTGGGACCGAACGCCGCTTCGTCAATCGCGAGCGCGCGCTCGAAACATTCTTTGGCGCGCGGCAGATCGCCGAGGTCTTGCAGGACGAGTCCGAGGTTGTTGACGCGGATGGCGACGTTGGGATGGTTGGGACCGAACGTCGCTTCGTCAATCGCGAGCGCGCGCTCGAAACATTCTTTGGCGCGCGGCAGATCGCCGAGGTCTTGCAGGACGTTGCCGAGGTTGTTGACATCGGTGGCGACTTCTGGATGGTTTGGACCGAACGCCGCTTCGTCAATCGCAAGCGCGCGCTCGAAACATTCTTTGGCGCGCGGCAGATCGCCGAGGTCTTGCAGGACGAGTCCGAGGTTGTTGACGCGGATGGCGACTTTGGGATGGTTGGGACCGAACGTCGCTTCGTCAATCGCGAGCGCGCGCTCGAAACATTCTTTGGCGCGCGGCAGATCGCCGAGGGCGTGCAGGACGCCGCCGAGGTTGTTGACGCGGATTGCGACTGCTGGATGGTTGGGACCGAACGTCGCTTCGTCAATCGCGAGCGCGCGCTCGAAACATTCTTTGGCGCGCGGCAGATCGCCGAGGGCTTGC
The DNA here is from genome assembly GCA_016865935.1 of Chloroflexota bacterium. Taxonomy (GTDB): domain Bacteria; phylum Chloroflexota; class Anaerolineae; order UBA4142; family UBA4142; genus VGOB01. Next base: position 15,868 of record VGOB01000084.1, on the reverse strand, counting down.
AGGACGCCGCCGAGGTTGTTGACGCGGATGGCGACGTTGGGATGGTTGGGACCGAACGCGACTTCGTCAATCGCAAGCGCGCGCTCCAAATATTGCTTTGCCTCCGCGAATTGCGCGCGGACTTGAAGATACAGCGCGGCTTGGTTGAAAAGGCGTCCCGTCGTTTCTGGAATGACGTTCAGCGCGGCGGCATAATCGGCGGCGGCAAGCGCGTGCGGGAGCAAGCGCGCGTATATGTCCCACACTTCGGTTATATCATCTTTGTATGACGGAAACGCGTCATTCACGATTTGCGCTGCCGCTTCTGCCCATTGCTTGCGCGCGTCATCGCTCATTCGGTCGCGCGCCACGGTTTGCACCAAACGGTGCAGCGTGAATGTCCCTTCGCCAATTTGCAGGAGCGAATAGCGGCGGAGCGGCAGAACCGCCGCGTCAAATTGCAATTCGTCGTCCATCGAAACCCGAAGGGTCTCCGAGACCCTTCGGGTTTGTAGCACCTCGCGCGGAATCGCGTCGGGCGCGCAGAACGCCAGCAGGTTGAGGAGTTGCGCGCTCGCGGGGACTTGGCGTTCGATCTGCTGAAACGAAATTTCCCAAGTCGTCGCCACCGTCGCGGGATAATCGGTCGCGGGCGGACGTTTGAGCAGTTCGCGCTGCTGCGCGCGAAAGAGGCGCAGGTACTCGGCAAGCGTCTTGCCGTTCGCTTCGATGTACGCGCCCGCCTGTTCCAGCGCGAGCGGCAGACACCCCAGCGCGTCCGCGAGATCGCCCGCGTCTTGTGTCATTGCGAGGAGCGCATCCTGAGCGGAGCGCAGCGGAGTCGAAGGATCGCGCGACGAAGCAATCTCCACGCTACTTGGGGATTGCTTCGCCGCTTCGCGGCTCGCAATGACACCCACGCGCTTTAGCAAAAACTCGATTGCCTGCTCGCGCGGCAGGACGCGCACATCGAGCGGATGCGCGAGCGCGCCCCACACGGGATTGCGCGACGTGATGAGTGTGTGTCCGCATCCCTGGGGGAGCCACGCGCGCACATCGTTTGGCTCTTCCGCGTTATCGAAAATGACGAGCCAGCGTTCGCGCTGACGCAAATGATCGCGCACCGCTTGCACGACGATGGTCTGATCGCGCGCGTCGCGTTCGGCGAGTTGCAGCGGCTGCGCGAGCGACGCGAGATCGGACGCGATGCTGACGGACGTCTCGGCGCGCACGAACCAAACGATGTCGTACGCGGCGGCAAAGCGATACGCGTACTCGATCGCGAGTTGCGTCTTGCCGATTCCGCCCAGCCCGTGGATCGCTTGCGGTTGCACGAGCGCAACCATTTTGTAGGGGCGACCCTCGTGGTCGCCCTTGTTCTCGTGGTCGCCCTTGTTGGTCAACGCGTCGCGCAATCGCGCGAGCAAATCCTCGCGTCCCGTAAAATGCGGATTGCGGAGCAAGGGGATGTTCCAGGTGGGAGGAAGCGCGCCAGGAAATCGTAGGGGCGGGGTCATCCCGCCCGTCATCCCGCCCGCGCGCGAGGGAAACGCTGGCGCGGTGGCAGGTTTGGCGCGTCCGCGTTTCACCCCATCGAGCAATTTTTGTTTCGCCGTCGCTTCGTCCGCGCCGACGAGGTCAATGTAGATGAGTTGCGGCAACAAGCCGCGCGCGTCACATTCGGCGATGCGAACGAAAACGAGCGTGCCTTGTTCGCCCGTCGGGTCTTGCGCGAACGCCGCCGCCCATTCGGGTTGCGTAAAGCGCGCCGCGAGAAAATTCGGCGAGAGCACGGCAAGCGTGCGCTCGGCTTGGCTCGCCGCGCGCTGCATCTCCAACACAAAATTCGACCCAGGTCGAAAATCCCACGCCTGAATCGTCACGGCATAGCCCGCGTGTTCCAGCTGCCACGCGATCCATTCTGCCCACTGTTGATCCGCGCCCGTGTAACTGACGAAAAAGTGCTTCATTGCGCGACTCCCGCATCCGTCGTCGTCCGTCGTCCATCCTCATTATACCGCGATTGTGCGCGCGGCGCAACGGGTCGCGGGTTCGCGGGTTGTCTCCTCGTGCGATGTGATGTATAATCGCTTGGCAAGGAGCAAGCGAAATGAAATCACTCACCGAATATCTATGGATCAACACGCCGACCCCGCGCGCCTTCATCAACATCACGTCACAGGTTGAGGAACGCGTTCGCGCAAGCGGCGTGCGCGATGGGCTGTGTCTGGTCAACGCGATGCACATCACCGCCAGCGTCTTTATCAACGACGACGAGTCGGGCTTGCATCGCGATTTTGATCGCTGGCTAGAGAAACTCGCGCCGCACGAACCCATAGCGCAGTACGCGCACAATAATGGCGAGGACAATGCCGACGCGCATCTCAAGCGCACGATTATGGGACGTGAGGTGGTTGTCGCGATCACGAACGGGAAGTTGGATTTTGGACCCTGGGAGCAAATTTTTTACGGCGAGTTCGACGGACAGCGGCGCAAGCGCGTGCTGGTGAAAATTATTGGGGAGTAGCGCCAAAGATGCGAATCACCTATCGCGATAAACAGTACGAAACGAAACCGAACATCACCGCGCGCGACGCGATCAAAAAGCTCGGACTCGATCCCGAATCCGTGCTCGTCGTCGTCAACGGCAAACTGACGACGGACGATGTCGTGCTGCGCGAAGGGGACGAGGTCAAGTTGGTCGCGGTGGTGTCGGGGGGATAGTTCGATTGCGGATTTGAAATTTCAGATTGCAGATTGAAGAAGCTGCAATCTGAAATCTGCAATCTGAAATGGATTTATGCGTTGTCGAAAATGTGAAGAAGGCGCGATCGTCAATATGCGCCACCACAAACTCGCGTTGTGCGCGGAGCATTACGGCGAGTGGTTCGTGGCGCAGACGGAGCGCGCGATCGAAAAGTATCGAATGTTTTCGCGCGATGAGCGCGTCCTCGTCGCGGTGAGCGGCGGCAAGGACTCGCTCGCGCTGTGGGACGCGCTGCTGCGGCTCGGCTATCACGCCGATGGGCTGTACATCGCGCTCGGCATCAACGATCCGATTCCATACTCGGACGCGTCGCTGGAAAAGACGCGCAAATTCGTGGACAGTGGCGAGTGGCGAGTGGCGAAAGATGACGCGCCTCTCGCCCCCCGCCCCACGCTTTACATCGTTGACATTCCCGCCGCCTACGGCAAAACGATTCCCGAAATCGCGCGCGCGAAAATGCGCGGGCAAGGGCGACCCTGTGCGGCGTGCGGCTTGACCAAGCGCTACGTGATGAACCGGCTCGCCTTGGAAAAAGGGTACACCGTGTTGGCGACGGGGCACAATCTCGACGATGAGATCGCGGTGTTGTTCCAAAACACGTTGCGCTGGCAGACGGGCTATCTCGCGCGCCAAGCGCCGGTGCTGCCCGCCTCGCGCGAGGGGCTTGTCAAAAAAGTCAAACCGTTCTGCCGATTTTATGAACGCGAGACCGCGACGTACGCGCTCGCGCGCAGCATTGATTACATCTACGACGAGTGTCCGCACGCGGGCGGCAATCTCACGAATTTCTACAAGACGCTGCTCAACCAACTCGAAACCGAATCGCCTGGATCGAAACTCTCGTTCTACTTGGAATTCTTGCGCGCGCGCGGCGAAGGCGCATTCGAGCAGTTCAATCGCGTCGAAGAGTTGCACGCGTGCGAACTCTGCGGTCAGCCGACGAGCGCGCCGGAGCGTTGCGCGTTTTGTCGGATGTGGAATGTCAGTCGCATAGTCGAATAGTCGCGCGGTCAAGGTGGTCGCAATTCGTAATTCGCAATTCGCAAATCAGAATCCGCAATCGGGACTCGTCGGCGCGGCGGCGATCATCGCGGCGGGAAATGTCGCGAGCCGCGTGCTAGGTCTCGCGCGCGAGATGGTCATCGCGTATCTCTTTGGCGCGACGGGACTCGTCAGCGTTTTTCGCGTTGCGGCGACGATCATCCAAACGCTGTACGATTTTCTCGTCGGCGGAATGGTGAGCGCGGCGCTCGTTCCCGTCTTTTCCGATTTTGCCTCACGCGAAAATCGCGATGAACTGTGGCGCGTCGCGAGTATCGTGCTCAACGCGTTGGCGATTTTTCTCGCGCTCGCGGTGCTCATCCTCGAACTCTTCGCGCCGCAACTCGTGTGGCTCCTTGGCAGCGGCTATGACGCGGAGTTGCAGCGCGCCGCGGTCGAAATGTTGCGGCTCGTTTTGCCCGCCGTCTTTTTTCTCGGAATGTCGGGTATCGTCACGGGCTTGCTCTATTCGCTCAAGCGATTCACGTTTCCCGCGTTCACGACTGCCGCGTACAACGCGGGCATCGTCATCGTCGCGCTCGCGCTCACACCGATTTTTGGGATCACGAGTTTGATCGTCGGCATCCTCGTTGGTTCAGCGTTGCAAGTCATTTTGCAATTGCCCGCGCTGCGCGATGCGCGTTATCATTGCGCGATTGATTTCTCGCATCCCGCGCTCCGCAAAATTTTGAAATTGTACGCACCTGTCGTCGCGGGCTTGAGCATCAGCGTCGTCAGCGTCGTGATCGATCGCAATCTCGCGTCGCACACTGGCGCGCAATCGCTCGCGTGGATGCAAAACGCGACGGTGCTGGTGCAACTCCCGCTCGGCTTGGTGGCGACCGCGATTGCGTTTGCGATCCTCCCCGAACTCAGTGTTCAGTATTCAGTATCCAGTATTCAGACGCCTGAACACCGAACACTGAACGCTTCGCGTGAACACTTTCAGTCTACACTTGCTTTCGGCATCAAACTAGTCCTGCTGTTGATTCTTCCCGCCACCGTCGGCTTGTTTATTCTCGCGCGACCGATTGTCGCGTTGGTGTTCGAGCGCGGCGCGTTCACGCCCGCCGATACGACCGCGACTGCGCTCGCATTGCAATTCTACTTGCTCGGCTTGCCGTTCGCGGCGATTGATCAACCGCTGGTGTTCGCGTTCTACGCGCGCAAAAATACTTTTCTGCCGAATCTCGTGCAATTTTTCGCCGTCGCGATTTATCTCGTCGTCGCGCTCGCGCTCGTGCAGCCGCTGGGAATGATCGGTTTGGTGATCGCGAATTCGGCGATGCTGACGGGGCACGCGTTGATGATGTTGTGGTTGACGCACACGCGGCTGGGCGGATTCGGGCGGCAAGGAATGATCGCGCTGACGATCAAAGTGATCGTCGCGTCAATCGCGATGGGCGCGGTTGTGTTTCTCATCGCGCGAATCTTCGATTCGGTTTTGTGGCAAGTGCTTGCGTCAACCCTCGCGGCAGGCGCGGTGTACATCGCGCTGTTGCGCGTGTTGCGCGTGCGCGAAGCGGCGCGCGTGTGGGACATCGTGCTTGCGCGCGTGCGCCGATGAGGGTATAATCGGCGTACAGGATCAGCGAGGGAGAATGGGTGAAGACGACAGATTATTTCAGAACCAGCGTTATGATGCGCCGTCCCGATCTCAAAGCGGAATGGATCGAGTATGTGCTGAATAATTCTGTTCGCATGGTCATCCAACCGAATGGACGTGTTCGTCGCTGGGCATTCATTCCAGAGGTTGAAAAATATCTGCGAGTTGTGACCGAGTCTGATGGTGAAACAGTGCATAACGCATTTTTCGACCGTCGCTTCAGGATGTGAGGAGGGAGGAGGTAACAGTGTTGTTTGAATATTATCCAGATAGTGATATGCTTTACATCAAACTGGCTGACGGGGTAAGCGCCGAGTCCGAGGAAATCGCGCCAGGGGTCGTGTTGGATTTTGATGCGCGTAATCGGGTCTTGGGAGTTGAAATTGAGGACGCCAGCAAGTTCATAGACTTGACGCGGTTGGAACTACGGGCTTTACCAGTTGTCGATCTGATTCTTCGCGAGCGTGTTCCGATGGCAGCGTGATCCAAGCGGTGATGTTGTCAAAATGGCGCGCCAAAGACGAATTGAGTGAGGTCGCCGTGTTCAACGCGCTGATCGTCGCCGCGCTGGGCATCGCGTTGGGATCGGCGGTGTCGTTGTGGATTGCGGGCGCGCTGGGCGCGCTTGGTTTTGCCGCCGCGCTTGTTCTGCAATTCCGATTCATCGCGAGTCGCTATGCCGAAAAGTAAAGCCAAGACGACGCGCCCTGTCATTTCGAGGCGCGGTTTGTGCGCCGAGAAATCTCGTTTAGCAAGTTACAAGATTTCTTGCGGAGTTTACACTGAGCGAAGCGAACGTGCTCGAAATGACAAATCGCGCGAAACCGAAATCGCGCTGGCGATCTGCGCGGACGACGCGGCGCGCATCGCGAAAAACATCGCCGCGTTGCGCGCGCTCGGCGCGTATCGCTTGGAACCGCAGCCGACGCAAAACATTCGCGACATTCATTTCGACACGCGGGATCACGCGCTGCAAAAACAAAAACTCGCGCTGCGGATTCGCGAGCGGGATAGCGAAACGCTGATCACGCTCAAAGGTCCGTCGCAAAAAACCGCCAGCGGCGCGCAAGAACGAATGGAGATCGAAGCGCGCTGGTCCCCTGTCGCGTTGACGCGCGTCTTGCGCGAACTGAACACGCGCGGCATCGTCGTAAAAATATCGCCGCGCGATTTTGCGCGCGCGGAGCCGCACGCGACGTTGGCGCGTTTGGGATTTCGCGCCATCCAGAAGCGGACGACGCGGCGGCAAATTCGCCACGTCGTGCCGCGCGACGCGCCGCGCAAAACCGTAGACGCCGAACTCGCGATTGACGCGGTGACGTTTCGGTTTGGCAGACAGCGCGTTCATCTGCGCGAGATCGAGATCGAGGCGAAGCACGCGCAAGCGCGGCTCGGCGATCTGGCGCGTCAGTTTGAAACGATGTTCGCCCCCGCGCTGCGCGTGTGGTACGGCAAACTGACGACGGGTCGCGCGATTCAAGTGCTGCTGGAACAAGGCGTGCTGCAAGAATTGCTTGACGACGAAAATAATCTCACGCCCAGGGCGTATGATCGGATTGAGCGCGAGTTGGGAGGTGGAGGATGGGACACTCAATTGGGATAGAACTTGTTCTGCCCGAGAGTACATACCAGGCGCTGAAACGCGCGGCGGAGCAGAATCGCAAAACGGAAGCGGAGTTTGCGCTAGACGCGATTCGCGCGTACCTCAAGCCATCAGCGCAGGCGAATTCACTTTTGGGATTGTTTGCCGATGATCCAGAATTAATTGACGGGATCACGGAAAGCGCGATGGCACTTCGGGAAAGAACGCCACTACGTGTGACGAGGCGACAGCAACCGCGCAATATTTGAGACGCGCCGATCCGATGATTGCGGCAATCGCGATCCGTGAAAACCTGACGTTGGTGACAGGCAACATCGCTCACTATCAACGTATTCAGGCATTGGGTTATGCGTTGAAATTATCAAACTGGAGAATCGAATAATGCTCACCTCTCTTCCCCAAACCGTACCCGACTTGCTGAAATGGCAATGGTCGGAAATCGAACCGCGCGTCAACGATCTTGTCGCGCGCGCTCTCAGCGCGCAAAACGCGAACGAGTGGCTTGCGGATTGGAGCGCGCTCGACGAACGCATCAGCGAAATGTACGCGCGCCTTAGTCTCGCCAAAACGCAGAACACGGCGGACAAGGACGCGGAGCAGGCGTTCAACGCGTTCCTCGACAACATTTTTCCCAAAGCCGAAGCCGCGCGCCAAAAACTGCGTGAAAAGTTGCTCGCGAGCGGACTAGAGCCGCAAGGATTCGAGATGCCGCTCAAGAAAATGCGCGCGAGCGCGGAATTGTTCCGCGAACAAAACTTGCCGCTCTTGACGCAGGAACAAAAACTCGTCTCGCGCTACGAAAAGATCATCGGCGCGCAGACAATCGAGTGGGACGGCAAAGAAGTCACCATCGCGCAGTTGCGTCCCGTGTACCAGAATCCCGATCGCGCGACGCGCGAACGCGCGTGGCGCGCGTCGTTGGCGCGCCAGTTGGCGGATCGCCAAGCGATCAACGATCTGTGGCGCGAGTTTCTGACGCTGCGCCGCCAAATCGCCGCGAACGCGGACAAACCCGATTATCGCGCGTTCAAGTGGCAGCAGTTGCATCGCTTCGATTATGCGCCGGACGATTGCCGCACGTTTCATCGCGCGATTGAAACTGCCGTTGTCCCTGTCGCGCGGCGCATTTACGAACGACGCCAAAAACGACTTGGCATCACGTCGTTGCGTCCCTGGGATTTGGATGTTGATCTGCTCGGTCGCGCGCCGCTCAAGCCGTTCAGCACGGGCGAGGAATTGAAAACGATCGCCGCATCTATTTTCAATCGCGTCGATCCGAAACTGGGCGAATATTTCGCGACGATGCAACGCGACGCGTTGCTCGATTTGGAAAATCGCAAGAACAAGGCACCGGGTGCGTATTGCACGAATTTTGCGATGTCGAAGCAACCGTTCATTTTCCAAAACGCAGTTGGCACCCACGGCGATCTGCAAACGATTTTGCACGAGAGCGGGCACGCGTTCCATAACTACGAACGCTACGCCTTGCCGTTTGCGCCGCAACGCCAAATCGGAATGGAATTCGCCGAAGTTGCTTCGATGGCGATGGAGTTGCTCGCGTCGCCGTACCTTGCCAAAGATCAGGGCGGCGTGTATTCCGATGCGGACGCGGCGCGCGCGCGGATCGAGCATTTGGAAAGCGAGATTTTGTTCTGGCCCTATATGGCAGTCGTGGACGCGTTCCAACACTGGGTCTACGAAAATCCTGACGCGGCGCTGGATGGATCGAACTGCGATGCGGAATGGGCGCGGCAGTGGAATCGTTTTATGATCGGCATAGATTGGCGCGGGTTGGAACAAGAGATGACGACGGGCTGGCATCGCAAATTGCACATTCACGAAGTGCCATTCTACTACGTCGAGTACGGACTCGCGCAGTTGGGCGCGGTGCAAGTGTGGAGCAACGCGTTGCGCGATCAAGCCGGCGCTGTCGCCAGTTATCGCCGCGCGCTCGCGCTGGGCGGCACCGTGTCGCTGCCGCAGCTCTACGCAGCCGCCGGCGCGCAATTCGCGTTCGATGCGGCGACGTTGCAACGCGCGGTGGATTTGATGGAGCGCGTGATGGGTGAGTTGGAGTGACCGATAATCGTTCCGTAGACGATCTCTCGCTCGAAGAACTCGAAGCGCTCGTCGAGCAAAAGCGGCGCATCGCGCGCGCCAAGCAATTCGCGGAGAGCACGGACGGGCGACGCTTTCGCCCCGTGACGGTGCTACCCGCCGAGCCGACGCCGCGCGACGCGCGTCCGAAAAAACGCGCGTCGTTCCGCGACCGCGTCCTGTTCGTGATCGAAGCGCTGGCAGTGATCGGCTTGTTGCTGATCATCGTCGGCTCGCTTTCGAATTTGCAATCGCTGAACGAAGAAGTTGCGCTCGCGCGCACGACAACACCCAACGCGACGCTCGGCGCGAACGCGAGCGGACAAGAACTACCCGGCTCGTCGTTTCCGCCGTCGAACCCGCTGGCGGAACTGCCCGGCAGTTCGTTCGCACCCGAGTCCGCTCCGCCCGCGCTCGGCATCCAGTTGCGCGCGCTTGCCGCGCTGCCGGTGCCGACGCCCGGTCCGCGTTCGCCGACGCGCATCGTGATTGCCGCGATCAACGTAGACTGGCCCATCGTGCAAGGCGATGGCTGGGATGAACTGAAGCAAGGGATCGGGCATCGCGTTGGCACGGTGAATCCGGGCGAGCGCGGCAATCTGATTTTGTCAGGGCACAACGACGTGTACGGCGAGCCGTTTCGCGATTTGGAGAAATTGGAAATCGGCAAAGATGTTTTGATCTACGCAGGCGCGCGATCGTTTCGATACGTGGTAAAAACCAAGCGCGTCGTCGTCCCAACCGATCTGAGTCCGCTCGCATCGTCCAAGAATCCAATCGTCACGCTGATCACTTGCACGCCATATCGCGTGGACACGCATCGGTTGATTGTGATTGGGGAACTCGCGCCGTGAGGACGACCGATGACCGGTGACGGTAGACCGGCGCGCCATCGATCAATTTGCGCTTTCGCGCAATCCGTTTATAATCAGCAGAGATGACAGAGATGAAATACTTGCGGCGGTCGGCGGCTTGCCCTGAGCGTAGACGAAGGGTCGCCCGTCGGCGGTCGTGGAGAGGAGATGATCAATGCCCAAGAAAACTCGCAAGATGAAACAGCGCGCCGCGTTGCGGCGTAGCGTAGAACCTCAATCGCAAGAGCACGCGGTCGAGTCAGAGGGCGCGTCTACGCGCGGATCGGTTGCGCCCACGCGCGTCCTGCTGTCGAGCGCGCGTCCCGTGACGCCCTTGACCTTCGATTACACGCACATCTACAATGATCTGAAACGGATCGCGCTCTTTGCCGGATTCTTTTTCATCGTCTTGATTGTGTTGTCGTTTGTGATCAAATAAAAATACCGCATGCACAAACGGACCATTTTTCCGCGAAACAAAAAACCGGTTCCGACAAGGAACCGGTTTTTCATTCGTGCCGCCGCGGAAATCCGATCGCGCGCCGCGCCGCCTGATCGAGCAACAAATGTACGATCAGACAGTACCATACGTTTTGCGTGAAGATAAAAACGAGCGCGCTGATGATCGCCAGCCCGCCGCTCCACAACGCCGCGTCCGCGCGCGCGATATCTTCGACGCGTGCGCGCGTTGCCGGATTGCTCCAGCCCTCGATCAAAATCAGGAACAGACCGAAAAAACTGCCCCAATAAAAATCGTCCAACCACAAAATTGGGCCCGCGCGATAGAATGCCCAATGCGCTTCGCGATACAAAACCTCGATGAGGTGGCGCGCCCAGTTCCAGCCGCTCTCGTCAACCGCGTGCGGAGGCGCGATGCGCGCGTACGGCTGCCACACCCACACGATCACCACTGCCGCCCCGAGCGCGAGGACGCCGAAATTCACGAGCGGCGCGAGCCAGTCCATTCCCCACACGCCGAGCGCGCGCATCGTGCTGTACCCCAGCATCAACGTCGCCCAGGGGAGCGCGAGATAGTACAGCCAGCGCGCCAGTTCGCCGATGCCGCGCCCGAGCCATTTCGTTTGCCACCAGTGAACGAAGCGTCCCCAACGTCCCTCGCGCGGCGCGCGCTGGAGCCACGCGAGATTCGCGGCGAGGACGTACAAAACGATGGATGCGCCGAGGACGATGGCAAGCGCGCCGCGTGGCTCGAGCGACCGGAGAAATTCGAGGAGACTCACTTGCGCTTTCCGGTTGGACTGTTCAAGGGCAACGGCACGACGAGCGTGATGCGCGTACCGTGACCCAGCGCGGAGAGAATCGTCAGATTGCCGTCAATCAGTTGTGCGCGCTCGCGCATATTTTGCAATCCCAGACTGGTGCGTTTGTCGTACGATTTCTCAACCGACTCGAGGTCGAACCCCGGTCCCTGATCTTGCACAATCGCGACGAGCGAATTTTCCTGCCGCTGGAGACTGACCTGGATCGGCGCGTTTTTGCCGTGCTTGCGCGCGTTGCCAATCGCTTCTTCGATGATCGCAAACACGGTCGTGGCAACCTGTTGATCGAGATCGGTATCGAATTCACCCGGCACAACCTGGATCGGCACATTGTCCACTTCGCGCAAGCGTTGTCCCAATTGCTCCAGCGCGGCGGATAGTCCTTCACTTTCCAACGACAGCGGACGAAGCGTGAAAAGCGCGGTGCGAATTTCTTTGACGGTTTGTTGCGCAACGGCGCGCGCTTTTTCCAACTCGGCTTTGGCTTCGCCGGGATCTTGGTCCATCAATTTGATGATGTAATCGAGTTGCATTGCCAGCGCAGAAACTTTTTGCGTGGGGCCGTCGTGCAAATCGCGCGCGAGTTTTTGGCGCGTTTCGATATCGTCGCGAATGATCCGGTCTTGTTCCTGGCGCGATTTTTGATACAGCGCGGCGTTTTGAAACGCGATTCCGGCTTGACTGGTAAACGCGTGCATCAGTTCCAGATGTTGTGCCGAGGGGCGGCGCGGCGCGGGAGTTGCCAGCACGACCGCGCCGTACAGATCCAAGCCCGCGCGCAATGGATAGCATACGCCGCTTCGACACAATTGCAGCGCGCGAAACGCGCCCAACTCAGGATCCTGATCGACGCGGTCGAAGACGACCGCATCGCCGGTCTCGAATGCTTTGGCGATGATGCCGCGTTTGCCTTCGACGCGCGTTTTTTCATCGCGCAGATCCGTGCCGCGCGCGGCGACCACGCGCAGGCGCATTTGCGGATCTTGCTCGTCGAAGAACAACGCCAACCCGACCGGCAGTCCGTCTTCGCGGCGCGCTTGCGGCAAGCCCTTGACCCCGGCTTCGAGCATAGATTCCAAGACCGGCTTGTAATTCGCGGACAAATTGAGCCAGTCGCTGGTTTGATACAAGAGATGCGCGCCCGCCATCGCGCCGCGCAAATCGTCCAACTCACCGGCGGCTTGCTTGATCGCGGCGGCGCGTTCGTGATGCGTCAAGTATCCGATCAGGATCGTCAAGCCGTCCAAGACGATGATCGGCAGCGCGGTGGAAAGTAGCGTGCGGAGCGTGGCGTTGCTCAGCGGCACGAAGAAATGCACGCCGAGCGAAATCGAAAGGAGCGTGGCGACCAGCACCGCGCCGCGCGCCCAAAAGCGAATCGCCGCGACGATCGCGGGAAAGATCGTAAAGTACGCCAGCAAATTCGATTCGGTGATCGCGATGTACGGCAGAACGCCGAAGAAGAGCGTGTCAACGATCAGGGAGGGGATCGGCAGGAGTTTGGCGATTTGGGAAAACTGGAGCGCCAAGCCGATCAGCAAATTGAAGATCGCGCCGATAGCGAGCCAGAGCAAGAGCGGAACGGGTAGAATGATGCCGCCCGAGTCAAGCCAGATGATCGGCGGAACGAGGATGATGAGCGCCCAGCGGAGCCGAAAGAGCAAGGTGTCCACAGAGAGCGTTGGAGTCGGCATCACGGTTGGTGAGAATCGCACTGCGCACTACCTCCTTATTACCAGAAAACCGCGGGACGAGCAACCGCGGCTGTGCGAAGGTGGGCGGTATAGGAATCGAACCTATGACCTCGCGGATGTGAACCGCGCGCTCTAACCATCTGAGCCAACCGCCCATCACGCCGCCTATTATAACATGCCCATTGTCAAATTGCAAATTGCGTTTGCCTCATTTTGTTTTAAGACAAGAGTGTGTTACAATATCGGCAGGGTTTGGTCGAGTGGTGGCAGGTCATTTTGGAAGAACAGATCAGCGAATTTCTTAACGTCTTGGAACACGGCAAGGGGTACGCGCCTAACACGGTCGAAGCGTATCGCAACGATTTGACCCAGTTTGTCCGTTTCGCGCAAGCCGAACGTCCGACGGCGACGCAATGGAATCGCGTGGACAAGCCCTTGCTGTTGACGTTCATCTTGCATTTGAAGGAACGCGGCTATACTCCGGCGAGTATCGCGCGCAAACTCGCGGTCTTGAAAACGTTCTTCCATTTTTTGATCGAACGCCGGAGCATTGCAGACGATCCCACGGCGACACTCGGCTCGCCCAAAGTGGAAAAACGCGCGCCGCAAATTCTTTCCGCCGACGAAATCGCGCGTTTGATGGACGCGCCGACCAAGAACCACACGCCCAAGGGCTTGCGCGATTGCGCGATCCTGGAACTGTTGCACGCCAGCGGCGTGCGCGTCACCGAATTGGCGTTGCTCGATCAGGACGATGTGAATGTATCCGCCCAAACGCTCCAGGTCGGCAAGGCAGGCAAACGGCGCGTCGTGCCGCTACCCCCGCGCGCGCTTGACGCGTTGGCGCGGTACCTGGCGCGCGGGCGACCTGAACTTGTCGCGCGCGCGGACGAGCGCGCGCTGTTCGTCAATCCGCACGGCGCGCGCTTGACGCGCCAGGGTTTGTGGCTGATCATCAAAGAGTACGTTCACGCCGCCGGGATCACGCCGCCGGTCACGCCGCACACCTTGCGCCATTCGTTTGCCGTGCGCTTGTTGAATGCGGGCACGGATTTGCCCGCCGTCCAACGCCTGCTGGGGCACGCGAATCTTTCGACGACGCAAATGTACGCGCGGCTGACGAACAACGCGGAAAGGGGCGACTGACGTGAGCTATATCGAATCATTGCTTGCCGAAAACGAAAAAATCGTCATCCAAACGCGCCAGCATTGGATCGTCTGGGCGAAATCATTTTTCCTCAACGCGATCTTGCTGATCGCGATTGTCATTCTGGCGATTTTGGCGACACTCGCAACGGGACTCGGCGTCGTCGTCGCGTTTCTGGCGCTGATTCCGATCGGCGCGTTTTGGCGCACGTATCTCGATTGGTGGAACGAAGTATATCTCGTGACGAATCGCCGCGTGATCCAAACGGAAGGGATCATCAACAAGCGCGTGATTGATTCGTCGTTGGAAAAAATCAACGATGTCGTGTTAAGGCAATCGTTCCTGGGGCGAATATTCGATTACGGCGACATTGAAATTTTGACGGCGAGCGAAGGCGGCGTCAACAGGTTGGACAAGATCGCGTCGCCGGTGAAATTCAAAACCGAAATGCTGAATCAAAAAGAGGCGCTGGGAATGGATGAGCGCTTCGGCGGGCGCGCGGAGCGCCGCGCCGATATTCCCGCGTTGATCGCCGGGTTGGACGCGTTGCGCCAGCGCGGTATTTTGACCGACGCGGAATTTCAGCAAAAGAAAACCGAGTTGCTTTCCAAGATGTGATCAATTGTCATTGCGAGGGCGTTTTTCGCCCGAAGCAATCTCCACCCCGCAATTTGGGGATTGCTTCGTCGCATCGTTCGACTGCGCTTCGCTCCGCTTACGATGCTCCTCGCAATGACAGCCAGCGACATGATAGGTGAAAACTTGACAGACGAATTCTTGACCCGCGCGGACTATGAACGCGCCGCGCAATTTATCGCGACGAAAACGAAACATCAACCGACGATTGGCTTGGTGTTGGGCTCCGGTCTCAACGCGCTTGCCGATGAAATCGCGCGCGCCGATGTGATCCCCTTTGGCGATATTCCCGGCTTTCCGGTTTCGACCGTCGCGGGACACTCCGGCGCGCTCGTCATCGGCGAGTTGGGCGGCAAAACGATCCTGGCGATGCGCGGACGCGCGCACTATTACGAGGGCTATTCGATGCAACGCGTCACGCTGCCGATTCGCGCGCTGCGCGCACTCGGCATCGGCACGCTGATCGTGACGAACGCGGCAGGCGGCATCAGCGAAAAATTCCACGCGGGCGATTTGATGCTGATCACCGATCACATCAACCTGGTCGGAATGACCGGCGCGAATCCACTGCGCGGTCCGAACGACGCATCGCTGGGTCCGCGTTTTCCCGATATGACCGACGCGTACGATCCCGCGTTGTGCGATCTGGCGCGCGCCGTCGCGCGGGAAGCGAAGATTACCCTGCGCGAGGGCGTTTATATGATGCTGGCAGGACCCTCGTTTGAATCACCCGCCGACGTGCGGTTCATTCGCTTGATTGGCGCGGACGCGGTCGGAATGTCTACGGTGTCGGAAGTGATCGTCGCGCGGCACAGCGGGATGCGCGTCCTGGGCTTGAGTTTGATTTCCAACTCGCTCGCGCATAGTCACGACAAGGTGAGTCACGAAGAAGTTTTGGCGGCGGGCGCAAGCGCGGTGCCCAAACTCGCGACGATCATCAAAGGCGTTTTGACGCGGGTGTAATTCACTTTCGGGGGGAGAAATCGTCACGCTGAGCAATTCGGCTTCGCTCACTGTAAACTCCGCGAAGCGTCTCTCTAGTACCGTGTCTCATAAGTTTTCCGACGGTTGTCAGACCGCCAACGGCAATCCCTTGTACGTCCAGCGATAGGGATGCGCCCAACGCCGATTGTATGTGCGGATGAAAGTGAGGATGTGTCGCTG
>VGOB01000083.1 GCA_016865935.1 Chloroflexota bacterium | reverse complement strand
CGCCAATAGTAGAACGTCCCGCGTGCCACATGTGCCCGCCGACAGGACACAGTGACATCATGGCTCGCCTCCCAAGTCTCAAACAAGAGCTTGCGTTGATCGGCGGTTGTGCGGGGAAAGTAAATAGGCTGTGTGGTCATGCCCGTAGCATACACCCATTCTCGTAATGTTCAAAATCCAATTGACCAGTACACAAGAAACGAAAAATCGCGTATAATAGTGTTAGGTACTATGGTACCATTGAGCGATTGTTCCCCGTGTGTTATTCTATGGGTGGAAATCGAACGCACCGTATCCCACCCGAAAATGGCAAACCCGTCGAAAGACGGGGACGCAAAGCTAAGGTTTTGTAAAAGAATAAGTTGGTCAATTTGCTCGTCTCGCTCGCACAAGGTTGATAGCGGAAGTTCCTGAAATCCTGTTGCAACAGCGAGCAAGATGTAGCATCATGTAGTACCAGATAGGTAATTTCGCGACGTTTCGCGGTTTCAGACCGAAAGCGAATTTGACCAAGTTATTTTTTTACAAGTCCTAAGGGTCTAAAGCGTGTTCTCCTAACGCTAAGATCGCCCAGCCGCCGAAGTGGAATAGATGTCTCCAAGCCCGTCTGTTCCGCAACGCGAAACCCAAGACGGGTTTTTGATTTCCCTGTGTCAATTGAATGGCTTGGGACACAACTCCAAATGGAGTAAGCGAGGTCAAAATGAAAAAGTTGCTAGTTGTGCTCCCTCTGGTTCTTGCGCTCGTGGTGTTGGCGCTCCCGATCGTCAACGCAGCAATGGATGACGAAGATCCCAAACTCTGCGTCGAGGGCAAATGGCTGCTCGTGATCGCCGCAAAACCCTCCGCGATCCAGGTCACCGTGCCGGAAGATGTCCGCTTTGGCGATCAGCAAGCCGGCGGTTGCGCCACCCCAGGTCCAGACGTGCCGTTGATTACTGCCGTTCGAGAACGCGGCGAACATCATTGGATCCGCGTGAAGGTGGACGGCAAGCACGCCAGTCAACCGACCGTGACGGCTTCGTACGGTAATCGCGTGCAAACGCGGCGAAACAACGGTCACGACAATCTCAACTTTCTGTTCTTCGTCCGCTAACCAACCACCGTGCACACATCAGGATGTCGCCAGGCAACTCACCAGCGGTGGGTTGCCTTTTTCTGTTTTTGGCAACCTATAGTATAATTCAAGCGTCCCAGTTCGTTTGGCGGAAAGAATCGTATGTCCCCTCGATGCCCCAAGTGTGGTCACACGAATTCCGTTGATGCGAGCGTGTGCGCGCGCTGCGCGACCGCGCTCGCCCACGTTTGCGCCAACTGCGGATTCGCCAGTCCGAGCCATTTCAAGTTTTGCGGCAACTGCGGCGTCAAACTGGACGCGGCGCCCGCGCGCCTCCCCGCGCCCGATCGGCGCGTCCGCGCCGCCGCGCCGATGCCCGACGCGCTCGCGCAGAAAATCTCCAGCGTCGGCAAACAGATCGAAGGCGAACGCCGCAACATCACGATCCTCTTCTCCGACCTCAGCGGCTTTACCGCCATCTCTGAAAAACTCGACCCCGAGCAAGTGTACGAACTGGTGGACGGCACGCTCAAAGCCTTCACCGACGAAATCTACAAGCACGAAGGCACGATTGACAAAGTGCTGGGCGACGGAATTATGGCGCTCTTCGGCGCGCCAATCGCGCACGAAGACGATCCGGCGCGCGCGATCCGCGCCGCGCTCGGAATGCAAGCCGCGCTCAAACGCATCAACGCCGATCTGGAACCGCGCTGGGGCATCTCCTTACGCGTCCGGATCGGATTGCATACCGGCATCGTCGTCGTCGGCAGCATCGGCTCCGATTTGCGAATGGAGTACACCGCGCTCGGCGATACGGTGAACGTCGCGTCGCGCTTGCAAAGCGTCGCCGAACCAGGAACGATTCTGGTCAGCCGCGCGGTGTACGAGCCGACCCAGCCGCTCTTTGAATTCCGCGAACTCGGTTCGATTCGCGTCAAGAATCGCGTCGCGCCGGTGGAAATTTACGAAGTGACTGCGCCGCGCGCGATCGCCGGGCGCGTGCGCGGCATTCCGGGCTTGAGCGCGCCGATGGTCGGGCGCGAGGCGGAATTCGCGCAAGTCCGCCGCGCGGTAGACGATCTGGTGACGCAGCAGCGCGGACGCATCGCGCTGATCACCGGCAACGCGGGCATCGGCAAATCGCGTTTGACGAGCGAACTCAAAGGATACCTGGCGGACAAATGGGCGACGGTCTTGGAAGGCGCGTGCCTGGCGTACGGGCAATCGGCGTATGGCGTCTTTTTGCAAATTCTCAAAGCGCTGTTCGGCATTGCGGAAGACGATCCGGAAGAAATCGCGCGCGAGAAAGTCGAACAGATCACGCAAGACCTGCTTCCACCGGGCGAAGCATTGTCGCTCGTCCCGTACCTCGAACATCTTCTTTCGATCCGGATCCTTGAAAAGGAACTGGCGACGCGGATTCGGCATCTGGTGCCGCCGCAACTTCAGCAACAAACGTTCGTCGCGATTCGCGAATTGCTGAACGCCTTGGCGCGCGGCAAACCGCTGGTGCTCATCCTGGAAGATGCGCATTGGATCGACAACATCTCATTGGACTTGCTCGAATTTCTGCTGGGCAGTGTCGAGAATGTGCCGTTGCTGATCTATTGCAATTCGCGTCCGGATGAAGGCGCGGCAGTCGGGCGATTGCAAATGCTGGGCAACGAAATGTACGCCGCGCATTTTTTGCATCTGCCGCTCGCGCCGCTTTCACGCGCGGACAGCGTCGCGCTGATCGATCTCTTGTTGGCGATTCACGAACTGCCGGAAACGCTCCGGCATTTGATCCCGCAGCGCGCCGAAGGCAATCCGTTCTATCTCGAAGAGATGATCCGGATGTCGATCGATCGCGGGATCATCCGGCCCGGCGCGGCGCACTGGGAGATGACGCCGGGCGCGGACCTGGACAATCTCCAAGTGCCGACGACGTTGCAAGGATTGATTATGACGCGCGTCGATCATTTGAACGAAGACGCGCGCCGCGTGTTGCAATGCGCGTCCGTCATCGGGCGCGATTTTGCGTCGCGGTTGCTGGAGAATGTCGTCGAGGACGCGCGGAACGTGCAAGACGTCGTGCAAGAATTGGACGAGCACCAACTGATCAGTTGCATTTCGCGCAACGGCGATGCGCATTATCGGTTCAATCACATTCTGATCCAGGAAACCGTGTACAACAGTCTGCTCGTCCGGCGGCGCGAATTTCTGCACCACAAGATCGCGGCGAGCATCGAGACCTTGTTCAAGGATCGGCTGGACGAGCACATCGAAGAACTCGCGTTTCATTACGCGCGCAGCCAAGACCTGGATCGCGCGCTGCCGTATGCGATCGGCGCGGGCAAACACGCGGCGGAGCGTTTCGCCAACGCGCAGGCGCTCCAGCATTACCAGCGCGCCGCCGAATTCTTAACCAAGACGCATCCGACCGCCCAACAAAAAATTGACACGTATACCGGCTTGGGCTCCGTCCAAAATTTCGCCGGTGATTATGCCAGCGCGACGACGTCGTACCTGATCGCGCTCGAAGTGGTGCGCGCCGCCGGGAAATCGACGGAGACCGCGCACGCGAGCGCGGAGATGATGCGCTGCATCGGGCGCGTGGGTGAACGCCGCGGCGATTACGCCGAAGCGTTGCGCTGGCTGGAAAACGCGTTGAAGGAAATCGAATCCGATCCGAATACCAGGTCGGTGGAACACATCCGAATTTACAACGACATCGGCTGGGTGCATTATCGCTTGGGCGAATTCGATCAGGCGTTTGAATGGGCGATGCGAACGCTCCAGGTGGTGGAGGGGACGGAACACTTTAACGAGATGGCTTCGGTGTACAATCGCCTGGTCGCGCTGTTCCGGCGCAAGGGAGATTGGGAACGCGCGAGCGCGTACGCGGAAAAAGGATTGCGCCTGCGCGAGCGCATCGGCGATCTGCACGGGGTCAGCCAATCGTACAACAATATGGGCACGATGGAATGGGAGCAAGGGGATTGGAATAACGCGCGCGTGCATTTGGAACGTTCACTTGACATCAAACAAAAAATAGGCGATATTGAGGGTATCGCGCGGCTCAACAGCAACCTGTGCGAACTCTACCGCGAGATGGGCGAATACGCGCGCGCCGTCCAAGTCGGAACGCGCGCGCTCGCGATCGCCGAAAAAATCAAGCAGAAAAATATCATTTGCGTCGCGTTGCTCAATCTCGCGCACATCGAAATTTTGCAAAGTGCGTTCGATCCGGCGGCGGCGTATTTGACGCGTTGTCTGGCGATTGCCACCGAGATGGGCTCCAAGGAACGTATCGCCGAGGCGCAGTGGTTGTTGGCGGAAGCGTACCTGGGACAAGACCAACTCGATCTGGCGCGCCAAACGGCTGACCAAGCGCTGACCCTGGCGACGGAAATTCGCCGGAACTTGATCAAGTGCCAAGTCTTGCGGACGCTGGCGCGGATCGCGCAGCGCCAAAATGATCGCGCCGCCGCAACGGCTTATTTGGAGCAAAGCATCGCCGGCTTGAGCGCGGCGAAAAATCAGTTCGAATTGGCAAAGTCGCAGTACCACCTGGGTCTGCTCCACCGCGCCGCCGGACGCGACGCGGACGCGCGCGCGTTGCTGGAACGCGCGTTGAGCACGTTTACGCAGCTGGGCGCGCGCGTGGACAGCGCGAACGCGCACGCGGCACTGGCACACCTGACACCGCCGACTGGAAACCCGTTATGAAACCTAGTCTCCGAAATATTCCTTTTTTTGCGGGACTGGACGACAACATCCTGGACGCAATCTCGCGCCGTCTGCAACGCGAACACTATCACAAAGACGCCGCCGTCTTTTTGGAAGACGAGCCGGGCGATTGTATGTACATCATCGAAAGCGGGCAGGTTAAAGTCGTCACCGAGCGCGGCAATCAGGAAAAAATCCTCAACTATCTCGGTCCCGGCAATTTCTTCGGCGAGATGGCGTTGCTGCTCAGCGAGCGCCGCTCCGCCACCGCGCGCGTCGTGATTGACGCCGATCTGTTGGTGTTGCGCAAAGACGATTTCGACGAACTGTTACAGATCCACCCGCAGATCGCGTTGATGATGTCGCAAGAGTTAGGGCGGCGTCTGACGCGTTCGAATGTCGCGCCGACCTTGCGCGAGGAATTCAACATCGTCACCGCGATCGGCGCGGCAACGCCGACGCTCGCGCGCAATCTGGCGCAAGTGACCGGCGAAGCGGTCGTGATTCTCGATCTGGGCGGCTTGGCAAATATCAGTCTCGATCCCGCGTCGTTGCGGCAGTCCGATGTGACGTTGGTGCGCGGCAGCGATATTTTGGAACCGGAAATGCTCGCCGACCGGTTGAGTCAATTGGTCGAGCAATACTATTGGGTGTTACTCTCGGTCGCGCCGTACGAAACGCCTTTGACGCTCAAGGCGATCGAACTGGCGGACATTACGGTGCAAATCGGCGAGCGGGAGCCGGGCTGGCTCAAGTCCGTCGCGCCGAACGGTTTTTGGCGCGTCGACGCGCAGCCGCAATCCATTCAGCGTTTGGCGCGCCGCATCTCCCAGCGGCTGATCGGCTTGGCGTTGTCCTCCGGCAACGCGCGCGGGATGGCGCACATCGGCGTGCTCAAAGTGCTGGAGGAAGAAGGCATTCCGATTGATATGCTCGCGGGCACGAGCGCGGGCGCGGTCTTTGCCGCGATGTACGCCGCCGGACGATCGGTCGAGGAGATGATCGCGTTCGCGGTGAACGTGCAAAAGCAGTACAATTTTTTCACCGGCTTTCAGTACTGGGATTTTCGCCTGCCGCCGGGCGCCGGATTGATCAAGGGCAACGTCGTGTTGAACTATTTGCGCCGCTGGCTGAAGGACAAGACGTTTGACGAATTGAATGTCCCATTGTATATTGTGGCGGCGGATTTGATCTCCGGCGAAGAGATCGTCTTCGATCGCGGTCCGGTGGCGGAAGCCGTGCGCGCGAGTATGAGCGTGATCGGCGTCTTTGAGCCCGCGCACATCGCCGGACGTTTTCTGATTGACGGCGGCTCGGTCAATCCGGTGCCGACGCAATTGCTGGCGGACAAAGGGATCAGCATCATTCTGGCGAGCAACGTGATTCCCAGTCTGGAAGATCGCATCCATCGCCGCGAACTCAAGCGCGAAGGCAAACTGCCCAACGTCATCGGCATCGTCACCGGCGCGATGGAAATTATGGAGAGCGAGATCATCAAATCGCGGATGGGACCCGTTGACATTTTGATCCAGCCGGACATCGCGCGTTATGGGACGATGGAGTACGACAAGGCGTATGAAATCATCAAGCGCGGCGAAGAAGCGGCGCGCAGTCAAATTCTCGCGATTCGCCAACGGCTCGCGCCCAGCCCGCGCAAACGCACCCAAGTCTAGACAACTCGATTTCACAGGAACGACCAAACAATGAAGGATTGGCTCCGCACGATTCCGTTTTTCAGCGCGCTGGACGATTCCGCGCTCGAGACATTGACGCGCCGGTTGCAGCGCCGCCACGTTCACAAGGGCGCGTCCGTGTTTCTGGCAAGCGAGCCGGGCGATTGTATGTACGTCATTCGCACCGGGCTGGTCAAAGTCGTCTCGCATTACGAAGGGGAAGATCGGTTCATCCTCTACCTGGGTCCCGGCGATTTCTTTGGCGAAGGCGCGGCATTGTTCGGCGGGTTACATTCCGCCAGCGTGTTCGTCGCGCTCGACGCCGATCTCCTGATGTTGTCGCACGACGATCTGACCGCGCTGATGAAGCAGTATCCCGAGATGGCGCTGGCGATCATTCGCGAACTGCACCAACGTCTTCGGCTTTCCTTGCGCGCGCCGATCCAAACCAAGCAACTCAACGTGATCGCTTCCATCGGCGATGCGACGCCCGTTCTGGCGCAACATCTGGCGCAGGTGACGGGCGAAGATGTCTTGCTGGTCAACCTGGACGAGTCGAGTCAACCCGCCAATGCCGCCGCGCTGCGCGAAGATAACGTTCACCTCACGCACATCGATCCCACGCTGAACGCAGGCGCGCTCCCCGAATTCATCAGCCAGTTGATCAAGCAATATTACTGGGTCGTGTTGTGGGCGGTCGCCGATGAAACCACGATGACGCTCAAGGCGCTTCAGCAAGCCGATCTGCGCGTCGTGGTAGGCGCGGCATTCCAACAGCCCGTGCGCCGTTTTGTCGCGGAGCATTCGTACGTAGATGACGACGTTGCGGCGATCCATCAACTCGCGCGCAAACTCGCGCGGCGGCAAGTCGGGCTGGCGCTCTCCAGCGGCAACGCGCGCGGAATGGCGCACATCGGCGTCCTCAAAGTTCTGCGCGAAGAAAAGATCCCGCTCGATCTGATCGCCGGCACCAGCGCGGGCGCGCTCTTCGGCGCGCTGTACGCCGCCGGACGCACGATTGAAGAAATAACCGAGTTCGCGCATAAAGTGCGGATCGAATACGATTTCCTGACCGGCTTTCGCAACTGGGATTTCAGCATCCCGCCGCGCTGGGGCTTGATCAAAGGGAATATGTTTTTGAAACAGCTCCAACAGTTGTTGCCCAGCGAAACTTTCGAGGGTTTGAAAATTCCGCTGGCGGTTGTCGCCGCCGATATCGTTTCCGGCGAAGAGATCGTCTTCGAGCGCGGACCGTTGCCGGAAGCCCTGCGCGCGACGATGAGTATGGGCGGGTTTCTCGAACCGGCGCGCCACGACGGTCGCCTGCTGATTGATGGCGGCGCGGTCAACCCCGTCCCAGCCCAAGTGCTGTCCGCGCGCGGAATGAACGTCATCATCACGTCGAACGTCATTCCGACGTTGCACGAGCGAATGCGCTGGCAGCGCGGACAACTGGAGAAAGGCGCCAAGTCGCTCATTGACATTATGCTGAACGAACGCGAAATTATG
The DNA here is from genome assembly GCA_016865935.1 of Chloroflexota bacterium. GTDB lineage: Bacteria > Chloroflexota > Anaerolineae > UBA4142 > UBA4142 > VGOB01. The sequence continues at coordinate 14,228 of VGOB01000083.1, read as the reverse complement.
GAAGGCGAGATCATTCGCTCGCGGCTGAATCCGGTGGACGTGGTGATTCAGCCGGACGTGGCGCGCTATCACGTGCGCCAATACGATAAAGCGCCCGAGATCATTCAAGCGGGGGAAGACGCCGCGCGTCTGCAAATTCCGTACATTCGCAAACTGTTGGCGCCGCGTCCGCGCAAGCATCCGCGCGCGTGAATTCTCCGGAACTGAACTATGGCTCGCGCACCCCAAGCCCCTCCAAATTCCACTGACGAATCGCAAGCCCAGATCGCGCATCTGGAGCAACGCATTGGCGCGCTCGAAGCGCTGCAAGAAGTCGCGCTGGTTTTTTCCTCCGAATTCCAACTCGAGCGCTTGCTCGCGCTGATTCTCTCCAGCGCGGTGGACGTGATGAAAGCCAGCGCGGGCTCGCTCTTGCTGTACGACGGGACCACCAAGGAACTCGTCTTTCAAGTCGTCCAAGGGGGCGGCGGCAAAGCCCTGCGCCAAAAACGCATTCGGAGCGATGAAGGCATCGCGGGCTGGGTCTTTTCACGCGGGCAACCGGTGATCGTTCACGACACCGGAATGGATTCGCGCCACCTCCTCCGGATTGACGAAGCGCTCCGCTTTCACACCGCCGCGATGGTCGCCGCACCGCTGATCTACAAAGGCAAGCCGATCGGCGTGATCGAGATCATCAACAAGAAATCCGGCGAGCAATTCGTCGAAGACGATCAAGATTTGTTGATGGCGTTCGCCGCGCAAGCCGCCGTCGTGATCGAGAACGCGCGCTTGTTCCAGCAAGTCGTCTCCGAACGCGACCGCCTGCTCGTCGTCGAAGAAGAAGTGCGCCGCGAACTCGCGCGCGAACTGCACGATGGGCCCTCACAAATTTTGGCGGCGATCATTATGGGCTTGAAATTCCTCAAGCAAGTGATCGCGCGCCAACCCGAACGCACCGAAACCGAACTGGCTGAATTGGAACGGCTCGCCGCGCAAGCGTTACACCAGGTTCGCAATATGCTGTTCGATTTGCGCCCGGTCGCGCTGGAGACCCAGGGTTTGCGCGCCGCGCTGGAAATCTACGTCGAGCGTTTGCGCGCCAGCGAAGATGTGAAACTGCACCTGGACGTGCAGCTACTCAAGACGCGCTGGTCGCCCAAAGTCGAAGCCGCGCTGTTTTCGATCATCCAGGAAGCGGTGGGCAACGCCAAAAAACACGCCCAGCCGAAAAACATCTGGATCACCGCGCAGCCCCAGGACGATCAGATCGCCTTGTCAGTGCGCGACGACGGGCGCGGTTTCGATCTCGCGCACGTCGAAGAATCGTACGCCCAGCGCGGCAACCTGGGTTTGTTGAATATGAAAGAGCGCGCCGAAATCGCGAACGCCACGCTCGACATCAATTCCAAACCCGGCAAAGGTACGCTCGTCACGCTCACTGTGCCGATGCGTCAACCCACGCGCCGCTCGGCGCGCGTGTTCAGTTCCAACCAGTGATCAACCCCCAGGTTGCTCCGCGCAATCTGCTGGCGGCACCCAATTTTCATGCGAGTCTCCCTAACTAATTCACTCCGGCTCATTGGAGTTGCCTTTCTCCTCAGTCTCGCGCTCTGCCTCTTTTCGCTTTCGCCCACCCGCGCGCAAACTCCCGCGCCGCCAATCGTCCCCGTCGCGCTCGCGCCGCTCCAACGCGACACGCCGCTCGCGCTCACCGCGCTCACCCTCGACGCAGACATCAGCGAAGTGCAAGGGCGCACGATCGTCAGCGGCACCGCGACGTTCAAACTTCACAACACCGATCGCCTCAACGATGTGCAAGTGGCAGTCGGCTTTCCGGCTTGGGCGGGCGATCCGTACGCGTTCGATCCGGCGCGATTCGATCCGTTCATCGTCAGCGTGGACGGCGTGCGCGTCCGAACGCTCACCCCAGGGCGCGCCGATCTGAGAATCGGCAGCACGACGCGCGCGACGGACTGGTACACCTTCACGCTGGCGATTGCCGGCGATGAAAAGAAGACGGTGCGTTACGATTTTCGGCAAGACCTGGGTGACGGCGCGCTGCCGCGGTTCACGTACGGCTTGCTCCCCGCCGCCAATTGGAAGGGCAATATCGGCAGCGCGCGCCTCACCTTGAATTTTCCCGGCACGACGGCGCTGGAACAAATCGTCGCGTACGATCCGCCCGATCCGGAGTTCGACGGGCAAGGTCTGACGTGGCGTCACATCAGCAAACTGCCAACGGCGAATCCGACGCTCACGTTTCTGCGTCTGTCGCTCTGGAACGATCTGCTGACCAAACGCCGCGACGCGCAAGCCAATCCCAGCAACGCGAACGCGCGGCTCGCGCTCGGCAATCTGTTCCGCCAACTCGCGCAGTTCGAATCGCCGCGCCGCGAAAGTTTTTATGGGCAAGCGATCGCGGAATTGGAAACCGCCGTGCGGCTCGATCCAAACCAGCGCGCAGCGCGACAAGCGCTTGCCGCGCTGTACGAAGCGCGCGCCGGCGCGGCGACGGGGCCACGCAACCCGGCGTACGTTCAACTCGCGATCGCACAGTGGCAGGTGTTGCAGAACGACGCGAACGCGCGCAAGCAACTCGCCGAGAATTATTTTTATCTCGGACTGGACGCGCAAACGCGCCGCGCGTTCACAGACGCCGCGGCGTACTACGATCAGGCGAGCGCGCTGATGCCGAACGGCGCGGGACCGCTGTTCACCGTCGAACGCCTGGCGGCGCAACGGCGCGCGCTGAATTTCGCGTGGGCAACTGTGTCGCTCGATCAAAACGATCTCGACGCGGCGATCCCGCGCGCGCGCGCCGCGCTCGGCGACAATTTCATCGCGACGTTTACGCCGCCGTTGTTCTACGTCCCGCGCGCGCAGGTGACAACCGCCGCGTCAACGCGCGCGCTGGCGTTCACGCTGGCGCCGCTGTTGCGCGACGAAACGCTCAACGAACTGAGCGGCGTCGTTTCAACCTGGCGCGCGGCGGGCGTGGAGGCGAACCTGAGCAACGAGGGCACGACGATTTTGCTCACGTTGAGCGTGCCGAATCAGACGCCGCTCCAACTGCGCGATCAGATGCTCGCGCTGGGCAAACTGTTGCCCGACCGCGCCGAGTGGTCGCTGGTGCGCGCGGTTTTGACGCCGACGGACATTGATTGGGATGAAGCCGCCGAAACGCTGACGCACGTCACGCGTTATCGCGAAGGCGTGGATTTGTCTCCGGCGTGTCGCGCGTTCGCCGCGCAACTCGATCCGCTCGCGCAAAATCTGAAAGCGGTGGAGAGCGCGTCGCCGAACGACGACGAGGCGCAATTGAAACGCGCGTTGCTCAAGTACGCGCAACGCGGCTGGCAAGCGGCGTTGGCGAATGGACGCGCGACGTATCGCGCGGGCGCAGAGGAAGATCGCGTCGAACCCTGCGCGGCAAAAACGCTGGCGTGGTCGTCGTCCGCGTGGCGTCCAGAGCGCGTGGCAATCGCCGTGGGGGTGATCGAGTTGCTGGGCATCGCGTTTTTGATTTTGCGCTGGCGAAATAAAAAACGCGGGACGGTTACGGCGTGACGATCTTTTTGTCCCGCGCGCGGTGATCGTTCACGCCGATGGCGACGACCGTTCCCGCCGCGAAACACAGCGCGGCGATCAGAAAAAGCGTGGTATACCCCGTGTTGGGCGATTGCCGGTTGAGCGAATCCAGGAGCCAGCCCCCCAAGCCCGCAAGCACACCCGCACCCGCCGTCGCCAGATTCGACACGCCGAGCAAACGTCCGCCTCCCTCCGCCGGAATCAAGTCCGCGCCCCACGCCCAATTCACGCTGAGAAAAATTCCGATGCCGATCCCGATCAGCGTGCCGGCGGCGAACACCTCCGGCAGCGTCGTCGCAATGATCAGCGCCGCCGCGCCTAGCGTACCCAATATTCCGGAAAAAATCACGAACGGTTTGCGCCCCCAGCGATCGCTCAGCGCGCCGGCGGGATACGCCGCCAGGATCACCGCAACCGTCAGGAGCGCCAGCAGATTACGCGTTTCGATGACCGGGTTGGCGAGTTGTAAAACGTCTTTGACGAAAAAGAGCATATAGTCGCGCGTCAGATTGATGCTCAACAAGATCAGCAAGCGCGAGACGAGCCACAGGACAAAATCGCGGCTGTGGAAGATCATTTGGCGGAGCGCTGGTTTCGGCTTGGCGCGCGGTTTGGCATCAACGCTCATTCCGCCGAACGGTCGCTCGTCCACGCACCGCGCCGTGATCCCCATCGTCAACAGCAAAATGAAAATGATCGCGAGGAAGACGGCGAGCATTTGCCCTTCGCCGATGAGCGTGCCGATCACCAGCACGGTCGCCACGGCGCCCGCCATTTCGAAAACGAGTTTGACGCTGGTGACCTTGCCGCGTTGCGCCTCCGGCACGAGATCGGTCAGGTACGCCTGATACGGTCCGTGCGCGAGGTTGGACCCGATTTGCAACAGCGCGTACGCGATCAGCAGAACGAGATAATCCCCGGCGAAAAACATCGCGAGCAGAAACACCACGTCGAACAGCGTGCCGCCGACGATGTACGGACGCCGCTTGCCCCAGCGCGTCACGCGCGTGTCCGTCCACGCGCCCGCCGCCGGTTGCACCAGCGTCGCGATGATCAGTCCCAGCGCGGAGAGTGTGCCGAGCGCGCTCCCCTTGTGCGCTTCACCCACCACATTCAGGACGAGCACCGGGAGCAGCAGCGGCGCCATCGAATTCCACAGAAATGAAAGCGCGAACCAGTACGCGTTGAGCGCGAAATAATCGCGCGCGCGCAAGGGATGCGTCGTCGCCACCGTTGACATTCTTACCTCCGTCAGAAAACGTCGTGGCATTATAGTATTCCTCTACAAAAACTATCACCACCGCGAGGATTTTTTGGACACAGATGAACACAGACAAACACAGATAAAGAAAAAATCAGTGTTCTTCAGTGTTGGTCAGTGTCCAATGCGTTTGGTTGCGGCTTTGCCGCGCTATGATACCACGCAAAAAACCGTATGACAAGTACCGCGTCGGACAAATTTGTAATTGGTCGTAACTGCTCAGCCCATTGTCATGCTGAGCGAAGCGAAGCATCTCGCTAATCGCGAATTGCGAGATTCTTCGTCGCAAAAACCGCTCCTCAGAATGACAGCCTGAGCAGTTACAATTGGTCCGACTTTTGACGCCGCGCCTCGACTTGGTTATAATTCTTACAGGTGATCGAATGAGACAAATCAATTCCTCCGATTGTTCCTCCGCAAAAATTCTCCGCTTGATCGTTCTCGCGCTGGTGGTGGTGACCGGGTGCAACGCCTTTTCCGGCAGCGCGACCCCGCCGCCACCTGCCTTCACGCCGACGCCGGTCATTTTGGCTGAAGACACGGCGCGCGCGTTTCTCAAGGCGTGGAGCGCAAGTGATTTCAACGCGATGTACACGATGCTCGCGCCGAGCCGCCAAGAAACGACGACGGCTGAACAATTCGTCGCGCGCTACAAAGGGATCACGGCGGAAGCGATGATCAAGTCGCTCCAAGTCACGGTCCACTCGGTTCACGAAGAAGGAAACGAAGCGGAAGTCAAGTACGCTGCCGCGCTGGAAACGAATGTGTTCGGCGTGTTGCAGTTCGATTATCTGATGTTGCTGCGCCGCGAAAAAGGACGCTGGGGCGTGCTGTGGAATCCGGGACTGATCTTTCCGCCGCTCGCCAGCGGCGGCGTTGTGCGGTACCAGCCGCGCGTCTCGGCGCGCGCGGATATTTTCGATCGCAAGGGCAAGCCGTTCACGCAGCTGCAAACGCTGATCGTCGTCGAAGTGGTGCCCGCGCAAATGAAAAACGAAAACGCGATTTTGTCTACGCTGGGACGCCTCTTCAACAAACAGCCCGGCGTGATCAAGGCGCTGTACAGCAACTCGCCCGGCGATTGGCGCACGCCGATTGGCACGCTGACCCAGGAACAAGTCAAGACGAATTACGACGCGCTGAATCAGCCGGGCATTTTCATTGACAAGACGCAAGACCTCCGCACGTACCCGCGCGGCACGCTCGCCGCGCACGCAATCGGATACGCCGGGCAGATCGACGCGGAAGAGTTGGCGCGCTTGCAGATCCAGGGATACCGCGAAGGCGATCTGATCGGCAAATCGGGTTTGGAATTGTGGGGCGAACAATATCTCGCGGGGCAGCGCGGCGGCAGACTCGTCGTGCTTTCGCCCAGCGGCGTGGTCTCGGCGACGCTGGCGAGCGTTCCGGCGAAGCAAAGCCAAAACATCTACACGACGCTCGATCTGGACGCGCAAGAGATCGCCGAAAAGGCGCTGCGCGCCAAAGCGCGCGTCGGCGCGGCAATCGTGCTGGATATTTCCAACGGCAATATTTTGGCGCTGGCAAGCTCGCCGACCTGGGATCCGAACAAGTTGTCACAGAAAATGACGCCGCAAGAATTTCGCGCGCTGATGAACGATCCCGGCAATCCGCTCGTCAATCGCGTGACGCAAGGCGCGTTCCCACCGGGCTCGGTCTTCAAGATCGTTTCCTTTGCCGCCGCGGTCGAAAAAGGATTGTACGCGCCCAACGCGACGTTCAACTGTCCGGGCTACTGGGACGGGCTGGGACAAAATTTTCGCAAGGTGTGTTGGATTTATACCAGCACCGGCAAAGGTCACGGCACGATCTCGCTCTCGAACGCGTTGACGCAATCGTGCAACGTGACGTTTTATCAGGTCGGCCAAAAACTCGATCAAACCGATCCGAATCTACTGCCGAACTTTGCGCGCGCCTTCGGCTTGGGCAAAGCGACCGGCATCGAACTGGCGGAATCGCCGGGGATCGTGCCTGATCCCAGCAAAGGCACATGGCGTCCGGGGGACGCGATCAACCTGGTGATCGGTCAAGGCGATCTGCTGACGACACCGCTCCAGATCGCGAATCTGATCGCGGCAGTCGCGAACGGCGGGACGTTGTATCGCCCGCGTCTCGTCGCGCGGGTCGCGTCGCTCGCCGACGGCACCGAAAAAGTTTTTCCGGTGGAATCGCGCGGCAAACTGCCGGTCTCGGCAAACACGCTCACGGCGATTCGTCAAGCGTTGGCGCGCGTGACGAGCGACAAAGATGGCACGGCGTACAACGCGTTTCGCGGCGCGAAAATTTCGGTGGCGGGCAAGACCGGGACCGCCGAAGTGCTCAAGACCGGCGCGCCGCACTCGTGGTTTGCCGCGTACGCGCCCGCCGACAATCCCAGGATCGCGGTGGTCGTGATCGCGGAACACGGGAGCGAGGGCTCCACCACCGCCGCGCCGATTGTGCGCGAGATCGTGGAGGGGTATTTCGCGTTGCCGAACAAATAACCGGAAACCAGGTTTCTTGGAGAAACCTGGTTTCTTTTTCGTCACGCGCTCGCCAGAAAATTTTCCGGTAGCTGCACTGCGATCACTTGTCCGCGCGCGCACACGACGCCATTTGCGGAAAGCGTCGCGCTGACGATCACTTTGCGCCCCTTGATCTCTTTGACGACGCCGCGCACTTCGAGCGGCACACCGAGCGGCGTCGGCTTGAGATAATCCACGTGCAGTGACGCGGTGACAAAGCGAAACGCCGGTAGTGTATCGAGCGCGCGATTTTCCGCGCGATACATCGCGGCAGCGGCGGTACCGGTACCGTGACAATCAATCAAGGATGCGATCAGTCCGCCGTAGACGTAGCCGGGAATCGCGGTGTGGTACGGGCGCGGCGTAAACACACACACCGACTCGTCGCCGTCCCAGTAACTTTTGATCTGATGTCCGTGTTCGTTCAAACGACCACAGCCGTAGCAATGGCTCAACTGATCGGGGTAGAAATCTTGAAACGCTTGTTGCGTCATTTCGATTCCTCCAAGTAAGGGCGAAGCATTTGGCGAGATTCATCGTCCTTGCGTTGTGATGTCATATCATCGGATTATTTTCCGCCGGTCGATTTCGCGCAAATGCTTCGCCCCTACACATTTCAATCGTCTCGTACGCGTGGCGCAAATGCGGAATGACGATACTGCCGCCGACGACGAGCGCGACGTTGAGCGCGTCGTACAATTCTGCGTCCGTGTATCCGGCGGCGACGCACTGGATCAGGTGATAGTCAATGCAATCGTTGCAACGCAGAACGGCGGACGCGACCAAGCCGAGCAGTTCTTTCGTCTTGCCCGACAACGCGCCGTCGTGGTACGCCATCGTGTCGAGATTGAAAAAGCGTTTGATCCCCAGGTGATCGCTCGCCAAAATTTTTTCGTTCATCTTTTCGCGATGCGCGCGAAATTCGTCGAGACGGGATGACATTTTTTCCTCCCAGACCGTTGACCGATGACGGATGACCGCCGATCGCCAAGTGTGTTGCGGCAGTCTGCGGTCAGCGGTCAGCGCGTTTCCTACAGAATCCCCTCACTTGCTTCCACCGCTTTCACATTCTCCGCCGCGATCTCCGCGCGCTGTCCCGCGCTGATGGCTTCGCGGAACGCGGCGAGCGGGTACAGATTCGCGTGCCGGACGATTGCCGCCGTCGCGGTGAGCGCGAGCGATTTTTTGCTCGGCGCAGCGCGTCCAAAGTTGAAGACAATTTTGCGCGCGCGCGTCTGCACGTGCGCGGCGAGTTCCGGCACGACGTAGACCGTTTGCGCTTCGTCCATCGCGCGCAGTTGGCGCGGCACCTGCGACAAACCTTCCGGCGTCAACACCGCGAGAATGTCCGGCTTTTCGATCCCCATATACAAAATCTCATCGCGGCTCAAAATCACTTCGGAGACCGAATAGCCGCTCATCACCGACACCGGATAATCGTCGCGCTGCGTCGCCCACAAGCCGCTCATCATTCCGCCAATCGCAAGTGCGGACGCGGTCGAGCGCACCTTGCCGCCCGCCGCGCCGGCGAGAATGACGCGCGTGGTTTTCGTCAGCGCGCTGTCGAATTTCGTGGCGATGGGTTGAGCATTGGAGATTGGAGATTGGAGATTGGAGATTTGATCGCGGTACGCGCGCGCGAGTTCGGGGCTCTCCATTTTTTGCAAAACGCCAAGCGGAAATTTCAAACGCTGGATCGTTTGCATCAACGCGGCGCGCGAAAAATCGTTGCCGGGCACATAGTACGCCGTGCACAATTCCCAAATGTCGAGGAGTGCAAAGCCCGGCGTCTGAATCGCTTCGACCATTCGCTCCGGCAATTCCTTGTCGAACGCGGTGCCGCGAAAAACATACGCCGCGCCATTCACCGCGACCGTCGCGCAAATATCGAGCGGACGTTCCAGGTTGCCGCCGCGCGTCGTCGCGGTACGCGCGCCATACGGCGTCGCCACCGAATGTTGCCCGCCGGTCATTCCGAAGTTCAGATTGTTGAACACGAGCACCGTGACGCCGATGTTGCGCCGCGCCGCGTTTAGAAGGTGATGCCCGCCGATCCCGACGCCGCCATCGCCGATCAGCGCGATCACCTTGAGATCGGGATTCGCGAGTTTGATGCCGCTCGCGTACGTCACCGCGCGTCCGTGCAAACCGTGAAACGCGTTCACGTCGAAAAACTGATCGCTCATTCCGACGCAACCGATGTCGGTCACGAGCACAACCTGGCGCGGATCGAGTTGCAGCTTGACGAGCGCGGCGTTCAAATGATCGAGTACGAGCGAATGCGAACAACCCGGACAAAAAGTGTATTTGCGATCGGGGAAGCGGTAAGTTGAAATCGTTGTATCCATTCTTGCCTCAAGCGGTCAGCAATCAGCCGTCAGCGATCAACAAGTTGACTAATTGACCAATTGACTAGTTGACTAGTTGACTAATTTCTTCCGGCTCGATCAATTCCCCATCCACGCGATTCACGCCAATCACTTCCAACCGCGAATCGAACAACAGCGCGACGCGTTCGATCTCAAGCCGGTACTGCCCAAAGTTCAACTCCGGGACGATCACGCGCGTGATGCTCGGTGGACCGACGCGCGAGACGAACGAGCGCGATTCTTCGCCGGGTTCCGCCGGCGCGGCGACATTCCCGCGCAATGCCGCGCGCAGCGATTGTTCCGGCAGGGGCCACAGCGATTGAATCGTCAGCATCGCAACGCGTTTGCCTGCCGCGCGCGCGAGCCGCACCGCTTCAATCGCCGAGCGCGCGCTGATGCCGTATGCGACGACGAGCGTCTGCGCGCCTTCCTGCGCGTCGAGTTGGACGAACTCCAATTCGTCGCGATGCGCTTCGATTTTTTGGTACAGGTGGCGGCTCGTCTTGTTCACGTTCGACGGTTTTTTCGTCAGCATCCCGTGCTCGTCGTGCATCGAAGTCGTCAGGCGCGTGATCTGCGCGCCGCCGACCGGCGCGAACGCCGGCACATCGGCAAGTTTTTTCGCGTGGTACGGAATAAAGTTACCCTCCGCTGTGGGCGCGCGATTCACGATCTCCAAATCTTCAAACGCGTCCGTCTCGACGCTTTGTTGTGCGATCACCATTTCCTTGTCGGTCGCAATAAAAACCGGCGTCCGGAATTTTTCCGCGAGATTGAACGCGCGTTGCGTTAGCGTGTAACAATCCGCCAGACTGCTCGGCGCGAGCGCGATGATCGGAAAGCCGCCGCTGGTGACCCAGCGCAGGAATTGCACGTCGCCTTGCGACACCGTCGTCGCGCCGCCGGTTGCGGGACCCAGCCGCATCACGTCCACGATCACGAGCGGTACTTCGCCCATAATCGCCATCCCGATATTTTCGGAATACAAACTGATGCCGGGACCGGATGTCGCGGTCAGCGTTTTCATTCCCGTCATCGCCGCGCCGATGCACATTCCGATACTCGCGATTTCGTCTTCGCCCTGAATTCCGATGCCGCCAACTTTCGACAGTTCGCGCAACATCTTTAGCATAATCGGCGTCGCCGGAGTGATCGGATAGCCCGCGAAAAAATTACAGCCCGCTTTCAGCGCGCCGCGCACGATCGCTTCCGCGCCGTCCATAAATTCGCGCATCCCCTACCTCATTTTCAATTTTTGATTTGCAATTTTCGATTGCTTCTATTCTACTGCGTTCGCTGGTTTTCTCCAAAATTGGAAAACGTGATATACTCGCGGCAATCTCTAATCTCCAATCTCTAATCTCAGGAGGACACAATGTTTCGCGGCGACAAAATCCAACTCGCGGCGGTGCAGCGCGACTATCTGCCCAAGTACGTCGAATGGCTGAGCGATTGGGAAACCGCGCAGTTCTTGAATCCCGGGATCCCTGTCCCGTTGAACATCGAAGACGAAACCGAGTGGTTCGAGAATCGGCGCAAGTCGAAAGACAATTTCGTATTCGCGATTCTCACGCTCGCCGAAAACAAATTGATCGGCAACTGCGGCTTGCACAACGTCAGTTGGAAAAATCGCAAAGCGACGTTCGGCATATTCATCGGCGACAAAAATTATTGGAGCCAGGGCTACGGCACCGACGCGACGAAAACGATGCTGCGGTTTGGGTTTGAAGAACTTGGCTTGAACCTGATCGAGTTGGAAGTGTACGCGTTCAATCCGCGCGCGATTCGCGCATACGAAAAAGCCGGATTTCGGCAAAGCGGAGTGCATCGGCAGGGATTGTACCGCGATGGAAAATTTCACGATGAGTATCTGATGAGCATTTTGCGCGAAGAATGGGAGCAGAGCCGTAGGCAGTGAGCAGTAGGCAGTGTTCAGTTTCCAGTATTCAGTATGGCAAAACCTTCGGTGAGAATTACCGCCGCGACTCGCGGTGCCTTTGCCGCGCGTTTGCTCGCGTGGTACGCGCGCCACAAGCGCAATTTGCCGTGGCGGCGCGACGCGCGCGATCCGTACCGCGTCTGGATTGCAGAAACGCTGTTGCAGCAAACCCAGGTCGCAACTGTGATCCCGTACTACGAACGCTTTCTCGCGCGCTTTCCGAACGTACGCGCGCTCGCGTCTGCGCGACTGGACGATGTGTTGAAAGCGTGGGAAGGCGCGGGCTATTACGCGCGTGCGCGCAACTTGCATCGCGCGGCAAAAGAAATCGTCGCGCGGTTTGGCGGCGAAATTCCGAGCACGGTCGAAGAATTGCTGACGCTGCCCGGCATCGGGCGTTACACCGCAGGCGCGGTTGCAAGTATCGCGTTTGAGCGCGATGTGCCGGTGGTGGATGGCAACGTGACGCGCGTGCTGTGCCGCTATTTCAAGATCGAAAGCGATCCGAAAAACGCGCAAACGCAAAAGAAACTGTGGAAACTGGCGGAAACACTTTTGCCGCGCGGACGCGCCGGAGACTTCAACCAGGCATTGATGGAACTCGGCGCGACCGTTTGCGTGCCGCGCAAGCCGCAATGCGCCGCGTGTCCGCTCCGGCGCAGTTGTCGCGCGCGGCAATTGAAAATGCAAGATCGCCTGCCGACCAAGCGCGCCAAGAAAAAATTGCCGCATCACCAAGTCGCAGTTGGAATCATCTGGAAAGGCAAACGGATTCTCATCGCCAAACGCTTTGCGCGCGATTTGCTCGGCGGGCTGTGGGAATTTCCTGGCGGACATCGCGAGAAAAACGAAACGCTGGCGCGCTGCGTCGCGCGCGAGACGCGCGAGGAATTGGGAATCGAAATCGCGGTTGGGGCAGAATTCGCAGCGATCGATCACGCGTACTCGCATTTCAAGATTACGCTGCACGCGTTCCACTGCCGTTGGGTCAGCGGACGCCCGCGCGCCATCGGTTGCGCGGCGTGGAAATGGATCGCGCCGCGCGACTTGGCGCGGTACGCGTTTCCGGCGGCGAATCGGAAAATCATTGCGCGGCTGGTATGACGGAGGACGAAAGAAGAAGGTTGTCTTTCGTCCTTCGTCTTTCAACGCGTCTGAAACTTTTCCGCGCCAGCGTCGTGTAAATAATGGAAGAGTTTGCGCGGTGGGTGGGCAAGGTGTTCCATTCTGAAATGGCGCGGCAAGAAATATTTCGCGGAGACATTCACGATGAAATTTCACATTTGTTCTAGTACCGTTGTGTTGTTGATGACAATGGCTTGCGCGCGCCTTGCCTCTGTTGCGCCAAACGCATCGCTCACCGTATCACCAATCATCGCTGCCGAGAATCTCAAACTCGCCGCGGCACACAGCGCGGCGAACGACGGCATCTCGATGCTCGTGATGGTCAACGGACAAATCGTGTTTGAAGATTATCCAAATCGCGGCGGAGTAGATCGTCCACACGAACTGGCGAGCGGGACGAAAAGTTTTTCGTGCGCGCTTGCCGTCGCCGCGTCTGCCGACGGCTTGTTGACACTCGACGAACGCGTTGCGGACACGATCACCGAATGGCGCGCCGATCCGCGCAAATCGAAAATGACGATTCGCCAGTTGTTGAGTTTGACCGGCGGACAGGAAACTGGCGACGAGCGCGGCAACGTGCCAACGTACGCGCAAGCGATCCAAGCCACGGCAACTTTCGAGCCAGGCGAGAAATTTCAGTACGGCGCGGTGCCATTCCAGGTTTTCGGCGAAGTAATGCGCCGCAAACTCGAATCGCGCAAACAATCGCCGCTGGATTATCTCAAGGCGCGCGTGTTCGAGCCGATTGGTTTGCGCGTCGCGCGGTGGCGTCACGGCGCTGATGGTAATCCACACTTGCCCTCGGGCGCGTTCTTGACCGCGCGCGAATGGGCAAAGTACGGCGAGTTGATTCGGCTGGGCGGAACGTGGGAGGGCAAACAAATTTTGTCCGCGTCCACGCTCGACGAATGTTTTCGCGGCACGCCGCAAAATCCGGCGTATGGCTTGACGTGGTGGCTCGCGCGCGATGTGTCAGCGGATTTGCGCGCGACGATTCGCCAACTCGCTTTCGGCACAGATCTCGCGCGGAGCATTACAGGCATCCCGCGCGATCTCGTGTTCGCGGCGGGTGCGGGGCAGCAGCGTTTGTACGTCAGTCGTTCGGCAAACTTGGTCGTCGTCCGTCAAGCCACTGGCATTCTCGAATCGCTCGCGGGCACGCGCCGCAGTGGGTTTTCGGACGCCGAGTTTTTGAGTTTGTTGTTGACAGGGCAATCGGTCAAATCAAAATGAAGAAAATAATTCTCACGATATTGGTCATTGTGCTTACCGCTTGCGCGAGGCAAGACGCGCCAACACCGACCGCAAATGCATCGCCCGCGCCAACCGCACCTTCCACGACAACGATTCAACGCGTCAACGAATCAACGCCGCTGTTCAAGCGCGCGAACATCCCAGGATTCACCGATATTCAAGAAGGCACGAACGGCATCGCGCTC
>VGOB01000082.1 GCA_016865935.1 Chloroflexota bacterium | reverse complement strand
CGGCGTCGGTTTCGGATGCACACGCGCTCAGTCAAACAATCCACTGCTCAACTCAAAGACATGGTGCGGCGTTGGAAAATGCTCCCAGCGGACAATGTGCCCAAGTGACTTTTGCGCTATTGCGAAATAATGACCGAGCATCGTTGCCTCCGCGTTCCGTCTGTGTCATTGCGAGGAGCGGTTTGTGCGACGAAGCAATCTCCAAATCACAAATTGGAGATTGCTTCGCTCCGCTCGCAATGACACTTCATCCTTCATCCTTCATCCTTCATCCCTCATCCTTCCACTTGCGGCATCGAATTCGGCGCGCCGCAGTACGGGCAGATGTTCCAGCGCAGACTCGTGATGCGATGGCAATTGTCGCAGCGGCGTTTGAGGCGCGTGTGGCAATTCGGACAGTAGAGAAAATCGGATTGCACTTTTTGCTGGCACATCGGGCACGCCAGTTTTTCTTCCACCTCTTGCATCAACGCCTCCTGCGCCAGTTCGGTTTCGTACTGCGCGGACAGCGTTTCGCGCGGGCGGAGCATAAAGTACAACAGCCAGCCGGGAATGTTAAAGACGACGACGAGCGCGACTGAGACCAACTGCATCGCCAGATCGCGCGAGCGCGCGCGAATATCGCGGAAGGTCCAGACGATCAGACTGAGGCACACCGCGACCAGGTAGACCGCGAAGAACGCGCCGACGAGCTGCAAGAGCGCGGCAAGCGCGCCCAAATCAAAAGGCAATGACATTGCAAAATTCCCCCTGTCAGAATTCGGCAAATATTATAACATCATCTTGGGAATCCGACAAAAGGGTACAGGGGTCAGGGTACAGAGATCAGGCGTCCGATCTCTGACCCCTGTACCCTGGCTCCTGTACCCTTTGCGTATTTACGCAAGAGTGTGCTATAATGCGCGGCGGAACGCGACGACAAGGGTCATCGCGTTTTTGACGGAGGCAAGATGGAATCCAATTGGGTGACGGTCACTATTGATAGCGTGCGCGTGAGTCTCGTCTCGCCGCATCGCATCGTCGTCTTGAAAGACGACGACGAACGTTTTCTGCCGATCTGGATCGGGCCGTTCGAAGCGGACGCGATCACGATCGCGCTCCAAGGCACCCAGCCCGCGCGCCCGCTCACGCACGATTTGTTCAAGACGCTGATCGCCCAGGTCGGCGGCAAACCGCAGCACATCAGCGTGACCGATTTGCGCGACGACACGTTCTTCGCGCAGATCGTGCTAGACCTGGGGGGCAAGCGCGTCGCGCTCGACGCGCGACCCAGCGACGCGATCGCGCTCGCGGTGCGCCTGGGTGTGGATATTCGCGTGGACGAAACGGTGATGGCGCGCGCCGCCATTCGACCGAGTCAGGGCGCGGAAGACGCGGGCGATCACGTGGAAGAAAAACTCGACGTGTTTCGCGACGCGCTCCAAGACCTTGATCTGGGCGGGCTGGGCAAAGACGAGCCGAAGGAATAGACACGAGGGGCGAGAGGCGCGGGGCAACCGTTCCCGATCATCGCCCCGCGCCCCTCGCACCTCACGATTTTTGCAATGGACATTCAAACCACCGCCGCGCCGAACAAAATGATCCCCAGCAACATCGAAGCCGAGCAAGCCGTGCTCGGCGCGTTGTTGATCGATCCGGACGCGATCGTCAAAGTCGTCCCGATTCTCCACACGGAAGATTTTTATCTCGAAAAGCACGCGTGGATTTTCGACGCGATTTTCGCGCTGCACGAACGCCGCGAGCCGATTGACTTTTTGACCGTCGTCGCGGAACTGGAACGCCGCGGCACGATCAACGACGTCGGCGGCGCGGCGTACATCACCGCGCTGATCAACGCGGTGCCGACCGCGATCCACATCGAACATTACGCGCGCCTGGTCGAACGATTGTCCACGCAGCGCCGCCTCATCTCCGCCGCCGGAAACATCGCCGAGATCGCGTACGACAGCGAAGAAGAGATCGACGCGATGATCGATCACGCCGAGGAGACGATCTTTTCCGTCGCGCAACGGCGAATGAGCCGCGAGCTGATCTCGATGCGAATCGCGGTCGATCAATTTATGGACCGCCTCGATTACGTCCAGCGCCATCAAGGCGAGTTGCTGGGCGTGCCGACCGGATTCATTGACCTCGACAAATTGCTCGGCGGATTACAACCCTCCGACTTGATCATCGTCGCGGGGCGACCTGGGTCGGGCAAAACGTCGTTCGCGCTTTCGATGATGCAGACCGCGGCGGCGAAGTACAAAAAACGCGTCGCGCTCTTCTCGCTCGAAATGTCGGCGGAACAACTGGTGCAACGCTTGGTCGCGAGTATGGGCGAGATTGATTCGCAAGGTCTGCGGCTGGGCAAAATCGGCGACGAAGATTACACGCGGCTGGTGCGCGCGACCGGCGAACTTTCGGAACTGCCGATCTTTATTGACGATAGCGCCGCGCTCACGCCGATCGAGATTCGCGCCAAAGCGCGCCGCCTGCAATCCGAGCACGGGATCGATCTGATCATCATTGATTATTTGCAACTGATGACCGTGCGCGGGCGGATCGAAAATCGCGTGCAAGAGATCGCGCAAATCTCGCGTCAACTCAAAGAACTGGCGCGCGAACTCAAAGTGCCGGTCGTCGCGCTGTCGCAGTTGTCGCGCGCGGTCGAGTCGCGCCTGGATCATCGTCCGCAGTTGGCAGACTTGCGCGAGAGTGGTTGCCTGACCGGCGAGACACTCATCACACGCGCAGACACCGGTGAACGCGTAACGATCCGTGACCTCGCCGCGCGCGGCGACTCTGCCCCCGTCCTGACAATGGATGAGCATCTGCATTTGCGCCAAGCGATACTCACTCGCGCGTTTCCCAGCGGTCGCAAGCAAGTGTACGAACTGCGAACGCGTACCGGACGCACGATTCGCGCGTCGGGGAATCATCCCTTCTATCGAATTTCTGGCTGGACGCCATTGGCGGATTTGCGCGTGGGTGACCGATTGGCATTGCCGCGCACGCTTGCCCACATACCGTCACAACCGGCGGTCCTATCGGAAGATCGATTGCTTTTGCTCGCGCACTTGATCGGCGATGGGTGCTACGTTGCGCGACAACCGCTTCATTACACCAACTCCGATCGCGCCTGTTTGGACGTCGTCGCTAATTCGGCGGCGCGCGAGTTTGCGGTGACCCCGCGCATAGTCCAGCAAGAAAATTGGTACCACGTTTATCTCACCGCGAACGAGCATTTGACGCACGGCAAACACAATCCCATCGCCGAGTGGCTACAGCAATTGAACGTTTACGGACAGCACTCGCCGGAGAAAATCATCCCCGCGCCAATTTTCACTTTGGGCAATGCTCAAATTGCCTTTTTCTTGCGGCATCTGTGGGCAACCGATGGCAACATCAGCCGCGCTTCCGCGGGACGCGGGTATGTGATCTTTTACGCGTCAACCAGTCGCCCGCTAGTCGCGCAAGTCCAACACCTATTGTTACGATTGGAAATTCAAAGCACGATCCGCATTAATCGCAAGTCCGGTTATCGCCCGACCTTTCAGTTGCATATTCAAGGACGCGACGCGCAAGAGAGATTCTTGACAACCGTCGGAGTATTCGGCGCAAAAACCCAAGCCGCGCAGAATGCGCTAGCCGCGCTGCGAGATATTCCAGCCAATCCCAATTACGACGTCGTGCCGAAACAAGTTTGGGAATACATCGAGACGGCGCGGCAAGCACGCGGGTGGAGTCTCCGCGATCTGCATCGCCGATTGGGCTGGGCTCACGACGGAACGAATCGCCGCAAGCACGGCGTGAGCCGGACGCGCCTGAGTCACATCACTTCTGTTCTTCCGGATGCGCGTTTACAGTCTTTCGCAACCTCCGATATTTTCTGGGACGAAATCTCTTCGATTTCCAAACAAGGTGAAGAAGAGGTATTCGATGCGACGGTGCCCGGTTATCATAATTTCGTCGCCAACGATTTCATCGTGCACAACAGCATCGAGCAAGACGCCGACGTCGTCATTTTTATTTTCCGCGAGAAAATGTACTATCCCACCATCGAAAAGTGGCGCGAGGCGCACCCGCGTTCCGACAAGGAATACCCCGGCAACATCGCCGAGGTGTTGGTGGCAAAGCACCGGCACGGTCCGACCAAGGATTTCAAATTGTTCTTCGCGGAAGATCAAGCGACGTTCAAGAACTTGGAAATCGCGCCGCAATGAAAATTTTTTCCGGCTTTCCCTCCGGCAAACTCGACGTGACGCCGCTGCCGAATTTATTTTTCAGCGAACTTGTTCCGGCGATTGACGATCTCGCGGAACTCAAAGTGACCCTGCACGTTTTCTGGTTGCTGGCGCACGGCAAAACGCCATACGTGCGCGCGTGCGATTTGAGCGCGGATCGCGCGCTGGCGCGATCGCTCACGGCGCGCGACGCCGCGCCGGAAGCAGAACTGGAACGCGCGCTCGCGCGCGCGGTGGAACGCGGAACGTTGCTGCATTGGCGCGCGGGCGACGACGCGTTGTATTTTCCGAATACCGAACGCGGTCGCCGCGCGTTTGAAAAGATCGAACGCGAGTCCTTGCCGCGCGATCCAATCGCGCCGGAACCGGCAACGACAATCGAGCGTCCGAATATTTTCGCGCTGTACGAACAGAACATCGGCTTGTTGACGCCGCTGCTGGCGGAAGAACTGAAAGAGGCGGAGCGGGAATATCCCAGCGAATGGATCGCGGAGGCGATCCAGATCGCGGTGGAGCAGAACAAACGGAGTTGGAGTTACGCGCGCAAAATTCTCGCGCGCTGGAAAACGGATGGACGCGGCGCGAAAACGAAAAAGAAATCGTGGTATGGCGACGAATATGGCAAACTCGTCAAACGTTAAAACGGAAATCTGTCCGCGCTGTCACGGAGTCGGATTTTTTCGCCGCGAGGTGCCGGTGGAGCATCCGGACTTTGGTCGCGCGTTTCCGTGCGAATGCAAAATCCGCGAGACCCAGCAATCCGATTTGGCGGAGTTGCGCCAGACGAGCGGATTGACACATCTGCCGCAAATGACCTTTGCGGCGTTTCGTTCCGAAGGAATCGGCTTGCCGCCGGACAGGCGCAAAAATCTGCGCGATGCGTACGACGCGGCGCGCGCGTTCGCGGACGAGCCGCGCGGCTGGCTGTTGTTCAAGGGCGGGTACGGTTGCGGCAAGACGCACCTCGCCGCGGCGATTGCGAACGAGCGGCTCGCGCGCGGCGAACCCGGGTTGTTCATCGTCGTGCCGGACTTGCTCGATCATTTGCGCGCGACGTTCGCGCCGACGAGCCGCGTGACGTACGACGATCGGTTTGAGAACGTGAAAGGCACGCCGCTGCTGATCCTCGACGATCTCGGCACGCAATCGGCGACCGCGTGGGCGCAAGAAAAACTATTCCAGTTGTTGAACTATCGCTACAACGCGCAACTGCCCACCGTCATCACGACGAATCGCGAATTGGAAGAGATCGATCCGCGCCTGCGCTCGCGGCTGGCTGACACGACGTTTTGCAAAATCATCACGGTCCTCGCGCCCGATTTTCGGCAAGGCGGCATTGACACGAGCGGCTCGGGAATGTCCAACCTGGCGCATTATGCCGAAATGACGTTCGCCACATTCGATCTGCGCGACGACGAATTGAAAGGGGACGCGCGCACGAATTTGCGGCGGATCGTTTTCACCGCGAAAGATTACGCGGAAAATCCGCACGGCTTTATCGTGTTTACCGGCGAGTACGGGTGCGGCAAGACGCATCTCGCCGCGGCGATCGCGAACGAAATTTGCAAACGCGGCGGCGCGGCGATGTTTGCCGTCGTGCCGGACTTGCTCGATCACTTGCGCGCGACGTTTGCGCCCGGCAGTTCCGTCTCGTACGATCAACGTTTCGACGAAACGCGCACCGCGCCGGCGTTGGTGCTGGACGATCTCGGCATCGAAAACGCGACGCCGTGGGCGCGCGAGAAATTGTTCCAGATCATTGATTATCGCTACGTCGCCAAATTACCGACGATCATCACGATTCATCGCGAAGCGGAGATCGACGCGCGCATCCAATCGCGCATCTTCGATCTGGCGCGCAGTTCCGTCAACGAAATGCTCGCGCCCAGTTATCGCACCACGCATCGGCGCGCGCAATCGAAACCGGAAAGCGGCTATCGCCGGACGCGCGGCGCGCCAGCGTCCTGATCCGCGCGACGCAGAGTTCTACTTGCAACGTCAGACGCGCCCTCGAAACACAACGAATCGCGCGGAAACTTTTTTCCGCGCGATTCGGTTCCGGACACATTTCAAACCTACGCGGGGTGGGCAGGAGGAAACTCCTGCCCACTTGCATTCTGAATGCGCGCGGCGCGCGCGCTACGACATCAACTTGCGCAACGCGGACAACAACAACGCGATATTTTCGCGGCGACTGCCAAAGCCCATCAAGCCGATGCGCCAGATTTTGCCTTTGAGTTGACCAAAGCCGCCGGCGATTTCGATGTTGTAGTCGTCGAGCAAACGCTTGCGCCCTCCCAGGTCGTCCAGGCGCGGGCTGAGCGCGCAGGTGGTCAGCGACGGCAAGCGATGTTTGAGCGGGACGAACGGCGGCAGATCGATTTCTTCCAGACCCGCCCACAGCATTTCCGCGTTCGCGCGGTGCCGCGCAAAGCGCGCCGCCAGTCCTTCTTCCGCGACGATGCGCAAGCCCTCGCGCAGCGCGTAATTCAGCGTGATCGGCGCGGTGTGATGGTACGTCCGCTCGCTGCCCCAGTACTTTTCGATCAGTGTCAGATCGAGGTACCAATTTCCGACCGGTGTCTTGCGCGCGCGCAGAAAATCGCGCGCGCGCGCGTTGACGGTGATCGGCGCGAGTCCCGGCGGGCAGGACAAGCATTTTTGCGTGCCGCTGTACGCCACGTCCACATCCCAGTCGTCCACTTGCACCGGCGCGCCGCCGAGTGAAGTGACGCAGTCCATCACGACGAACGCGCCGCGCCGGTGCGCCGCGGCGGTGATGTCTTGGACGTTGGATTGCAACGCGCCGGTCGAAGTCTCGGCGTGCACGAACGCGAGCAGCTTGTATTTTTTCTGTGCGAGGTGTTGTTCGATTTCGCCGGGATCGAAAATTTCGCCCCAAGGACGATCCAGGCGATCCACGTTCGCGCCGTACCGGCGCGCCATCTCCACCATTCGTTCGCCAAAAAAGCCGTTGACCGCGATCAGCACATCGTCCCCCGGCTCGATCAGGTTGCAGAGTGCCGCTTCCATTCCGGCGCTGCCGGTGCCCGAGATCGGGAGCGTCAATTCGTTCTTGGTTTGGAAAACGTAACGCAACAATTGTTGCGTCTCGTTCATCACCGCCAGAAATTCCGGATCGAGGTAACCCACCAACGGGGTTGCCATCGCGCGCAAGACGCGTGGATGAACCATACTCGGTCCGGGTCCCAGCAACACGCGCGGCGATGGATTCAGATCTTTGAATTGCGATGCGTCCATTCGGAACGTCTCCTTTTTGCAATGAGCATTTAGCGATCAGCAATCAGCGGTCAGCAATCAGCATCGAGTAGCCAGAGTACTGCTTGCTGTTTACCGTGCGCTGTTCATTGTTGACTGACGACTGTCTACTGATTTCAATTATACAACAAACATTCCCGGATTGAAAAGCCCGCGTGGATCCCAGCGCGCTTTGAGCGCGCGCATCAAATCCAATCCTTCGGGTCGGTACCCCCACGCGTCGCCGGTTTGCCCGTTCAAGACGATCGCGTATCCGCCCAGTGTGAGCGCGGCGGGGCGAACCCGTTCGAGCGGCGCGCCGCGCGTGTACAACATTCCATTCGGAATGTCCGCGATGAGCGATGCGTCGCCCAGCGCGAGTCCGCCGACGAATGCGGGCAAATCTTTCGGCGCGACTCCGGCGCGCAATACCGGCGCGTCCGATGGCGCGCGCCAGAAATCCGCCCACACGTCGTTCGCCGAGGGCGCGTCGAGTTGCGCGAGATGGCTCACGCCTTCGTTCTGCAAAACCGCGCGCGCCTGCGCGAGTTCCGCGTTCACATCTTCCTCTATTCCTTCGGCAGTGTAAATCAACGCGTACGGCGCGGTCGAACCTGGGATGTTGCCTCCGCGCCAAACGAGCAAACCGGACGCGACCAAACAGACGCGCGACAATTCCGCTCCCAGTTCCATTCCGCGTTTCAGATCGTCCACGGGCGCGATGATGCTGGCGCGTGCGCGCGGCAACGGCGCGAGTTTCAGCGTCGCATCAACGATGAGACCCAGTGTGCCGTACGAGCCGACGAACAACTTGGGCAGATCGTATCCCGCGACATTTTTGACGACCGGACGCCCCGCCCCAATCGCGCGACCATCGGGCAGGACGACGCGCGCGGCAAGGAGCAAGTCGCGAATGCCGCCGTACTTCATTCGCAACGGCGCGTTGAAATTCGTCGCGATGATCCCGCCAATCGTCGCGTCCTGGAACGGCGAGACGAGCGGCACCCACATCTGGTCGCGCGCGAGTTCTGCTTGCAATTCGGCGAGCGGCGTGCCGGCGTTCACCGTCACGTATAAATCTTCAAGCGCGCGCGTGGTGATGCCGCGCAAGTTTCGCGTCAAGAGGGTTGCGCCCTCACCCGCTGCTCCCGCTCTCGAGCGGAGAGGGGCTCGGGGAGCCGTCTCGTCGCGCGCGATGAAAATCTTTTTGCCTTGCGCGTTCCACGCGCGAATCGCGCGCGCGGCTTCGGCGGCATTGCGCGGCGCGATCTCATCCGCTACCCCCTCTCCTGAGAGGAGAGGGGATTGGGGTGAGGTCGGCGTTGCGGTCGGGAAAATTTTTCCCGGATTGAGAATCTTCAGCGGATCGAAAATTTCTTTGACATCCCACATCGCCGCGAGTTCATCGGGCGTGTACATCAGCGGCATAAACTCGCGCTTTTCGATGCCGACGCCGTGTTCGCCGGTGATGCTGCCGCCCATCGCGACGCACAATTGCATAATCTTGCGCCCGGTCGCGTGAATGCGTTCCATCAGGGCGGGGTCTTGGGGATCGGCGATGAGAACGAGGGGATGCAGGTTGCCGTCGCCGGCGTGAAAGACGTAGCCGACCCGCAAGCCGCTCGCCTGGCACAATTGATTGACGCCCGCCAGCGTGGCGGCGAGTTTACTGCGCGGCACCGTGCCGTCGAGCAAATAGTACGCCGGGGCGAGCCGCGCCATCGCGCCGATCGCGCTTTTACGCCCATACCAAATTCGCTCGCGCTCGTCCGCGGTGTGCGCGCGGCGAAGATCGCGCGCGTCATTCTCACGCATAATCGCCGCCACGTGCTCCATCTGTGACGTGACGCTCTCCGGATAACCGTCCACCTCGACGATGAGCACGGCGCCCGCGTCGAGCGGCAAACCGGCGTGCGCGAATTCCTCGACGATGCGTACCATCTGCTGATCCATCATTTCCAGCGTCGCCGGCACCACGCCGCGCGCGATCACGGCGGAAACGGCGTTGCCGGCTTGTTCGACCGAATCGAACGACGCCAACAGCGTTTGGGTCGCCGGGATCCGGCGCAGCAAGCGCGCGCGCGCTTGCGTGATGATGCCCAGCGTCCCTTCGCCGCCGATGAGAACGCCCATCAGATCGTATTCGGGATAATCGAGCGCGCCGCCGCCCAGACGAATCACGCGCCCGTCGGCGAGGACGACTTGCATTCCGGTAAAATAATTCGTCGTCACGCCGTACTTGAAACAATGCGGACCGCCGGCATTTTCCGCCAGATTGCCGCCAATCGTCGCGGTGCGCCCGCTCGCGGGATCGGGGGGAAAGTACAGCCCTTTCGCCCTGACGAATTCGTCCAACACCAGATTGACGACGCCGGGTTCGACGACGACCCGGCGCCCGGCTTCATCAAGTTCGACGATGCGTTTCATTCGCGAAAACTCGACGATCACGCCGCCGCGTTCCGCCACCGCGCCGCCGGACAAGCCGGTGCCCGCGCCGCGCGCGACGAGCGGCACGCGGTGCGTGTTCGCCCAGCGCACGACTTGGCTCACCTCGTCGGCGGTGTGAACGAAGACGACGCCAGCGGGCATACCCTTGTTGAGACTCGCGTCGCCGTCATACGTCAACAATTCGACGCGGCGCGTGAGGAGTTGTTTGTCGGTGAAGAGTTGGGTGAGTGAGGCAAGTTGAGTATCTGTAAGTGTCATTGTGATCTCTATTGCGGGGCGAGGGGCGAGAGGCGTGATCCTTGTTCGCCCCTCGCTTCTCGCCTCACGCTTTCTTTTCCATCGCTTGGTACGACATATCCAACACTTGGACGACGTGATACACCGGCATTTCAAGATTGGCTTTGCGCGCGCCGGCGATCAATTGCATATGGCAGCCGATATTGCTTGCGATGATCCAATCCGCGCCGGTCTCGGCGATGTCTTGCATCTTCGCGTCCAGGATCGCGTCGGCGCTATCCGCTTGGACGATGTTGTAGACGCCCGCGCTGCCGCAACAGCGATCCGGCAGTTTCAGTTCGACGAGTTCGATGCCGGGAATACGCTTGAGCAACTCGCGCGGTGGCTTGACGACTTTTTGCACGTGACGCAAGTGGCACGAGTCGGAGTACGTCACGCGCGCTTGTACTTCGCCGGTCGGCGGGACGCGCAGATTCGCGGTGAGAAATTCGGAAATGTCTTTGACCTTCGCCGCGAACTGTTTCGCTTTCTCAAAGTACACCGGGTCGTCGTGGAAAAGATGGACGAGCTCGTCTTTGAGCGTCGCGCCGCAGCCGCCCGCGTTGGAAATGACGGCGACGTAATCGCGCGCGAGGAATGCGTCAATATTCTGGCGCGCCAAGTCGCGCGCGAGCGCGTGTTCGCCTTGATGAATTTGCGCCGCGCCGCAACAGGTTTGCCCGGGCGGAAAATGCACTTGGTAGCCGTTGCGCTGCAAAACGCGAATCGTCGCTTCGTTGACTTGCGCCAAGAACGCTTCCTGGATGCAGCCGATGAAGAACGCGACCTCGCCGCGTTTTTCGCCGAGGGCGGGCGCGGGCGCGCGATAATCGCGATACTGGGGTTCGATCGGCGGCAAGATCGCTTCCATCGCTTTGAGCGGTTTGGGCAAGATGCGCGGCGCGAGCGCGCGGACGATTTTCTGGACGCCGGTGATTTCGTACAGCCACATCGCGCGCGCCATCAATTTCAACAGACCCAGATTCGGCATCATCTGGCGTAAACCGAACCAGCGCACGAATCGTTCGATCACGCCGATCTGGCGGTTCATCACAATCGCGGTTTGCGCGCCGTCAACGAGAATGCCGTACTTGACGCCGGAGGGACACGCGGTTTCGCACGCGCGGCACGCGAGACACAGGTTGATGTGCGTCGTGAATGAGTTGGTAAACTCTTGCAGATTGATGCGCCCCTCCGACGCGGCGCGCATCAGCGCGATGCGACCGCGCGGCGCGTCCATTTCCGTTCCAAACACCGCATACGTCGGACACGCCTGCAAGCACATGCCGCAGTGGATACACTGCGTCAATTTCGATTTGTAATCTTGGGATTGGAGCAGTTCAATGCCATTGATCATAACGTACCTCGTGGTAGACAGCTAGACATACTTTGTTGAGTTACCTGCCTATTTGTCTCCGTGATCCTGGTCTACCAGAATACTTGCTTACCCAACCGACCACACATACAACGCCTTGGGTCCATGCACGCCGAGCGTCACCGTCAGTTCGATGTCGGCGGTGCGGCTGGGTCCGGTGATAAAAATCCAATAGTTGCTTCCGCGAACTTCCGCAAACGCGGAACTGAGATCGGCGCGCAACGCGGCAGCCGAAATGATCGCGAGATGGACGCGCGGCAACAACGAAACCGCGCGTGGTTTGACGGGCGACGAACGCAGCATCAGCGTTCCCGTTTCGGGAAACGCATAATCCACGCCGGTTACACCCAGATCACACTCGGCGATCTCGCGTTTGTCCGCGTACGGCGAAACGATTTGAACGCCCGATTCGGTCAGCGCCGGCGCGATGCCGAGTGCGGCGAGTTCTGCGGTTTGCCACAGCGTCGCTTTTTTCACTTTTTGTTCTTTCACCAATTTTTCGAGCGCGATTTTTAATCCGCTTTTTTTGATGCGTCCAGTTATGCCGCCTAACTTGGAAATTTCGGAGAACAACATTTCCATTTCCGTATCGGTATTACCAGCCACGCGCGGCGCAACACGCGCGGACGCGGGAATCGGCGCGACGGGCGAATCGTTTTTGCGATGCAGCGCGCTTTGAACATCGGCGAGGATTTGTTCGCGTGCGTTCATGGAAACTCCTTTCAAAGGATGAAGGATGAGGGATGAAGGATGAACAAGCGAACCGATATTTATTCTTCATCCTTCATCCTTCCGCCTTCATCCTTTCTCTTGCGGAACCACGCGCGGAAATGTGCGCCGAACGCGGGAAACGGGCGCGCCATCGTCCAGCGATGCGCGGGCGGCGGCAAATGCGGCAACCAGCCATTACGCTGCAGCGGCGCTTGAACGTACTTTAGCATTTGCGTCCCGAATTCGTACACCCAGGGAATGCCGAACGTCAGCGCGCCGAGTTTTGCGCCGGTCTGAATCGCGGCGGGCGCGACCGCGCGTTCGATTTGATCGCCTTCCACCGCGCGGCGGCGCAAGCGCAACAGAATTTCGGGGATCGGAATTTTGACGGGGCAATATTCCGCGCACGCGCCGCACAGCGACGACGCGAACGGCAAATCGGCGGCAGTGTTCAGCCCAAGCAATTGGGTGGAGAGCATCGCGCCCAGGGGACCCGAGTACGCAAAGCCGTACGCGTGCCCGCCGACGTGATTGTACACTGGACAGACGTTCAAGCAGACGCCGCAGCGAATGCAGAGCAAGGTCTCGCGCGTCACCTGGTCTTTCAAAATGCGCGTGCGTCCATTGTCGAGCAGGACGAGATGAAATTCCTGGGGACCGCCTTCTTCCGTGGAGCGACGCGGTCCCGTGATGAACGACGTGTACGCCGACATCTTTTGTCCGGTCGCGCTGCGCGGCAACAACTTGAGCAACACGTTGACCGCTTCCCAGTTCGGCACCACTTTATCAATTCCGACGATGGCGATGTGGAGCGGCGGCAAGGTCGTGCACATTCGTCCGTTCCCTTCGTTCGTCACGATCACCAGCGTGCCGGTTTCGGCGACGAGAAAATTCGCGCCCGAAATTCCCAGGTCGGCGGCGAGAAATTCTTCGCGCAGGCGCGCGCGCGCGATCGCGCACAGTTCGAGCGGATCGGGCGGCGCGTCCACGCCGAGTTTTTGCGTGAACAATGCGGCGATGTCTTCTTTGGTCAAATGCACGGCGGGGGCGATGATGTGCGATGGACCGACGCCCGCGAGTTGGATGATGAATTCGCCCAGATCGGTTTCCAAAACCGGAATGCCGTTTGCTTGCAAGGCGTGATTCAAACCGATCTCTTCGGTTGCCATACTTTTGACTTTGACCGCGCGCGTGACGTGATGTGCGCGCGCGATCTCCACCACGATCCGATTCGCGTCCGCCGCGTCGCGCGCCCAATGCACGATGCCGCCTGCATCGCGCACTTTTTCTTCCAGGCGCGCCAAATAATGATCGAGGTGCGCCAACGTGTGCAGACGAATTTCGTGTCCGGCTTGGCGTAACGCTTGCCAGCGTTCATCGCTCACGACCTCTACGACGGCTTGGCGCGTGTCAAGAAATTTGCTCGTCGCTTTGCGAACCGAGACGGGGGTGTGAGGCGGAACGCGTTGGACGTTCGCGCGAAAGTCTATATGGGCGGGAACCTCACTCATTATCAAATCTCAAACGAAGGAGGAAGGATGAGGGATGAGAAGAGTGTCATTGCGAGCGTTTTCTGCGAAGCAATCCCCAACTCGCGATGTGGGGATTGCTTCGTCGCGAACTGCGCTCCTCGCAATGACAACGCGTTTTTCATCCTTCATCCTTCCGCCTTCATCCTTTACTGCGCCGCCAACACCGAAATCAAATGCAACGCGCGGATCGGCGAGCCGACTTTGTGCAAGCCGCCTGCGATGTTCATCAAACACCCTGGGTCTCCGGCGACGACGTATTCCGCGCCGCTCGCTTGGATGTTGTTCACTTTGGCTTCCATCATCACTTTCGAGACCTCGGGATAGACGACGCTGAACACGCCGCCGAAACCACAGCAGGTTTCTTCTTCGTTCAATGGAACGAGTTCGAGTCCTTTGACCGCGCGCAAAAGTTTTTTCGGTTCTGCGCGCAAGCCCAAGCCGCGCAACAGATGGCACGAGGCGTGGTACGTGACCTTGTGCGGAAAGACCGCGCCGACATCGGTGACCTTGAGCACGTTGACGAGGAATTCGGAAAACTCGAACGTGCGCGCGACGATGTCTTGGACGCGCGCGTGTTCGGGTGTGCCAGCCGGAAATAATTCGGGATAATGGCGTCGGATGAAATCAACGCACGAGCCGGAGGGTGCGACGAGATAGCCCTGGGTGTCGCCAAAGACCTTGATGAATTGACGCGCGGGCGCCACCGCGCCGCTTTGAAAGCCGCTGTTGAAAAACGGCTGACCGCAGCAGGTCTGCCCTTCCGGCATATCGCATTGCACGCCGAGTCGTTCCAAGACGCGCACCATATCTTTGAGCGTGTCCGAGAAAAAATTCTCGCCGAGACAAGTGATGAACAATTGGACTTGGATTGCCATTCTGATCCTCCGATCGTCTTGCGATGTTCCAGTGAGACGATTATACTCCGAGGAGCGCAGCGGCGCAAACGGCGGCTTGACGACCGAGTGACTTGATCGCAAGTTGCGCCTGTGGGCGCGCCGATTTTCTTTTCGGGTGTAGTTCAGCGAACTTGGTGCCTGGCAAATAAATTTGCGGCTACAACTACGCCAAGTCGCCCTGCGGCGACTGGCAACGAACCGACGAAGGTCGGTTTTGCGCCCTTGTTGCAGCGAATTCATTCGCCCGACAAAACTTGCCCCCAAATAGAACTACACCCTTTCTTTTCGCGAGCGTCTTTTCGTGAGCGTTGACATTTGGCTTGTCCTGTGTTAATATGCGTGTGTAAGCGGAACAATCTTAAATTCCTGGTTGCCTAACTGCCTACACCGGGTTCGCGGAGAAACACTCAACACCCAGCGCAAGGTGCGCGCTTGTCTGCAATTGTAATTTGTCCTTTTTTCTTTTTGGGTGAGTGTGCCTCCTCGGGACACTCTTTTTGATTCCGTTAGGCGACTGGGGGGAGGTCCTGATGAATGTCGAATTTCTCCTCCGCATCGTCGGAATGTTCGTGTTTGCGATCATTGGCTGGCGGATTGGCGACACCCTAGGCAGCGGCGACGCGATCCGTTACATTGTCGTGCTCGCGCTGGCGGGCGCCGCGTTGGGCTTGATCGTTACGCCGTGGATCACGATTCGCCCGTACGTGTGGGCGCGCCGCACGATTCGCCAGGTGCCCGCGCAACAACTCCTCGCCGCGACGATCGGCTTGCTGATCGGCTTGATCATCGCCGCGCTCTCTGCGTTTCCGCTGTCGTTTCTCCCCAACCCGTTCGGCTCGATTCTGCCCTTCGTCTCGCTGATCCTGTTCGGCTATTTGGGCGCGTGGGTGATGATGATGCGCGAGCGCGATTTCTTCGCGATCCTGGGCGGGCGGTTCGGGCGCGATGGCGCGGCGCGCGGCGCGTCCTCCGAAAAATCGGTCTTGCTCGATACGAGCGTGATCATTGACGGACGGATCGCGGATATTTCGCGCACGGGTTTTGTAGATGGCACGATGATGATTCCGCGTTTCGTCTTGCAGGAACTCCAGCACATTGCCGATTCACCGGACTCGCTGCGGCGGAATCGCGGGCGGCGCGGTTTGGAAATGTTGAACAAGCTGCAAAAAGAGTCCATCGTCCCGATCCGCATCACCGATCTGGACGTGGAAGAAGTGCACGAGGTGGACGACAAACTCGTCCGGCTTGCCAAGAATTTGCACTGCGCCATCGTCACGAACGATTACAATTTGAATCGTGTCGCGGAATTGCAAGGGATTCGCGTGCTGAATATCAACGAACTCGCGAACGCGATTCGCGCGGTCGTCCTCCCCGGCGAAGGGATGCGCGTGCGCGTCGTGCAAGAAGGCAAAGAGCTGGGTCAAGGTGTCGGCTATCTGGACGATGGGACGATGGTCGTGATTGACAACGGCAAGAAATTCATCGGCAATACGATTGACGTGACCGTGACGCGAATGTTGCAGACGAACCAGGGGCGGATGATTTTCGCCGCGCCCTTGGATGACAAGAAATAGAATGAAGCGATTCCCCCGAATTCTCCACTGCTTGTGTCTCCGGGGGACATGCGCGTAACGCGCATCGTCCCCGTTCTGCAATCAAGGATGAAGGATGAAAGATGAAGGCAGAAAAAATCTGTCTTTCATCTTTCATCTTTCATCTTTCATCTTTTGTAGTACCGGAGAAATCAAAATGCCTCTCAAGATTTACAGCACGCTCACGCGTCAAAAAGAAGATTTCATTCCCAACAAACCTGGTTACGTCGCGCTCTACGTTTGCGGACCCAACCTCTACGATCCGTGCCACGTCGGTCACGCGTTTTCGTACATCGTCTTCGATATGGTCAAGCGCTATTTCAAGTTTCGCGGGTACGCGGTGCGCCACGTCCAGAATTTCACCGACATCGAAGATCGCATCATCGCCAAAGCGCAAAAAGAAAACAAAACAATCCAAGAAATCGCGCAAGTGTACATCGCGCGTTTTCTCGACGAGACGGACGCGCTCAACATCGAACGTGCGGACGCGTACCCGCGCGCGACCGGCGTCATCCCGACGATCATCGAAATCGCGCAAGGATTGCTCGCGCAAGGATTCGCGTATCAAGTAGAGGGCGATGTCTACTTTCGCGTCCGCCAAGCCGATGGTTACGGCAAACTCGCGCACCGCTCGCTCGATCAGATGGAGGCGGGCGCGCGGATTCAGGTGGACGAACGCAAAGACGATCCGATGGATTTTGCGTTGTGGAAAGCGTCCAAGCCCGGCGAACCGGCGTGGGACAGTCCCTGGGGCAAGGGGCGTCCCGGCTGGCATATCGAATGTTCCGCGATGAACCTGGTCGAGCACGGCGATCAAATTGACATTCACGGCGGCGGACACGACGTGATCTTTCCGCATCACGAAAACGAAATCGCGCAGAGCGAATCGTACACCGGCAAGAAACCGTTCGCCAAATACTGGATGCACAACGCGCTGCTGCGGCTTGCCAGCG
Organism: Chloroflexota bacterium; assembly: GCA_016865935.1. Taxonomy (GTDB): domain Bacteria; phylum Chloroflexota; class Anaerolineae; order UBA4142; family UBA4142; genus VGOB01. The sequence continues at coordinate 4,952 of VGOB01000082.1, read as the reverse complement.
ATACGTCGGACGAAGACAAAATGTCGCGGCATGTCGGCAATACGTTGTGGATCAAGGACGTGTTGGCGCGCCACACGCCGGACGAAATCCGTCTGTATTTGCTTTCGACGCACTATCGCACGCCGCTCGCGTGGACGGACGCCGACGTGGACGCGATGGCGCGCGGCTTGGAGCGATTGCGCGCGGCGGTGGTGTCCGCTCCCGAAAAAGCGACCGCCGACCGCCGACCGCCGACCGCCGCGAATTTGGGTTTGAACGACGTTGATCGTTCTGAGCGGCACGCGGAGAACGCGCTGGCGCAAGTGGCGCAGCAAACGCGCGAAAAATTCATCGCGGCGATGGACGACGATTTCGGTACGCCGCAAGCGATTGCCGCGCTGTACGATCTGGCGCGCGAGATCAATCGCGCGCGCAACGAGAACGCGGCAGCCGAAGCGCTCGCGCCCGCGCAAGCGACGCTGCGCGAACTTGCCGGCGTGCTGGGGCTGACGCTCGAAGAACCGCAATCGAAGATGATGCAAGCCGCGCCGTTCATCGAGTTGCTGATCGCGATTCGCAAAGAATTGCGCGCGGCAAAGCAATTCGCGCTCGCGGACAAGGTGCGTGATGAACTTGCAAAACTGGGTGTCGCGCTGGAAGATGGTCCGCAAGGAACGACGTGGAAAATTGTCAATTGACAATTTTCAATTGACAATTGTTCAGTGGCTTGTGACGTAAATGTCTGATTACCTGTATGGTCGTCACGCGGTTTTGGAAGCGCTGCGCGCCGGCAGCGTCATCGAATCTATCATGATCGCGCGCGGTGTCCACACGCGCGGCGCGCTGGACGAATTGCTCGCGCTGGCGAAAAGCGCGAACGTGCCGGTGCGCGGCGTCGCGCGCGATGAACTGGATCGCATCGCGCGGCATCACCAAGGCGTCGTCGCGCGCATCGGCGAGTACACGTACGCGGAAATCGAAGAGGTGCTGGCAGTCGCGCCATCGCGTGGCGAGCCAGCATTTCTGTTGCTGCTCGACTCGGTGCAAGACCCGCAGAATTTCGGAACGCTGCTGCGAACGGCGGAAGCGGTGGGCGTGGATGGCGTCATCATCGCGGAACGGCGCGCGGTCGGTGTGACACCGACAGTTGTGAAAGCATCGGCAGGCGCGGCGCACCATCTGAAAATCGCGCGCGTGACGAATCTCGCGCGGACAATCGAAGAGTTGAAGCGCGCGAACATTTGGATCGTCGGTGTGGAGAACGTGCCCGAGGCGCAAGATTTTTCGCGGATGGATTTCAAGATGCCGCTCGCGCTCGTGCTAGGGAGCGAAGGCGCGGGCTTGGGTCGCCTCGTCCGCGAGAAATGCGATTTTCTGATTCGGTTGCCGATGTGGGGCAAGGTGAGTTCGCTCAACGTCGCGGTCGCCGGTTCGATTGTGTTGTACGCGGCGCGGGGACAGCGGATGACCGGCGATTGAAAGCGCGGCAACCACGGCGCGCTGCCTGCCTTCGCAGGCGCTGCGTCAGCCGACGAAGGTCGGCTTTGTGATTCTGTTGCGGCGAAGAGGAGGACTTTTGAATGCAAATGACGTAATCTTTGCCTTTGGGCTGACTTTATTGGCTGGCTTGTCTACCGGCATCGGCAGTCTGCTCGGGTTTCTATCGAGAAAATTCAATCCCAAGTTTCTGGCTGGGGCATTAGGATTTTCGGGTGGAGTGATGATCTATGTTTCGTTCGTTGAAATATTTTCAAAGGCGGAGGAATCGTTAGCGCAGGCATACGGCGCGAAACAAGGAACGGCGTTTACCGTCTTGGCGTTTTTCGCGGGAATTGCCTTGATCGCTCTGATCGATCATTTGATTCCGTCATTCGAAAATCCGCACGAGATAAAAAACATTCAGGGGCTGGGCAAACCGAGCGCAACCGGAAAAAGTAGACTGATCCGCATGGGGTTGTTTTCCGCCCTAGCCATCGCGATCCATAATTTTCCAGAAGGTCTGGCGACGTTTATGGCGGCGATGGCTAATCCAACCCTGGGAATCAGTATCGCCGTGGCGATTGCGATTCACAATATTCCAGAGGGATTAGCGGTTTCAGTGCCGATTTTTTACGCAACGCAGAGTCGCACGAAGGCGTTTGTATTATCTTTTCTATCCGGGCTGTCTGAACCGATCGGGGCATTGCTGGGGTATTTTCTGTTGCGGACAGTCTTTAGTGACGTTGTTTTCGGGATCATCTTTGCGGGTGTCGCCGGGATTATGGTCTATATCTCATTGGACGAGTTGTTGCCCACAGCCGAAGAGTATGGAGAGCATCATATCGCGATATGGGGTTTGGTCATCGGCATGTTCGTGATGGCGCTCAGTTTGTTTTTGTTCGTATAGACGCGTCACGCGCCAGACCAGGTTCCGGGACCGGATGGTCAGATCATGCGGGAAGAAAAGTTTTTAGCGCCAGCCGACGGTTCTATGCAAATCATTGATTTCTGTGCGGGTGACGAAAAAGCGATTCGGCAGGCGGCAAACTTGCTGATAGACGGCTTCAAGGATCATTGGCCCAATGCGTGGCCCGATCTAGCGTCGGCGCGCAAAGAAGTCCAGGAAGCCTTGCAGCCAGATAGAATCAACCGCATCGCCGTGGACGCGCAGGGCGCGGTTTTGGGGTGGATTGGTGGACGCAGCGAATATGATGGAAATGCGTGGGAGTTGCATCCGCTGGTGGTGCGTCCGGATCAGCAAGGCAAGGGAATCGGTCGTATGCTCGTCAACGATTTGGAAGCGCAAGTGCGAGAACGGGGCGGCATTACGATCTACCTTGGCACGGACGACGAAGACCGTATGACCACGTTGGCGGATGTTGATCTTTATCCCAACGTGCTGGAACATATAACCCGGATCAAGAATTTGCGCAGGCATCCGTACGAGTTTTACCAAAAGCAAGGTTATGTCATTGTGGGTGTAATTCCAGACGCCAATGGAGCAGGCAAACCCGATATCATTATGGCGAAACGGGTAAGAAGATGATTCATCCAATCGGGATAGCAAAATGGCGAAATCGTATTCATCGGACGGCGCTGGGCAGATCGTTGGGATCACGACGAGAACTATTGGGCGGCTGACGAAACTGCCGTCGCTTTCGAAAAAGTGGGTCTGCGCAACCAAGCGTCCTGCTCCAAGAGACCTTGCGACGCTGACTTGGCGCGCATCGGCGCGGCGCGCGCCTGCCCACCAGCGAACGATCGCCAAAGTATCTCGGCTTTCTGACGGCGCCCGCGCTCAAAAAGGAAGGCACTATGTGGAGGATAGAATTCGGATTTCATCGCGCGTTGGCGCGCGTCGTCCCGGCGACGGCGTTGGTCGTCCTTGCGCTGGCGCTCAGCGCTTGCGAGCCGGCGTATGCGCCGCCCGACGCGCCCGGCATTCCTTGTCCGCAAATTAGCGCGGCAGAGTATGATGCGGCGATTAAAGCAGGCGCCACGCGCGCAACCGCCACCATCAGCGCAGATGGCATAGTTTCGATGGAAACCGAGCCCGGCACTGTCCAATGCGCGACTTTTCGCAGTTCGATGCGTCCCTGCCGTCGTCCGAACGATTTTGTGATTCGCTATACGCTTGCCAATGCACAGATAGTGCACGTGCGCGTGCCGGCAGGCGAACAATATCGTTTTCGCGTTCAGGCGCAACCGACCCCCTGTGAAATCGTGACTCGCTAAACCGATGAGTGGTTTGGCAAAGTGGACGCGATGTGAAAACGGTCGTCCCGAAACGCGATTTTCCGATTCGCGGATGACAGGCGATTCAAGTCGCGGCAACCACGGCGCGCTGTATCAGCCGACGAAGGTCGGCTTTGTGATTCTGTTGCGGCGAATTGATTCGCCCGACTCGCGGGTTCGATTGTGTTGGACGCGGTGCGGGGGCAGCGTGAAGCGCGGGATCAATCGTCCAGCGGGCTTTTGATGCGCTTGCCGCTGATTTCGACGCCGCGCAAATATTCCATCGTCGTTTTCAAATCTTTGTGTCCCATCAGTTCTTGCACTTGGCGCACATCTACGCCGCGGCGCAAGAGGTGTGTGGCGAAGGCGTGGCGCAAGGTGTGCACGCTGGCGGGCTTGGCAATCTTCGCTTTTTTCACCGCGGCGCGTACGGCTTTTTGCAATCCCGATTCGTGCAGATGCCATCGTCCGATCTTGCCGGTGCGCGGGTCGCGAGAAATGTCGCGCGAGGGGAACAGAAAGTACCAGGCGAGTTGGCGCGGCGCGTTGGGATATTTGCGCGCGAGCGCATCGGGTAGCAGGGTGCCGATGCCGGCTTTGACATCGGCGGCGTGAATGGCTTTGACGCGTTCGATCTGTTGGCGGAGCGCGGGGACGAGTTTGGCGGATAGGATGGTGTATCTATCGGCGTTGCCTTTGGTATCGTGGACTTGGAGGCGCAAATCGTTCAAGTCAACATCTTTGATGCGCAAGCGCATACATTCGGTCAGCCGCAAGCCGCTAGAGTAGCAGAGTTGCGCCATCAGGCGGAACTCGTCATCGGGCATCGCGGCTAACAATCGCTCGACCTCTTCGTGCGACAGGTCGGGATGGATGCGCTTGTCTTTTCGGGCGCGGATGAAATCAATCGGTCCGACGTCTTTTTTCAGGAACTTGTAGAGGTAGAGGATGGCTTGGAGCGCGACGTTCTGGGTGCTGGCGGCGACGTGTTCTTGATTGGCGAGATGGGAGAGGAATTGGGCGATTTTGTCTGCGCCCATTTCGGCGGGATGTTTTTTGTTGTGAAAGAGGATGTAGCGTGTGATCCAGTGGATATAGGATTGTTCGGTGCGGTAGGAGTAATGCGTGGTTCGCTGTTACGAGCCGAATTGATTGGTGGTGCAAGTCCGAGATAAATGGTGGCAGGATTGGACAAAAAGCGGGCTCTGGCAAGGCGCCGCGAGCCCGCGAGCGGGACGTGTCCGCCATTTATTCGTGAT
>VGOB01000081.1 GCA_016865935.1 Chloroflexota bacterium | reverse complement strand
AGGTCACCGTGGATATCACTGTTGCCGTATGGACGCACCGGGTTGATGTAGGGTACTTGCGTACGATGATTCCACAGCACGTTCAATCGGCGCAACAGCTTGATGTGATCGCGAGTCAGGACAAACAGTTCCAAACTCAGATTCTGGCATTGGCGATAGTGCGGATAGTCGCAGCGCCTCTCCAACAGGGGAAGCAAACTGTCCAAGGTATCCTCCGATCTTTCCGAACAGAAAACAGGCGACGGTTCTGTGAATTGATCGCCTGTTTCGTTTTTTTTCTACGCGCGTTATGGGGCGCGGCGCGCGGAATCAATCCCCCCGGTTCACTCGCCCGGCGGCAAACGCGGACACATCTTGGGAAGCCGGGATACTTGCCGGCGCGCCATTCATCAGCAGATACCCAATCTCATTCCGCGCGCGTTGGAGCGCATGCGCGACCGCGCGGAACGTTTCCGCTTCGCTGGCGTAGACCCGCGCGACCGCCATACCACACTGCGCGCTCTGCTCGTATCGGCTGCTGGCTGTGATCGCGAGATCGTGCAAAGCCGCCAGCGTCGCGATATAGGTATCGTTACGAAACGCCGCGTCGCTGGTTGACGCGCTGACGAGCAGCCGTTGAATCTGGGTAGATGTCACGAGACCTCCGGTTTGTCTTCAGCGGGATGGGCTGAATCTTCAGCGCTTCCCGTTTCGTCCCACAGAAATTCCTTTGGAAAGATGCCGACGACCATCACCACTTGGCGCCGGCGCGGATTCCACCGCGAGAGATAACAGGCCGTGGTATCAAACTGTAGCGATTCGCGAAGCGTATCTCGTTTGAATTGCGCGATCGTCGCGCGCGTGAGTGGGGTGTGAAAAACAGCCATTTGAGCAATCCCGTTTTTGGCCGTCAGGCGGTATGCCCCACACCCCGCATGGACTGTACGCCGGAGGACATATTTGCTAGTCTTGGTTTTCCTCCGAGTCGGGGCGGTCCGCGCGTTATACCCGCAGCAGAAACAAATCACTACTTCGACCAACGTGCGACAGTTGAACTCGACCAATGCCCGCGCGCGGCATTGCGGGCATTTCGTTTCATCTTGCACGGATGCCATCGTGCCACCTCGTCGTTTTCCGAAAGTGCTGCTCCAGAGAACCCATTATGCCGCGTCCTTCAATTCCACCATCGGCGCGAGGATGGATGCTTGCTCGCGCAGAATGGAGCGCGCTTGCATCGCCGCAGCCGCGCCGCCTGGCTGCCAGCCCGCTTGGTCCAAAATATGGAATGCCGCATCGTGGAATTTGGTCACCTGACCGTGTTTTATTCGCGCCCCATCGCCAAATATGTCCCGCGCGATTTTGTCCATCCCCGCGCGCAATTTGTAGTCCTCGGCACTCTGGAGCGACGAACCGACGTACTGAACGTTATGCACAGCGAGGGTCGCGTCGAGGTCGATCATGACGAAACCGCGGTGAAAATGATCCACTGGAATTGGCGGATCGAGAACGACAATGGCAGGCAAGGTTCCGCCAGCGCTCCCAATGGACTCGAGATAGACACCCCCTGGTATGGGGAAGCCACATCCGCGTCGCTGGACCAATCTATCTTCAGGCATCAGTCCTCCTCCTCATGCTCGGTCGCGACCGGTAACAATATCTCGCCGGTCTCGGGATTGATACCGCGGACGGCTTGCACTCCTTTCTTCGCGAGATCGCGCGGCGCCTCATCTTCGCCTGGTTTGAGGTAGTACGCGCAACCCGTCCAATAGCAGAAGGCGAAGATGCCAGGGCTGAACTTGACGCCGAACTGCTCAAAGATTGCGCGCGTGGCTTCCGTGTCTGGCATCTCCAACCAACGCGACGGCGCGTGCTCGTACGTGCGCGCGAGCACTGCATCCACATCAGGATCGTGCAGATTAGCAAACGCCGCGCGCAATTCATCTTCCGTTCCGTGTTCGATGGCCATCACGGCTTTGATGTGCGCGAGCGCGATGCGCGAAAGTCCTCGCACCATGCCCTCGGGCACAGTGTTCCGTGGGATGCGAACCGACAATCCTTGCTGATGAACTTCGCGGATTACGTCTTCGGGAGTCGACCAATATTTCTCGCCGCGAAACACCATCAGGTCGCGTGCACCACTCACGTTGGCGGTAGTTAAATCGGAAACAGTCATCACTTCCTCCTACTCTTCCCATCCACTCACGCGCAGTTCATAATCTTCTTCGAGGTGCGCGTCTGGCGCGAGATTCGCGAAGGACGCTTCGCGTCCACGCGATGCAACGTCGTCATCTCGACACGAGTTGAAAACCTGGGAGCCCTTTTTCGGTGTTCGAGCATTCCGCGAGCGCGACGCGAATGGGCGCTCCGGCTTCAACTGATTGAGTGGCGCGAGGCGCGTTTTGCCAGTCGCGACTTCCCACAACCGCGCCGTGTCCGTGTTCGAATCGAGCGCGATGACCACACACCGAAATGCTCTTTTGCCGGGGCGCTTCCACATCACGGGCTGCCCGGTTCTCAAATCACCGCTTGTCATGCTTTGCGCCTCCCCTGTTTGTGCGATCATTCTGCGCGGAACCTTTCTGACTCTCATCTTCTCCTTCCGGTTCTGTTTCGATTTCTTCGATATCCCATTCGGTCTCACACCACTCGCAAGTCAGGGTCATCGTCAAGCCAGTTTGCTTGAGCGGTCCACCGCAATCGGGACATCGCGGAAAACGATTACTCATCGCGATTGTCCATCTGGGCTATCCGCTTGCAGGTGTTCCGCGATGCGACTCAATCGCCGCGCCCACGCGCGAAGTCGATCCTCACCTTGCGCTGCCTCAAGCATTTCCACAACGACCGCGTTCAACTCAGTCCTCGCCTCGAGGTGAGGTGGGGTCATAACGGATGCACGCCGATCGTCTCCCAGGTTTTCAACGAATAACGCGCCATAGAGGTTCTCGATGTTCTCGGACATCTCTGCATCGGTTGGTGATCGCGCGAAATGACGCTTTGCCGCCGCAACTGCACGCTGTTTTCTGACGATTTGCTTGACCTGGCGCGAGGTCAGCTGTTTTCCCATTGATCGAATTTCTGCCAGCACCGCGAGCTGGTCTTCGGGCGCGAGTGGAGTCAGATCGCGCGCGTCCGCAAATGAGATTGCTCCATCGCGTAGCGCGCGCTGCACTTCGGGATGTAATTCGAGCAGTTGCAAATATTGGTAGACGTGAGCCGTCCCTTGCTCTACCAGGCCTGCCACTTCATTCACGGTTGCGCCATGTTCGCGGATGAGCGCGTGATAGGCGTGGGCGCGGCTCAACGGATCGAGGTCGCGCCGCTGGACGTTTTCGATTAGCCCGATTTCGAGCGCGCTGCGCGGGTCGCGGACATCGCGGACGCGCACCGGCACGTCGATCAAACCCGCGGCTTGGGCGGCGGTCAGCCGGCGTTTCCCAGCAAGTAGTTCACCATCGGGCGTGATAATGACCGGCTCGATGACGCCGTATTTCTGAATCGTCGCGACCAAGCCCTGAATATCGCCGACCGCGTCGCGCGTGTTTCCGTTCACGCGAATTGCGCCGATCGGAAATTCGGTCGGCTCGTTCAACATCACGATTGGCCGTCTTGTTAAATCAGTGAGCATATTTCCTCGCAGGGTATCACGCCCGTGTGCGCTACACCAATTCCCACTGGAACACTTTCTTCTTGTTGTGCCATAACGCACCGATGAATTCAATCCAGCCTGGATCAATCTGATCGCGATGGAAATCAACTATGACACGCGCGCGCTGGATAGCTTCCTGCAATGCCTCGTCACAACCCTCTCGATAGTTCGGAACCCAAATTGTGAATGATTCGGCGCCAGCGCGGAGTCCCAACAATCGAGAGGAGTCAAGGAAGGTCATCTCTCCTGAACTCTTTCTGACTTCGCCTTCAAAGACGAAAACGTAACCAACGTGGTTCACTCGTTCCTCCGTTGATCTTTGCAAAATAACCGAATAGATGGGCGATCATTTTTTTGCGCACATCTGGCGCGATCGTTTGACAACGCGTTCACCCACCTGATCCCTTGTGAATTGCGCCAAGGTTAGCGGTCAGAAATCTCTTCCGCGGTCGAGTCACCATTACCAATCCGCGCTGTTGATCCGAGTCCCGAAATGCCGATTGACAATTGGGGCGATGACCCCACCGATATATTCCCACTCGTCGATCTGCTTGGCTGTGTTCGATTCAATTGGAATCCTCGCGGTGCGGTTGTCCGACAATCTAACGCTCAGAAAGTAACGCACTGGCGTGTTATCTGAATAGCTTCCGTCATCCTCCAAGAGCACCGGACATTCGGTCACGACCTCGTACTCGGCGATTGAAAGTTTCGTGTTTTTTCGCGTTCGTTTCCTGTGAGACATGGCTTGCTCCGGAAAACACAAGCCCCTGGATGTCCAAGAGGCAATCCAAGGGCTTGTCGACTTGTCCTCTCTGGCGAGGCTCAAGGTATTGATGAACGCAGGTCGGCGTCGGAGGTAGTGCGCGGCGCAATCCCCAACGCGATTACGCGGGTTGAAGTTCGGGCGTAGGGGCAGGAACAGGCGCGGCAGTTACAGTCACCGGTGCTCGCACTGGCGGTGCCGTGGGGGGCGTGGTAGCGGGCGATGGAGGATGGGGTTCACCATGCATTGGCATGATCACACCGACGAAATCCCCATCACCCACCCCGCGCAACACAACCGGCTGGGTCGGGCCTGTGCCTTCAAGCGCCACCTGAGGTGTTGTGAGTGCGCCCAAGAAATCTGCCAGATAGACATCGGAGAGCGCAATTTGGAATGACGGTCCTTCCAAGGAGACACTCACCTCGGAGGAACTGTTGCCTTCCTCGGGCGCGCAGGCGCTGATCACCACGATTCCAGTCTCTGCACGCGCCGTCAGATCCACGCGATTTTTGGCGGCAAAGGGTTTGCCGGCTTTCAGCGCGCCGCGCAGATCGTCCCGTGCGGCAACCACGCGGCTCGTCGCCGCGCTTGGAATGATCTGCTCGAATTGCGGATAGTTTCCTCCGATGAGGCGCGCGACGATTTCCGCGCCCGGCACGAGAAGCGCGATCCGGTCTGCCTCGGCATGGACGCGCATTTCGACCAGGCCAGAGTCCCCGCAGATTGTGGGGAGCAGTCTGACCGCAGCCGCGGGAAGGATGATGCGCCGGGGCTCGGTCGGCGCGGGTTGGATCGTCGCTGGGACGCGCTTGACCGCTAGGCGAAAGCCGTCCGCGGCAGCAAACGTCACACCTGCCGGCGCGATCACCGCGCAGACGCCGGTCAAGACCGGTCGCGATTCTTCCTTCGCCACGGCGATGCTCACCTGGTTGAGCGCTGCGGCGAGCGTGGACGCGGCGCTGAATGTGATCACGGTCTCCTTTTCGTCGCGCGCGGGCCACGTTGGAAATTCCGTTGCAGGAATACCCTTGATGCGCGACCGGAACGAACCACACCGGACGCCCAAGGTCGCTGTGGATTCATTCCACTCCATCTCGACGGTCTCACCATTCAGCGCCGCGATGAAATCGACGAACACGCGCGCGGGCACGGTGCCTGCGCCCGGTTCTTCCACGCGCGCGGGGATCGTCAGAGCGACGCCAACGTCGAGATTCGTCGCCTTGAGCGCGAGCTCAGGTTCGCGCGCTTCGAGTAGAATGTTCGTTAGCACGGGCAGCGTCGTTCGCGACGCTACGGCGCGGCTCACGATCCCAGCCGCGCGGGTAAGTGCTTCTGTGATAACGACAACTTTCATTTGGATTCCTCCTGGGAAAAACAACTGCGGCATCCTCGGTTCCTCATTGAGAGAAACTTGGGGGTGCCGCAGCAAGTCATTGATTGAAAGCGCGATCCAGCCTGGATTATGATCGCGCCAAAAGGCCAGCCGCCTTCCTCTGGATCAAATGAAGGCGGCAAACGTTGGAGCCGGTGGTGATAGACAGTCGTCAGAAGCAAAAACCCGAAGGGCTTCCGAAAACCTTTCGGGTTTGTCTCTCTCACTTGGCATACATTTGGTTGATTTCCTCAATCAGGAACGGAAGGTTCGGCTGCACGAGACTCAATCCAGGTGCGGTGACACGATGGTGTTTGATGTCCGGCGGAATATGCTTGTGATGCGGATCAGTGGCTGCCAGCACTACGTCGCCGGGATGCGGTTGCGAATCGTACCAATACAACTTTTCGCTGCCGCGCCACACTTCGTAACTGTAACCCTCAATGACGATCACACCGGTGTCCCAAGTGAGTCGTTCGTAGACTGTCAAGCGAATCTCGACCGGGAAGAACAATTCGCCCGTCGCCTCAGCCAGATACTTACCGCGACGGATGACCGTCAGCGTCGAACTGACAATGCTGGGAAATTGCTGAGGGAGCGTATAGACGAATAGCTCGTAATCACGCAGGGATTGGAATGGGCTCATGCCGTGCGGCTTTCTCGATCACTTGAGAGAGAGTAGTGCTCTGCGCGCGCAGAGACCCAATCGCCGCGCGATATTGCTCGCGCCGACGCAGCCAAACTTTGTAGGCGCTCGCCCACCGCGTCCAATCCATAACCCACGCGTCGTCGGGCGGCTCTTCACCATGGAGATAGGATTCGTAGAACGTCTCCGACAACACGCCGTACTTGCGTTCGTACGTCCCCAACTCTTCTTCGAGGGTATGAATCTCCTCGAGAATCTCTTCCAATGTCATGTCGTCATTCCTTTCTACCTTCCTCGCGTATTCTACCACACCGCTTGATACTACGCAACTGTCCCTGCCCTGGAAAAACCGCGAGCGTCGCGCGCAAGTTGTTGCCCCACCCGCTTGCGCGCAATGCGCGCTTGGAATCCCCAATCACGCGTGATCGGGATCGCCAGAAAGTTCGGCTTTTGTCTCCACTTCGCCGCGATTCCAAGACGACGGTGTAATCGGCTAAGACTTCATGCCTCACCGCACCTATATCGCGCGCCTGGCGACACAGCGCCCGGACGTCACCGCGCGGCGCGGTTTCTTTTCGATTTCCCTCTGAATAATTTTGTTGGCGTGGTGTGCAGCGCGGCGGCAATTGTTTCGGGTGTCGTGTAGAGCGACCGCGCCGATCCACTGATGAGGTCAAAGTACGTCGCGAAGCGGCACAAGCCACCATCGCGCGAACCGCTCGCCAGGAGTAGCCGCGCGAGATAGTCGGCGGCTTCGCTCGCCACGCGCTGATTGATCATCAAACTTTGCGCGTGCGCGAGCGCCATCTGCGCGCACGATCCGCCGGGTGGAGGCGCGGCACGGGACGCGTGAGGCAATGCCGTCAGCAATTCGGGATGCACGAGCGCGGGAGATGGCAACGCGGCGCAGAGCGTTTCGATCTGAAACGCCTCGCGCAATTCTTTCGGCGTTCGCACATTGCCCAAGAGAACCTGGCCGTTGTCGCGCCAGTTCCCGCAATCCAACCACCAAATTGGGCTACTGGAATTAGGGCTAGCGTTCGCGAGCGCGTCGGCGAGACTTCGCCGCGCGGCTGGATTGTCCACACACCCAACCAAGATGGTCGTCGCGCTCCAGTGCTCGCGGATCATCTGCTTGTCCCATCGCTCGGTGATCGTCGTGATGGGAATGCCCCACGCGCCGCTGAAACGCCGCGCGAGCGTTTCGGCTTTGAAGCGCCCGACCTCCGCCGCGCAAAAATTCTGCCGCGGCACGTTCACCTCCTCGACGACATCCGGATCGACAAATGTAACCGCAACTTGTTTGCCGGTTTCAGCAAGCACCCGCGCGAGGCGGGCAATCGACGGAGCGAGCCAGTAGGGTAGGCAAAGGGCGAGCAGCTTGACCTGCTTTTCCCCTTGCCCCCCTCCGAACCGGACGTGCAGGTTTACCTGCATCCGGCTCTCCAGAATTGTTACTCTACGGTCTTGGGAATGGCAACTGTTTCTGGTCTGTGATGAATACTTTGATGGCACTTTTCACAGACTACGAGTGTTTTTCGACTCAGGGCAATCATTCTTTTTATCCACTCTGGTTTTTCTCTCCGACCTCGCCACTGATTTTTCAGGTCTTTGAGTTTTCGGATGTGATGGACTTGGATGTTTTCATCGCTACCGCAGATTTCGCAACTACCTTTGAGTAGCCGAGTTACAAGGTCTGAGCGGTCACTCCATTTGAAGGTGCGAATCTCGTCATCCAGGGGTTGCGTGATTTGCCCGTGATGTCGTTTTAGCGGTATCCCGCCCCAAGTGAAAGTTTTCGTCCCCTTTTCGGTTTCTATCGTTTCTTGGAGAACCTTGTACGGTCGGTCATCCACCGTTACTGTGGGTATCATCTCAATAACTTGGGGTAAACTTACACTCAACCTCGTTTTTCTCGCATGAAAATGGTCACGCGAGCCACTTTCCCCTGAATTATTGAGAAGATACTACTGTGGTCTTGTATTTTCGATAGACCTTGGAGACGGTCAGTTTCAATTTGTGGGCGAGTGTTTTCGTCAGTGATTGTTCCATCACATACTTGAGTGAACCCAGGACATGAACATCTTCAGCATATTTGTAGTATTCGACAACGCCTCGGAATTCCGTCTGGTATTGGCTGATGATTTCGGCGACGGTTCGCTGGAGCAGTTCTACCCGATGGATGGGCTTTCCGCGTTCCATGAATCGTTTGGCTTTTTCTTGTACCAACCCATAGGGAACACCGAGTCGTGTGCTGCCGTTGATACTCCGCCGTTTGTATCTGATTTTGTCGGAGGGTGCATCATTGTACAGTTTGGTGTTCGATTGTAGAGTGCTGATGTTGTATCCCAGGAACAATGCCCTGTCTTTACGCGCTTGGGTAATCAGCGTCTTTTCCTCACTCAGGGTCAGGTTCAGATGTTGTTTGAGGAATTGACCGATGGTGTCCTTGATCTCCGCTGCTTCGGCTTGCGACCCTGCAAACCCAAGGATGAAATCGTCCGCATACCTGACGTACTTGAGGCGGCGATAATCCGGGTCATCGGTGTCCATATACGGATGTTGTCGCCGTTCCTTGATGAGTCGGTGAACTTCATCGAGGTCTTGCCGTTCTTTGGCTTTCCGTATACGGTATTCATAGTTTCGGATTAGGGGATTGCGCTTTCGTAGTTCTCCCCGATTCCATTTGGGTAGCAGTTCTGTTTCCACAAACTTGTCCAATTCGTTCAGGTAAATGTTGGCAAGCAGGGGACTGAGTATTCCGCCTTGGGGCGTTCCACTGTACGTTTGGTGGTATTTCCAGTCTTCAACTACGCCTGCCTTCAATCCCTGTTCGATTAGATTGAGCAGTCGGTTATCGTGGATGTTCCTGGATAGAATCTCCATCAGAATCGTGTGGTCGATATTATCGAAACAGCCAGCGATGTCGCCTTCGATATACCAAGCAATTCCTTTGAATTGCTGTCGGATTTGAGATAGTGCAGTGTGGCAACCGCGATTAGGTCTGAAACCGTGAGAGTTGTCGCTGAATTGTGGTTCGTAGTAGGCTTCGAGTATTCCGCGAATCACTTCCTGCACTAGTTTATCTTTGAAGTTGGGTATACCCAGGGGACGTTTCTTGCCGTTCTTTTTGTCGATCCACATTCTCCTGGCTGGCGTGAACCTGAATCGCTCGTACATCATTTCTTCGATGATGTTCCGAATCCGTTTCAAGTTCATGCCATCGATGGTTTCATCCAGAGTGCCTTTGGTCAGCGCACCATCGTTCCTGTAGAGTTTGGCATAAGCCGCCAAGTACAGGTTCTCATTGTAGAGTTGTCGATACACTCGTTCGAGGGGTCTGCCATTTCCCCCCAATTTCCGCAGTGCTTCTAAGACGATTTCAGCGTTTTGCATTTCGCATACCTCCATAATCTTAGTGAGCGAACAATACCTGTTCCCCTTCGCCTGTCTGATGGCTCTGCCTGCACCATCAGAGTTTGTATGTAGCAGGCTTTCCCTGCTTCGGACTACTATGGGAACTCCGTCACCTTGGGGCTCTCGCCCTTTAGGCGATCCCGTGATGCGGTCATAAGTAACGGTTCAGTCCAACTTAGGGTGGCTGTTCGTGACTTGATTGGCTTCGTTAGCCGCTGTTCCTCGGAGAGTGCTTCGTCGAAGCGGTAGTTGTGCTTCGCTATCCTTGGCTCTGTTCACAATCGTGTTTCCAGAGGAGGGGCACGTCCTCAACTCGTCACTAGCCTTGAAGCAGTTTAGCTTTACCCGTATTGGACAGGTCTTGCGGTTACGTCGCTACCACACGATTTCGTAGACTTACCGCTTTACCAACATGCTATTTTCCCTTCCGGCTTTCGCCTTCCGGTGGGTTGGTTGACCTTGTCAGTTTGCACTCGACTGACACCAGCTTAGCTGGAATTACTTATGCCGTTGCACGGCGCACACTCCCCGTCCCACCGCAGCCTGCGAGAAAAATCTGGAACGCGCCTCGGACTGAGATCACCACTGGTGCGGCGCGAACGAAAGAAAGATCGGGTTGTTGCGCCACGTTACCCTGCTTGCGCATCGCCTACTCCTTCGATTGGCTCGAAAATATTCCAGGCGGAAATGTCCATCCAGTAGCCATACAATCCGACGCGGACGCGCAGCGTCGGCTGCGTCGAGAGATTGCCCAGCACGGCATAGATTTGAAAGCCCGTATGATCTTGGTCGTCAAACGACGAGAACATCGGCGTAAAATCGTGATGCGAATGCAATTGAATCAGCGCCTTCGCGTGGGTCGCGTCGTAGCGATCCACTGGCACGACCTGGGCGACCGACTGTTCCTGCTCCGGCGTGATCAACTGCCATGCTCCGCGCGCAACGTCGTAATCCAGGTAGAACAGCACTTCGATCCAGTCCGAAGGGTTCACGAAGGTCAGGCGTCCGCGTGTGGGCGTCTTCAGAAAAGCGGCGCGCGCGTTCGGCTGAACGTTACGGGCTGCGCGCGCCTGGCGCAACATTTCTTCGCCGAGATGGGTCGGCACGCGCGGATATGTGAGGTGCACATACGGTTCGAGCCGCGCTAACGCGCGCACGGCACCCGCGCTTCCGAAGCGCGTGACCGGTAGCATCACTTCTAGTCCAGCGCGTTTACCGCGCACGAACACGCCGTTCGCTGCCAGGACGTACTCGAACATTCGCCCGTCCTGGATCGGCGGCAGCGGTAATTCGCGCGCGACAAGATAATCGACAAGTGAGATCATAGGGAACTCCTCAAAGCCCAATCGATCACTTGCTCCAGTGTCCGGTTCATCGGCAGCAAGTCGCGGGTCGGGTAATGACGTCGGTTCCTACGCGCCAGATCGAACAAATGCACGCGCACATCTTCAGGAGACCGGCGTGATTTGCCATTCGCCAGGTGCGAGGTGAACGACGCACCCTGAAACAGCTGCCACGTCGCGGCAAGCGTGCCCGTCGCCGCCCGCGGGACCCGATTGCCCCCAAAACAAATCCGCCCTTGCGTGTCCACATTGGGCAGCGGGGCGTGATACGTCTGGATCGTCGGACCGGGCTTTTGCGTCACTGCCCACACAAAGTATTGGATGCCATAGCCCAGGAAGACGAGACCAGGCAAAGCAACCTTCAAGACGATCGGGTTCGGCTCCTTTGAATTTGAGGCGTCAACTTCGAACGTGAGCTCGCTCACCCCTGGCGGGATCGACGACGCGATCCACTCACCGCTCGCACCGATCCCCCAACGCAGGACGTTCGGGGGCAGCCAGCCGCTGTCCACGCGAATTTGCGCGAACGCCGCGGCGACAGACTCGGGAGAGATGAATTTGATTGTCGTCGCGCCGGTCTGATCGCGGTGGCGAAAGAGATATTGTCCTTTGACGAACACGAGCGCCGCTTCTTCATCCGGAATTCGCCACGGACAGACATGCTCGCTCGGCGCGGGCGCGAGTGAACTATCCCTGGATAGCGTCATGATTCCTTTTCCTTTTTCTCGATCGCGCGATTCCACAGTGTCACGAGGCGAACCAGCGCGCTAGGCTCGCGCTCGAACGCGTCGATCAGGCGGTCGAAGCGCGCGTTCAGTTCGCGCGCCTTCCGCCATTCGGCGGCGAGAAATGCCACGACATCCGGTTCCCACCCGAACGCGTCGCCGCCCACTTCCGAAGATGTGTCGAAGAAGAGATTGCCCGTAGAAAGGCTCGCGACCTCCAGTCCTAACGGCGCGTCCGTCAGAATTCCCCCAGCGCGGCGACACAAACGCTTGAACAATTCCCAGTCGCGCGTTCCGTCCTGGAGCAGCGGCGCGCCGGGCAGAACCTCCTTCCACCAGTCGTCGCCCGCCGCGCCGATCAGACACGCAAACACCTGGATGGGCCTTCGCCATGACGAGAAATCTTCTTCGTCATAGAATTCGACGGAGCATTCTTGAAAGGGAATCCAGGGAAAGCGTTCGTCTACTCCCAGGTAATCCTCGGGTTGCGAGATCGGAAAGAGGCGCTGGTTCACCAATCCAAGGAATTCCAATTCGCGGTCTGAGTAC
The DNA here is from genome assembly GCA_016865935.1 of Chloroflexota bacterium. GTDB lineage: Bacteria > Chloroflexota > Anaerolineae > UBA4142 > UBA4142 > VGOB01. The sequence continues at coordinate 10,689 of VGOB01000081.1, read as the reverse complement.
CCGCCGGCGCGGTTCATTGGAGGCACGACGTTCGCCTGTGACCGCGCGTACTCGGTGGGGAAATATTGCCGATAGAGCGCCATGAGCGTGCAGCGCTCGCACCAGACGAGAAGCTCGTCCAGCGCTTGTCCCAACGTCGGAACGCGCCAGCGTTGGAGCTGTGCCCTGGCCGCGTCGAAAGCGAACGTGTGCGCCGAGACAAGTTCCGGTGCTTCAGAAGCCATTCGGCACCTCGACCGACGCCATCGGCTCTGTCGCGACGAGAGCTTTCAGGGACTGGACCGCCAGCTCCAACGCTTGCTGCCCCTCTTGGATCGCCGCGTCAATGCGCGGCTGAAGCAGCAACATTTCTTCCCGTGAAATCTCGGACGCCGCCGTGAGTTCTTGATAGAGCGCGATGGCTGGGTTGACGTACCGGGGCGCAGCAACCAAGAACTCGATCACGGCATCACTGTCACGCCCCCCGGAATCCGTGCTCATGGCGACTACCCCAGGGGTTCGGCGCGCTTGATGACCGTGATCTGCGTCTCGCCGTCTTTCTCCTCGCGCTTGATTTGTGCGTTGGTGACCGCAGGATAGAACGGCGCGAGCGCGCGCCGAATCAACTGATCGTCTTGCGCGACGTCATCAGGCAGAGTGATAATTTGACCATCCAGGATGATATTCATCGCTTCCTCCAAATTCCTTTTGATCGGTTAGCCGCGTGGCGCGCGACAGGTTAAAACAGCGACTGCTGCTGAACCGACGATGACACAGATTCAACCTCTGACGCTGGTGTGTTCGCCGTCGCGGGGGCGACCGCCGGTGTTTGGGACAGCGTGGCACCACTGGCTGACCCGATCGCCGACGCGGGCGGCGGCGCAGTTATCAACGGATTGGATCGCTTCTTCTCCCTTTTCGTTTTCATCGCGGCAAGCTTCTGCTGGCGCGCTTCTGCCTCGGCACGCGCTTGCGCTTCGCGATCTCGGCGCGCTTGTTCGCGGGCTGGCAGTTCAGCCCGTAACTGCGCAAGCAGTTGCGCGATCACAACAGGAGAGGTGATTTCCGCCAGGGTCGCCCAGCGGATAATCGGCGGGTCGTTGTGATTCCGCACACCGGCGATGACTTGGCGTTCGTTCGGATCACAGCCATCCGGGGTTGGCAACAGCTGAATGCCGATGGTGATCGTGCAACGGTCGAAATCGTACGGTTCGGCCGTGGGGGGTTGCTCCGCTTGCGGTGCCGCGGGGGTGTTCGATTGATCCGGTTCATCTAATTCGTCCGGCTCGTCACTCGCTTCAGTGGCAGTTGCTTTTGCCGCTTCCGCGCGAGCGCGCTTTTCGCGCCATTCTTTTGCCGCGGTTGGACTCGTAGGTTCGATGGCGGCGATCCACTGTTCGAATACTTCCTGGGTCATCCCTATCGGATCGGTATTGGCAATGCCATTGGTTGGCACGCGAAATTCTTCGCCGCGCTCGGCTGGCGTGAGCGCGACTTGGTCATCGGTCTGTTGAGACTGGAGATCTTGAGGAGATGGGTCCATTTGCGTTGTTCCTTTCCCTAATCTTTCCACCGCATCCCCGCACAGGTCTACGCGCGCGTTGACCGTCTACGTGCGTAGACTCACTGTGCAGTGCGGTGGCATCGCCCAAATGTACCGTCGCGGCTTTTCAGTTGCGCGGCGGAAACGGTTATTGAGCGCGTTGCATGTTTAGAACTTTCGTGCTAAAATCGTGCCGTGAGAGGATACTTGCATGGAAGTGATTGACCCAACGAGGATCCCACGCTGGGAATCGAAAACACCCTGCCTGCCCACGCCGGACTTGTTTGAGGAATTGGTGCTGCTGGCCCGGCTGAAAGTCGAGGTCAAGTTCAGACCTCTGCAAACGGAAATCGGATCGTACCGGGCGGAAGTTTCAATCAAGCTGCACCCCGGCGAAATTCCTTGGGCGCGGACTTTTTTCTTGAGTGAGCGAGACGCACTGGCCGCGTGGCTGCGCCAAATGCGTCTGCGCGTCGAGATGCTGGATGATTTCCGCGAGAAGGGCAACCCTAGCGGGTGAACGCGTCAAAGGGAAAGTCGGTAAGATATTTCGCGATGTTGTCGCCGAGCCCTTGCGACTTCGCGATTTCGCCTAACACGACTTTGACCGCGTCAACGAAACGCTGATCTTGCCCCAAAGCATAGAGCACGTCCTTGCTCAATCCGTTGGGCAGGTCGATCCGGATGCCTTGCTTTTTGAGATAGGCGGCAGTGCGGGCATACAGTTCTTGCCAGGAAATGGCCAGGATCGTGCAAGGATCGGTTCGGTCATACGGCATGCGCCGAACGATCCGCAAGTAGACGGTCAAACCGCAATCGTTCGTGTGCCATTCGTCAGGATAGTCGACGAATTGGATTTCGACGGATTCCGTGCCGCCGATCTGCATCACCGCGGCAATCGGGCGGTTTCGCGTGGGCGCACTGGTGTGCGGCAAGAGCAAGAAGGTGGATGCGAACGCGAGGAACAAGAGGACGAGCACGCAGTTGAACGGTTTGAGGGTGAGGGTCATTTTGAATTTTCCTTTCTGCGATTCCTGGTGACCGCGTGGTTGCAGCGCTCACGCGTCACACAAACACAAACGCCGTGAGGTTTGGATTTCCTCACGGCGTTCGACATGTACACACGCGCATTCGCGCGGAGCGGACGGCGGCGCAATCATTTTTTGGGGTTCGGCATCGCGTACGAGCCGCTCGAAAATGCCGCGCCTAACTTTTCGATGTTTCTCCCTCAGTGCGTTTACATGTTTGACACGCTCCAAATCTTTGAATCACTTGAAAGACGGCAATCGCGCGGTCGCTGAAGATTTCTTCGAGCGACACGGCAAACCGCCTGCCCGCATCGCCAGCATCCGCCGCGATGGAATCGCGCGGACCGCGCGCAAGTTCCTCCATGTGCTCGCGGTTCACCCAGTCAATGGTGCTGGGGCGTCCATTGGTGTTTTGCTTTGCTCAAAGCGGCTCAAGGCTCTAAACGTAACTTTTGCGCAATCAGAGCCCGATTCGTTAAATCAGTTGTAATTCTGCACGATTTGGGTGTCTGCAACCGTTGTCCCAGAGGCGAGAAAAGCAACCCGTTCGACCCAAATGACTCGGTGCAGCAATTTCGCGCCTCTGGGCAAATGGGCAGATCGCCTCGGAGCGTGCAAAATTGTAAGTCAAATAACGATTTGCCCTGTGATTGCGCAAAACTTACGCTAAACGTTGGATTTCCTTGATTCGGTCGAAAGCTCGATCGAACGAATAGACTGTGCGAGATCTCAGGCGCTCCATGGAAGCGGCGAGATAGGCATCGCCAAAATCCAAAGTCGTGGCGGCAAAAAGGTCGAGCGCCTTGAGAACCGCGCGCCGATCCTGCATGCGAAAACCGCGCAAACGCAAGATGGGCAGCAAAAGCCCGACGACTTCCGCACGGGGTAGCTTGTAGAGCGAGGGGGAGGATAGCACGTACACACAATCCGCAATCGTGGTAATGGGCGCAAAGACGATCACTTCACCCGCTTCGATGCGTTTGAATAGACCGCGGGCGCGCGCTTGCTTTTCCAGATCATCCCCCGTCAACAGCCGAATGATGACGTCGGTATCAATGAGCGGCAGACCTCGGATTTTTCGCGAAGATGGATTAGCCATGATGTCGAGATGCCTTGGAAGATAGCCGCTCGGCTCGGGCGACCGTGCGTAGTTCATGCCAGGCGATTGGGCGACTCAGTCGACCTGCTTTTCCGACAATCGAATCAATATTCGGATAACGGGGTACCTTGAGTTTCACTTCTCCCGCGCGATTGATCACTAACGCGATCTTCTGATTCTTTCTTATTCCCAGAATCCGACGCACTTCGGCCGGGATAGTCACCTGCCCTTTGCTGGTGACGGTCATAACGATTTCTTGCATGGTTCACTCCTTAACGCGGAAGGCCTCTGACTGTGTAAGGCATTCTATTACATGCCTTACATCTTGTCAACTCCGCCGTTGACTGACCGCTGACCGGGGCTGACCGGCTGACCGACGCGACAATGAGGAACGCGGTGAAGGTGTCAGACGCAATCACCATCTAGCACAACTCTCTCAGGGACTAGCGTAACTTTTGCGCAACCAGAGCCGGATTCGTTAAATCAGTTGCAATTCTGCACGACTTGGTTGCCTGAGATCGTTGTCCCAGAGGCGAGCAAAGCAACCTGTTCGAAGCAGATGACGCAGCGTGGTAATTACGTGCCTCTGGGTCAATCGGCAGATCGCCGCGAAGCATGCAAAATTGCAAGTCAAACAACGATTTGCCCTGTGAGTGCGCAAAACCTACGCTAGGGGTTGCCTGGAATTTTTGGTCGCCGCCGGGCCTTGGCTATCCCGGAATCCAGCGCCTTTGGAAACATGGATTCTCCATTGGCGCCGGATCGCTCGGCAGCCATCCTTCGCGCAATGCTTGCGTCGTCGCGAGGCGTAGCGATTGACACGCCGATTGAATATCCTTCTTCGTCGTTTCCAGTGCGTTCGTCAAAGCTTGAGTAATCTGACGACGCACAATCGTCTGATTGTGCAGGCGTCGGTCGGCACGCTTTCTGTACGGATCGCGACGATGGTCGCAATTGATTGGCGCGTCCTCATACTCGTCGACGCCGATCCCCTTGCCCAGGTTGGCGGATTCGCGGAAGATCCCCAGGATTTGTCCGGCGTCGCCGATCGCCTCACGCGTGGTGTGACGACGCCGATAATCGCGCATGGTGTAGAGGATTTGCTCGATCCGTTGAACAAACAACTCATCTACCGCTTCCACGTAGCGCGGATCGGCCAGAAACGGTAACACTCGTTCGTGATACTGGGAAAACTCGAACTCGTTGTCCAGGTTCTCGAATCCGACCTGGCGGCGATACTTGCGGTACTGGTAGTGCGCGTACCGCCAGGCGACCTTGACGACGTAGCCTTCAAGCGACCCCTCGTAACGGAATTTCTTGTTCGCGACCAAAAGCGCCTCGTGCAGCGCCTCGTCCGGATCGCACAAATCCGGCGGGATGATTCGACGAACGTGCGCTCGTATATTTTCGTACTCACCCTGCGACAGCGTAGGGAGTTGGCGATTCCATTGCGGCGCGCCGCCGGACACATCGAGCGGGGCGTCGAGAACATCAGCAAGGCGATCGCGGCTCTCGACAGAAGCGTTATTCAGATGGCATTGGATTGGCATTGAAAGATCTCCAGCGTTTTCGATCGGGCAAGGCGACGCGGAAAATCTCATCTCTGATCGCTGATTGCCCACATCACATCAAGTCGCGCCCTCGGTCTGATTTACGCATGTCTTCAGTACGATATGCGGTGGCGCTGAACAAACACAAACGCCGCGAGGTTTGAATTTCTCACGGCGTTCAAAGCATACGCTCTCGCATTGGTCCGGAGCGTCAGGCGGCGCAATCATTTTTTCGACTCCGCGTATCGCACGAGCCGCGCGAAGATGGCGCGCCCATCGCGTGGATGTTTTTCCAACAACTCATTCACATCCTTGACATCCGCCAGACCTTTGAATCGCTTGAAGGAGGGCAGGACAATCGCGCGGTCACCGAACATTCCCTTGAGCGTCGCGGCGAACTGTCGACCGGCGTCGTCGGCGTCCGTCGCGAGGTAGAGGCGTCGCGCTTGCGCAAGTTCCTGGGCATGTTCGCGCTTCGGGTGTCCCAGAGTCGCGACGGCGGCATAACCCCACTGGAGCAAGGTCAGCCAATCGAACGGTCCTTCGCACACAAACACCTCGTGCGCGTCGCGTACCAGCGCGCTGCCATACAAGGGCTTGGGCGCGCCGGCGATCCCCAGATACTTGGCTTTCTGCCATTTCTGGGTCGCACGTCCGACGAGATAGACCGCGCGTGCCGACCCGCTCAGACCCCCACGCAACTCCGGGATGACAATCCGTTGGCTGAAATATTCGCGGATTGAGCCGTCGTCTTTCTTGACGAGCAGACCCAGCTCGAGTCCAGCGTCTTCGTTCCACCCCCGAAAGCGGAAATATCTTTCGAGATTGTCACCCGCCGCATAGCCGAGGCGATATTGGCGAACCGCGTCAAGATCGAATCCACGTTTCGCCAGGTACGCCAGGAGCTCCGCCTGCTGGAGGAGCGCGGTGTGATACACCTCGGTCGCTGCGGTAAGAAGCGTAAAATGCTCTTCGCGCAATTCGCGCAGCACCGGCGCGGATTCGGCGGCAACAGGCGGCGGCGGTACATGGCGCGGCTGGAGCATTCCCCCACCCAGGCGAACCAGCGCCTCCTTGAAGGGGATGTTTTCGATCTTCATCACGAACTGGAAGACGTCGCCGCTCGCGCTGCAGCCGAAGCAGTGCCAGGTTTGGTTGTTGGTATAGACGACCAGGGAGGGTGTGGCGCTGTCCGCGTGGAACGGACAAAGCCCGCGCAGATACCTGCCCGCGCGTTTGAGTTCGATGTACGATCCGATAACCTGGTCAATTGGGTTGCGCGCGCGCACTCCTTCGATTTCGTCGCGATGCGCGGCGTTTTTGTTTGGACTTGCTGTCATAGAATACCTTTCCAAAATCGGGATCCAATCGGTCAACCGATGCAATCGCGCCGATACCATCAGGGTTTTCGCTCGACCGAGCGGCGTACTCCGTGCGCGCTTCGTGCAAGATTGGCGGTGCTGCTCTGTTTGGATCCCGCTCTCCATCGGTTGCCACGCGACCCAGTTGAACCACCGTGCCATCCGAGGCGCGGCGCTGCAAGAGTTCACGCGGGATGCGTGCGAGAAACCGGCTCGGCGCGTGATCACGCAGTTCGCCGTCACCGTTGGCGCGCGCGCGTGCCCAGGTCAGATACAACTCGCGTTCCGCACGCGTCATCGCCACATAGACCAATCGCTGTTCCTCTTCCAAGGCGATCGGCGCCTTCAGCGACTTGACGTGCGGAAAAACCTCTTCCTCCAAGCCCGCGATGAAGACGACGGGGAATTCCAAACCCTTGACCGCATGAACCGTCGCCAACGTAACTCCATTCGCCTCGTGTGGCAGATCGTCATCATCCATCACCGCGATGTCCGATAGAAACATCGCGAGCGCGTTGTCTTTGGATTGCGGCCCATCGAACCGCTCGACGACAGATCGCAGGATTTTGAGATTCGTGGCGCGCTGCTTCGCATCGCTCCCTTGCTCGATCCAGGTTGTGTATCCTGTTTTTTCGAGCAGGAAGTCGAAGAATTGCGGCAGCGCCATCGTCTGCGACGCGGGCGTCAGTTCGCCAAACAAGAGTTCCGCGAATTGTTCCGCGGCTTGTCTCACCTTTGGGGGCAGGTCGTCACGACGATTGAATCCGCCCAAGGCGGCGAATGAGAATTCATCGTCGGCGCCTTGCAGCTTTTCGAGCGCGGTTTGTCCCAATCCGCGCGGCGGCACGTTGACGACACGTTGGAGCGCCGCCGAATCGGTCATGTCGTAACAGACGCGCAAGTAGGCGACCACGTCGCGGATTTCCCGCCGCTCGAAGAACCTGCGGTCACCGACGAGGGTGTACGGAATTTCGCGCTTCATCAGGACTTGCTCCAGCTTCCGTCCCTGAGGACGCGTGCGGTACAGGATAGCAACGTCCTCGTGGCGGTAGCCGCGTTCGCCGACTAGCCGCCCGATTTCGGCGGCGATGTAATTCGCCTCGTTCCAGTCGTTCGAGAGCGCCGCGAGGCTGATCGGTTCGCCGCGTTGTCCTGACGCCGCGCACAAATCCTCGTCGCGATACGGCAGATCGCCGACGACGGCTTGCGCCGCGTCCAAGATCGTTGCTGTTGACCGATAGTTGGCCCGCAAGCCGATGATCGGCGCATTCGGAAAATCGGCGCGAAACCGATTGAGAATATTGTTGATGTCGGCGCCGCGCCAGGTGTAGATCGTCTGCACCGGCGAGCCGACGCAACAGATATTCTGGCTTCGCCAAACGAGATGGCGCACGAGTTGATACTGCGCGAAACTCGTGTCCTGAAATTCGTCGATCGAGACGTAGCGGAACAAATTCTGGTAGAACGTCAGCGTCGAAGCGTTGCTCCGCAAGAGTTCGACCGCCAGGCGAATCAGATCGCCGTAGTCGACCGCGTTGCGTTCGCGCAGGAGCTGCTGGTAGCGCGCGTACACCTTCGCAATCGATTCTTCGTAGAAATCACCGGGCACGCGCACAAAGTCTTTCGGCGCATACAGATTGTCCTTGGCGCGCTCGAGCGTGTGCGCGAGATCGTCCAGCGACCACCGCGCCGTGTCGAGCCCGGCGTCTTTGACCGCACGCGCGAGCAACCGCCGCGTTTCGCTGCCGTCGAGCACCTTGAGCTTGGCAGGATTGAAACCCAGTGTCCCGCCTTCCGCTGACAAAAGCTTGAACGCGAAACTGTGGAAGGTAGTCGCGGTCACGTCTGCCGCGGCTCGGCCGACGAGTTCCATGATGCGACGCCGGATTTCCCAGGCGGCTTTGCGCGTGAAGGTGATCGCGAGAATAGAGTGTGGCGAAGCCAAGCCGCGTTCGAGAGTGTTGGCGATGCGATAGGTCAGCGTGCGCGTCTTGCCGCTACCCGCGCCGGCCAGCACCAGGAGCGGACCGTCTACACGTTCGACCGCCTGACGTTGTTGGTCGTTCAGTGAACTCAAATCGAGCAATCGCTCACCTCGCTTATACGCGCGTAGACAACGTTAGCAGTGCCAACGCGATGCGCGATTCGCCGGTCTCCCCGCCTGCCGATTGCGCAAGCGGGAAGACCGGCGGGCTAACCATTCGTCCTTGGATTGACGAACTCGCCCGGACGCCGCGTCCGGCTAGGCGGTTGTGCTTTGTGCGGAGACCCAAGCATGATACCAGCGTGAGTGTTGCGCGCGCGGCGGGAGATCCTTACGCGTGACGGCCACGCGTGGCTTTTCGGTTTTCCATACCCCATTCGCCCGCAAAGAGAGAACGTGATCGAGTTCCCACGTATTGTCGCTTTCGGTATCTGGCGAGTGGGTATGCCGAGCGACGGATTTCCATGCCTCGATCCGACCATCGCCGACGACAGGCAGAAAGCCTTCGGCGACGAGGTGATCCGCAATCGGGCGGGCTTGCGCGTAACGCGCGTTGATGGTGCGGCGTGCGGCTTCGAATGCGCGGTTGGCAACGGACGAAACCCGATTTGCTACCCCTGCGGTCTCTGCTTCCTCCACCAGTTGCTTGATGCGTCGCACCGCGCCGGGCTGATCGCCGACGGCGTTGATGCGCGCTATCAGGTCACGCGCGGTCTGATTCTTGCGCGCGTCGGCAAGCATCTGCTCGACTGCGCCGATCTGCGTCGGCTCGGCGTTCCCGGCCTTTGCCTTTGCGAGCAGAACCTCCGCATCGCGGAGCAAGCCGTCGTTCACCGCTTGACGCGCCGCCGCGAGATTCTCTTGCGCGGTCGCCGCGAGTCGAACACTCTCTGCGACATCAGGCGCAGCCGTTTCGAGTTGTGCCAGGTATTGCTCCGCAAGTTGCAGTTCGAGCGCGTCCGAGATCAGTGCGGCTTGAATCTGCGTCTGCATCTCTTGCGCGTCCGCTTCGGCGAGTGCGAGTGCGTCCTCCAATTCCAACTGCCGCACGTTGAAAGCCAGGTGAATCTTTTCGCGCGTGGCTTGCAGCGCGTCGCCTGTAAGGAAGGTCTGCGCGCGGCGTTCCATTTCGGCGCGTTCACCCGCGAGTCCATCGAGTTCGGCGCGCGTCTTGCTCGCGCGTTCTTGCATCGCTTTCAACGCGGTGTCGCGCGCGTTGCGTTCGCGTTCGATGCGCGCGCGCGTTTCGTTCAGGTCGCGCAGTGCCGCTTCGATCCGTTGCTGTGCTGCTGCCGCGATTTCGCGCTCGATCTCTTCCAGTGTCGGCGCAACCGCGATTTGACACGCCGGCAATTCTGTGCTATATTCAGTTTGTAGGTTTGATGTGGCGCAAGCCGCTGACGCCTCAAGAGCCGCAAACTCTTGGGCGTTTTCTTTTTGCGCCGCATTTTCCTCGGTTGTCTCTGCAACCAGAACTGGCATCGTTTCTTCCACCAGTCCAAGACCTTGCATCGTGATCGTTTGCATCGTTTCCTCCCAGCCGCACGCGTCTCCTTGTTTGACTGTGCAGCCTTGGTCATAGTTTTTCTCCTCGCGTCTCCCGCAAGGGTCTTGCCGTCAACATCATCCAAGAATCATACTGCTCCTCAATCGAGAATGTCCGCTAACAGAGTGTCGAGCAGACCTGGGTTGTGCTTGCGCAGTAGCCCCAGAGATGCTTGCGCGTGTTGCGGAAACGCCTCCTCGATTCCGTTCCGCGCAAAATCGGCGTACGCGGTTGCGGCGCGCACTCCCGTCCACCGCAGATTGAGCAGTTGATAGAATTGTTGCGCGGCATGCGCGCGCTGATCGAACGTGCCGAGACATTCGGCGCAGTGACAACCTGGTTTGTGCTGATGCTTCATGGCATCTTCTCCTGTGTGATTTTTTTTTGCGTGCATCCCTAGCGCACCTGACCCGAGAACGCGGCGAACAAGGGTTGCAGTGCGGTCAGAAACGCCTGGACGAGCAAGTACGCCTGTACGCTGGGAATAAAGTTGTACACTGGGGAATAAAGTTGTGAACTGAGGGAATAAAGTCGTGAACTGAAGGTTCAGGGCGTCCGTGTTCCAAGGGAATTCAGTTGTACACTGGCAATGGGACGGA